>JBDUEM010000061.1:0-30244 GCA_040002435.1 Bryobacteraceae bacterium
TATCGCGCACGGACCGTGGAACGTTCTTCACTTCGTTGACTCGCGTCAGGCTCCAGCCACTGTAATCGGCATACCCTGCAGTCAACAGCAGCAGGATTCCATAGAGAGAGTAAATCGGGTTGCGTATCAATCGTCGTCTCCTGAATCGTCGTCTCCTGAGGAGTACTTGGACGAGACCGGAGCAAAATCGCTCTCGGCCCATCGTCGGCTCTCGAATTTGAAGGATTTAATCGTTACATAGATCGGAGGAATGAGGAGCAGGAAAAGCGCAATGATGAAGAACAGCACCGATGGCGGATCGCGCTTCACCTTGATCTCATAGTGCATCGCTTCACTGCTGAACATGGCGGATCCCGATTTGGCATCCATCTCCGGCTCCACGCGCAAATAGTAACGGCCGGCGGGAACCGAGGGTATCGTCAGGCTGGCCTTGCTGCTGCCCTCGCTCCAACTTCCGTCGCTGTCTGATCCAAAGTAGTAGCTGACTTCCTTCCCAAAGTCATAGGCTGTTCCGGTTTCCTCGTTGATCAGCGCGAAATTGAATCCCGCCCAATTGTTCCGCAGGTCGGTGTCTACTTGTACTTCGACCCCCGCGGGATGTCCCTTCAGCTCGAAGATCGGCGTAACAAACGAAGCCTCACCGCTGCGCGCGGAATCAAAGGCGTACTTTTGATCGAAGACCGTTTCATTCCGGCTCCAAAGGGCCATAGCCAAAATCGTCAGGAACAGCAGCCCCAACAGCCAGGCGAACGTTTTCCAGATCCGCCCAATCCTGCCGTCGTAAGGGGAAGGCTGGTTGGCGAAGATGCCTTTGACGTTAGGAGGACGATCCTTGAGGTTGAACGCCTGCCACACGGCCGCGCCGCTCACATACTCACCGAGCGACCAGGTAATCTCGCCACCGGTCTGTTCGGAGGAGATCATCACCGGGGGACGGATATAGTCGCGCACCGATACAGGGTCACCGACGCGCAACTGCCAGGGAAACTCGCCAAGCACAAACACCGTTCGTGCGACGGACGCTTGAAAGACTTTGTGGTCAGCATGATTAAACCGGATGACAGAGGCGGAGATTACCTGCGGCATCGCCCGAAGGGTCTTCACGTCGTTCCAATGACCGTCGTACTCGGTCAGGTACCGATAGCCGCGATAGGGATTGTAAAGCAGGTATTCCGCCCACTGAAACAGTTCGCCGCCGGAGGTGATCTCGCGAACCTGAAACCCGATTACTTCATACGGAACGCCGTGCCAGTTGCCCCGCGAGCCGAGCGGAATCTTCGGGACTATCCTCGCGCGCTTGGGAAACCTTTGCAGCACTGCCAGGCTGGGCGTGGTTGCATCCAGAACCGTCTGGCAACTCCCGCAGATGGCATTGACAGTCTGGCCAAAGCCGCGCAGCTCAATGGTTCCGCCACAGTTGGGGCAGATAAGCGGCTTTACTTTCGGTACCAGACCCGCGGGACCAGAAGTCATTTCGGCCAGCCCTCAAACTCGCGCACGTTCTTGAGCTTCAAGTCTTCAAACTCGATAGCTTCGCCCAGGAACACAAGCGGCGGATCATCGCTGTAGTCGATGGTCGCAAAGCGTCCGTCGGTGGTGCGTAAATCCACGAACTCGACTTTGGTCTTGTCCCAGTATTCAAACGGCAATTCACCCTGCACGCCGGAATAATTAGCCTTGGTGATTGAGGATACCTGATACACAGTGCCGCCCCACTCAAAGCGGCTTTCCGTTGTCAGCGCTTCCGCCGGCGCGAGCTTCACCGGGGTACTGAATAGATAGGAGACCGTGTATTCCAGTTGCGCGTCGGACAGCCAGCCGCTGCTGCCGTCGATAAAAACGATGTGCCACTCATTCCAGTTGCCGTCGTCGTATTCGTAAATGATTCGGCCCACCACCTGAAAATCCTTGTTGCGGTGTGTGCCCTCGGTGCCGATCTGTATGGGCGAGCCGTCCGCAGGCAGGTCTGAGACCTCGCCGACTTTCGCCAGATCGACATCGTGGCGAACCAGAATCGAGTGACAGTATTCACATGTGGTCTGTACAGCACTCGACCATAGGAATCTTACCGGAGCCCCACAGCTTGGACAGTTCGCGACGCGCGCGCTCATTTGCGGTAAGGCCTTTCGATTCTCCGCACTTCAACAGAAGATGCTGAAAACTCTCTCTCCAGATTGGATGCGAAGTCCCATTCCGGACGGGGACGGCAGCAGAAGAGATTCAAACAAAGCGATTGATATTCGGGGAACGTATGACACGCCAGATGCGATTCGGTCAGCATCACCAGACCGGTAACTCCACCGCCGCCGGGAAACTTATGCCAGGACGATTCGCTCAAGGGATGCAGAGAAAGGTCGCGGATCAAACTGGCGAACAGGGCCTGCAGCTTCGACAGGTCCTGCAGCGCTGCGCTGTCGCAACCGTGCGCTTCGACAACCCATTCACAACCGCCGGTTAGGTCCACGATGAGTTATTGTACTGCCACTACTGGGCGGAACCGCACTCCGGGCAGAACTTCGCCTTCTTCGGAATGGCCTTGCCGCATTCCACGCAGAACTTGGTCTCGACACCCGGCACCGCAGGGGCAACCGGCGGCTCGGTAACGGGCGCGGCCGCCGCTGGGGGCGGAGGAGGCGCCTGCGGCGGGTGCTGCATGGCATTCGTCATCTGCTGCGCCATCAGGAGACCCGCGCCAAGACCTGCGCCAGCCGCGGCCAGTCCGCCGCCCTCATTCGCCGCGGCGATCGGCAGTGATTGCGCCACCTGGAATTGGGTGTACTTGCCCATATCGCCGATCATGGTCATGCCGATCCTTTCATCGAGCCTCTTCTGCAACTCGTCCGGTAGCGACAGATTCTCCACCACGAAACTCTCCAGCGCCAGGCCGAGTTCGCTAAACGTAGGCTTTAGAAATTCCGCGATCTTCTGCCCCATCTGCACTTGATTGGCAGCCATGTCGAGAAACGGAACACCGCTGGACGCGAAAGCGTCGGACATGCGGCCGACGATCGTGTTGCGAAGCTGCCCCTCAATCTCACCCACGCGATAGATCTCGCGAGTACCGCTCACCTTAGTGTGAAACGTGCGCGGATCCGCGACGCGCCAGGAATAGATTCCAAAGGCCCGGAGCCGCACGGCCCCGAATTCCTTGTCACGAATGGTGATGGGGTTCGAGGTTCCCCAGCGCTGGTTTACCTGCAACCGCGTGGAGAAGAAGTAAACGTCGGACTTAAAGGGCGACGCGAACTTCTTGTCCCAGTTCATCAGATTCGTCAGCAGCGGCAAGGTATTCGTAGTCAGGTTATAGAGCCCCGGTCCGAGCACATCGGCGAGCCGGCCTTCATTCACAAACGCCGCCATCTGCGATTCACGAACAGTGAGCTTCGCTCCGTTCTGAATCTCCATGTCCTGCATGGGATAACGGTAGGCGAGCACGCCATCCTCGGATTCGGTCCAGTGAATGACGTCTATAAACTGCTTCGAAAGGAAATCTCGTAGGCTCATTGGTTCCTCAGTCCTTAGAATATACGTAAATGAGTTCCTACTTGTTCCATTGACAGTGCCCGGATTTGGCGTGGGACGATCTTCCCCAGACCGCTAGATCGCCCCTGCCCCGTTTTCTGCGCGGATCCTTGTACGGCTACTTGGGCGCGGTCTTGGCGAGTTGGTGCCACAATTCCCGGCAGATCGTTTCTCCGTGCTGCATCGCCCGATTGTTTGCGCCCGCCGTCAGCGCTTCGATACCCGGGGTCGGCTTTCCTGCGAAGGTCTCCCGGCCGTTCACGGAGATGAAGTCATATGGCCTGTGGGTTCCCGCCGGCCAGACCACCGCATTCGACGCCCAACCAGTTAATGAGCCTGCCTTAACCTGGGCTTCAGCTACGGGCTTCCACGCTTCGATCTCGTCCCGGCGCCAGTCGCCGGCCATGCCCGGCTTGGCCTTGATGTAGCCTACGATAATCCATGGCCACGGCGCCACCATGTCGCCCGCGGACGCGACCGTTGCCAGAACGTCCGATCTCAATAATGTCCGCAGGTTGCCGACTCCCGAATCCCCCAACCTCTTCCGTTGCTCGGCGTCATACGGATCTTCCAGCTTTGACATATCCGAATAGACGGTAACGGTAGCGTAATCATACTCTCGCGCTGCGCCCCCCGGAAACCGAACCGCGTAGAACACCCAAGACTGAATCTGACCCTTCTTCACGCGGTCCTGGTGGAGGGCCTTCAAACCGTCCTCCGCCTTGCGATAGTCGGCGCCCTTGCCCGGCGCCGCCTTCATGTAATCCACTTGAACTATTCTGGGCTGCTGCGCCACGGCGCCGGCAGCCATTGTCACGAAAAGTACCCACTTCCTCATTTGATCGTCCCCTTTTGAACTAAACTCGACAACCGTCTACAGTGCAGCCCCAGGTAACTTAGATCGACCAGCTTATGCATCGCCCACAAATCGTCAAACCTCGATCTCGGGCACCGCCGAGTATATACAAAACCGCGGTGCCTTGCTGCTGCGGAAACTTTGCGCTTCTGAAACACACAGGGCAGCGGCGGTCTGCGCAGTTATCGCGTCAGCAGAGTGGGATGGGGTGGATACAATCAACTTATGTCTACGCCAACCGACGAGTTTTACCGCATCAGCAAACTTCCTCCCTATGTATTCGCCGTAGTGAATGAGATGAAGGCACGGCTGCGCGCAGACCAGCACGACGTTGTAGATCTTGGGATGGGAAACCCCGATGGCGCCACGCCGAAAGTGATTGTCAATAAGGCGATTGAGGCGCTACGGAATTCCAAGAATCACCGCTATTCGGTATCGAAAGGAATCCCGCGCCTGCGGGACGAAATCGTGAAGCGCTACAAGAATAACTACGACGTCGACCTGGACCCGGCCACCGAAGCCATTGTTACCATCGGGGCCAAGGACGCGCTGGCTCATCTCTTGTTCGCTGTAATCGGACCCGGCGATGCCGTGGTCTCCCCGAACCCCGCCTATCCCATCCATCAATACGGCGTCGTGATGGCAGAAGGGCATGCCTGCATGCTGCCGATGCCGGACGCAAACACGTTCCTGAGCGGACTCGAGGATTTGTACCGCACCAGCACCCGCAAGCCGAAACTGATCCTGATTTCGTTTCCGCACAACCCGACGACGCAGTGCGTGGATCTGGATTTCATGAAGGAGGTCGTGAGCCTGGCGCAGCGCTACGGGTCCATGATCCTGCATGACTTCGCTTATGCGGATCTCGGCTTCGATGGCTACCGGCCGCCGAGCATCCTGCAGGTTCCCGGAGCAAAGGACGTCGCCGTCGAGATCTTCTCCATGTCAAAGAGCTACAACATGGCTGGATGGCGCATTGGTTTCTGCCTCGGCAACAAGAAGATGATCGCCGCACTGGCGCGCATCAAGAGCTACCTGGATTACGGCGTGTTCCAGCCGCTGCAGATTGCCGCCATCATTGCCCTGCGCGAATGCGAAGAGGACACCAAGAAGATCTGCGCCCTTTACCAGAAGCGCAGGGATCTGCTGGTTGGAGGGCTTAACAAAGCCGGCTGGGCAGTGGAACCGCCGAAAGGCTCTATGTTCGTTTGGGCTCCCATTCCGGAACGGTTCAAGCCGCTAGGGTCTCTCGAGTTTTCAAAGCTCATGCTCGAGAAAGCGCTGGTCGCCGTTTCGCCGGGTATCGGATTCGGTCCCATGGGCGAAGGATTCGTGCGCTTCGCCCTGATTGAGAACGATCATCGGACGCGGCAGGCTATTCGCTCAATAAAGCATTTCCTGTCCGCCAGCGAATAGGTTTCACCGGTCCAACGACCAACCAGAAGCAGAGCGCTCCGAGTACGGAAACGACTCCCGCGGTCACAAACGCCAGGAAGAACTCGCCGGTGCGGTCCACCACAATGCCCGTGATTGTGGGAGCTACCACCCCGGCGAGATTGCCAATTCCATTCTGCATGCCGGTCCACTTGCCCGAGGCGACGGGTCCGGCGAGGGTCTGCGTGATGGCCCAGAGATTCGAGCTGTAGAAGCCGAAGCACAGGCTGGCGATCATCAGTACCACCATCGCCGTGTTGTTGTCCTTGATCAGGACCGCGGGCAGCATGATGTTCACCAGAACGAGGCCGCCCACCACGAACATCTTGCGGATGCGCGTGGGTGATCCGCCTTTCGCGATCCAGTTGTCAGACAAGTAGCCGCCGATAACTGACGTGGTGGCGATGCCGAAGAAAGGCAGTGAGCCCACCAGGGCCATCTGTTCAATAGTGAAGTGCCGTTCGCGCACCAGGTAGAAGGGCAGCCAGGTGAGCAGGAAGTACCAGATATAGTTGCCGCAGAACAGTCCGAGAAAAGTGCCCCAGGCATCGCGCTTGGAAAGGATCTCGGCGAAACTGGGAGCGCCCACCTTCTTGATTACTTCTTCAGCCTTGTCGCGAGGGCCCCAGACGAACCAGGGGATCACCCAGATGAGACTACCGAAGCCCAGCCCGATGAATAGAGCCCGCCACCCGAGGGAAGCCACCATCAGACCGCCAACCAGGTTTCCGATAGCCGGCCCGCACTTAGATCCCGCATCAATCCACGCGTTGGCGATGCCGCGGTGACGCTCACTGAAGTTGCCGGCGATGATCTTGGAATACGACGGGTAAGAAACAGCTTCACCCATTCCCAGCAGCAGCCGGAGGACGAAGAGTGAGATGAATCCGCCAACCAAACCAGTGGCCGCGGTGGCGAGTGACCACAGCAGGAACCCGATGCCGTAGACCCAGCGAACGTCATACTTGTCCACCAGCCAGCCGCCGACAATCTGGCAAACCGCATAGGTCCAGAAGAAGGCGGAGAGCAGGTACCCCATCTGCGTAGCGGTCAAGTGCATCTCGGCCGTCAACTGCGGCGCGGCTACGGACAGTGTGCCGCGATCAATGTAGTTGATACAGACGGAAAAGACCAGCAGCCACAGGACGCGCCATTGCACGGTGCTCAGGCGATTGGGTACGGAGACGGAATTCAGCATCAGTTCTGTGATTCTATATCACTGCTGTTATGATGCGCGTATGGCAGCGGTATCGAACGTCACCATACCCGAAATCATCGACCTTCGCCAGTTGCGGGAGAAGGACCTGGACCCGCTGCTGGACGAAGAGGGCTTGACCTGGAGATCCCTGTTCAATTGGGATTCCGGGGCATCCTCGGACCTGGTGCGCCGTTTCGTCAAGATTCAGGCACTGAACGGGTTTGCTCTGGTCCAAGGCGGCCGGGTGATCGGCTATTCCTACTACGTTTGCGAAGACCGCAAGTCGCTGATCGGCGACCTCTACCTGTTGCGGGAATTTGCCACGGTTGAGAATGAGGATCTGTTATTGGGGGCCGTGCTGCAGGCGCTCTTCAACACTCCATACATGCTGCGCGTGGAAGCCCAGTTGCTGATGATGCACGGGCCGTTCGAGCGGCCGATGCCTTTCTCCCGCTACCTCAAAGTACACCCGCGGAACTTCATGATGACGGACCTGGCCGACAGCGCCGATTTACCCGGGGGACGCGCGATGGAGACTCATCTCTTCGAACCCTGGACGGACCGGCGGCAGGACGAAGCTGCGAAGTTGATCGCGCAGGCGTACGAGGGACACGTGGACGGCACTATCAACGACCAATACCGATCGGTCTCCGGCGCCAAGCGCTTCCTGTTGAATATCGTGCAGTATCCGGGTTGCGGCAGTTTCTTTGGTCCGGCATCTTATGTGGCGTTGAATGCTTCCGGGGAGCTGGTAGGCATATCTCTGGCCAGCCTGGTTTCCGAGGACTCCGGGCACATTACACAGATCTGTGTGTCGCCGGAGGAACGAAAGACCGGAACCGGTTATGAGATGCTGCGGCGGTCTCTGTTGTCGTTGGCCGAACATGGCTGCCGGAAAACCAGTCTTACAGTGACGGCTTCCAACCAAGACGCAATCCGGTTGTATCAAAGGATGGGATTCCGTGCGATGCGGCGGTTTGCAGCCTACGTTTGGGAAGGGTTCTGAGGGAGATTCTCTAACGTCTGCGCCAGGACTTTGGCCGGGTCAGCATCGGTTACCTTTACCACTTCGATGCGGCCTGCCCCGGTGGGGCGCCAACGCTGGAACATGCGCTCCGAGACATACCCTGCAAAGATAGAGACGAGCGGCACTCCGCAGGCGGCGGCTACGTGCTGGCCCGCTGAGTCATAACCGATGTAGAGCCTGCTGCGGGCGATGCGGCTGGCGAAAGGCGCATAGTCCCCCTGCCAGGCATTTACCTGTGGATATCGCGCTAGAACATTCTCTACCCGTTCTGTTTCTTCCCCGCCCGCTCCTTTGTCGATCAGAATGCGGTGGCCACGCGCAAGCAACGCGGCTATGAGAAGTTCTTCGAACGGATCCGCTATCCGCTTCTCCTGGTTCTCTCCCACGCCTAAACTAATGGTTACTCCCAGTGATTCGCTCACTGGCAGCGGCGCTATGTAGCCACTTGCGCCCTGCACGCCGAACGTTTCAGCGGCCCATCTGGATGTGAGGGCCGAGAGGGATTCTTCTCCGTCGCCGCCGTAGGAGCGGCTTTCGAAAAACAGATAGTTCTCTTCCGGACAGACAGGCAACAGACCCAGTTGGCTGAGACGCGAGTCGGGGTCCACCACGAGGCCCTCCGGGAAGTAGGGGATGGCCGAGAGTCGTTCGGTTAACGTCCCGCTTCTGCCGTACGTGAAGGGGTAATGCCGGATGCGCGGATCGGCGGCGAACAGCTCCCAGTTCTTGCGCGGGCCAACAAGATGGATGGTTGCCGCTGGATAACGCCTTTTCAGCGCGTCAAAGATGACGCTGGTCACCGCGACGTCCGCACCCAGGGTGATACGCGAAAGCACGAAAATGTTCTGGGCATTTTCGGGCGCCGTTCGCGCGGCGCGAATCCATTGATAGCGCTGAATCAGACTGCGTGCGGTAAATTCGGGCCGGACATAAGCGATCACTTCGCTGAACAAGTGCGCGTACGCATCGCACAACCGGCGCTCAAAGAGATCGCCGAGACGTTCCACAATTTTTGTAAAAAGCGCCCGGCTGGCCTCAACCGGAGCCGTTACCGTGGCCTGTTGCAGAAGCTGCTGCAGCGCCGTTCGGGGCCATGGACGCCCGGCGAGACAACACTCCAGAATCTGTCTCGCGAGTTCATTGCTGGAAGTATTTTCCAACCAGCAGCTCCAGCTTTTTCAAGGTGCCTTCGGGGACCGCCTTGCGATCGGTGATTAGCGCGTGGGCCAGCGCGGAACCACATTTGCACGTTCGTGCGGCGGGCATGTTCGCGACGGCGGCGGCAACTACTTTGGCCGCGTTCCCGGCGTTCTTCACGAGATTGGCAATGATGTCCGTGACGGTAACCGCGTCGTGATGAGGATGCCAGCAATCATAATCGGTGACCATGGCTACCGTGACGTAACAGATCTCCGCTTCCCGGGCCAGTTTGGCTTCCTGCAGATTGGTCATTCCGATGACATCCATGCCCCAACTGCGGTAGACGTTGGATTCCGCCTTGGTGGAGAAGGCCGGCCCTTCCATACAAAGGTAGGTGCCTCCGCGCTTGGCATCCACGTGTTGGGACTGGCAGGACTCGAAGAGCACTTCGGAAAGCTGCGGGCAAATGGGATCAGCGAAGCTGACGTGCGCGACGAGTCCCTCGCCGAAGAAGGTGGAGACGCGTCCGCGGGTGCGGTCAAAGAACTGATCGGGGATCACGAACTCCAGCGGACGGTGTTCTTCCTTTAGCGATCCGACGGCGCTGAGGGAGATAATGCGCTCGCAACCCAGCGTTTTGAAGCCGTGTATGTTGGCGCGGAAATTCAGTTCGGAAGGCGAAATACGATGGCCGCGGCCATGACGCGCGAGGAACACGACGTCCTTCCCCGACAATGTGCCCAGAACGTATTTGTCCGATGCATCGCCCCATGGAGATGGGATGGCGACCTCTTCCGATACTTCAAATCCGGGCATGGAATACAAGCCGCTGCCTCCGATGATGCCGATTCTGGGCTGTGATGGTGACGGGTTCAAATGTGCTGCTCCTGTTGAATAAGTTCGATCAAGACGCCCCCGGTGGAGGAGGGATGTACAAAAACGTAGAGGTGGCCGCCGGCTCCGCGCCGCGGTTCGTTCAAGAGGCGCGCGCCCTGCTGCTTGAGGGTGGCGACACTGGCGGCCAGGTCGGGTACCGCGAAAGCAATGTGATGGAGCCCTTCGCCGCGCTTAGCGAGGAACCGGCCTATGACGGAGTCTTCTTCGGAGGGCTCAAGAAGCTCGATGCGCGGACCTCCGGCGGGGAGCATGGCGACGTGGACTTTCTCCAGCGCTACCGTTTCGCGCGCCGACACATTGAGGCCGAGCTGCTGCTGATAGAATTCCAGCGCCTTGTCAATGGAGCGGACCGCGATGCCCAGGTGATCGATATCAATTGGCATGGAGCCATTCGTTGACCACGGTGTACGGGTCTTTGCGCCGCGCGGCGACGTCGGCCGCGGCCTGGTGAAAATCGATGGTCTGCGCGCGGGCGGTTAACTTTTCCCGCACCATTTCCCGCATTCGCTGCGACCATTTCTCTTCTTCCCGATGCTGTTTGGGCCTGGCGGCGAGGTAAGAATTCATGGCGGCGATGGCATCTTCAATTCCTTGCCCCTCGCTGGCAACACAGCGGACGATGGGCGGAATCCAACCATCCGGACGATGCGAAAGACTTTGCAGGAACTGGATTTCGCGTTCGAGTTTATCAGCGCCGGGATGGTCGGCTTTATTGATGATATAGATGTCAGCGATTTCCATGATACCCGCCTTGATCGCCTGTACGTCATCTCCCATTCCGGGCACCAGAACGACGGCGGTGACGTCGGCCAGACGTGCAATATCAATTTCATCCTGACCGACGCCGACTGTTTCGATGAGGATGGGGTCCATGCCTGCGGCGTCGAACAGCAGCGCAAGGTCCGTGGTGGCTGCGGCGAGACCGCCGAGTTTGCCACGGGACGCCATGGAGCGGATAAAGATGCCGGGGGTGGCGTGGTGGTCCTGCATGCGGATACGGTCGCCGAGAATGGCACCGCCGGAGTACGGGCTGGTGGGATCAACTGCCAGGATGCCGACACGTTGGGTTTGTTTGTGCAAAAAGCGCGCGAACTGGCTGACAAGTGTACTCTTTCCCGCGCCGGGCGGGCCGGTGATGCCCCAGGTATTGGCTTTGTTTGTGCAAAAGAAGAGGGCCTGGAGCAGCTTTTCGCCGTCTGGATGACGATTTTCGATGAGGGTAGCGGCACGCGCGACGGCGCGGACGTCGCCGGCCTTGATCTTGTCAATTTGCAAATTACGAAACAGAGCCAATCCCATTTTCGGACAGTGAGCGCGAAGCTTTATTGTAAGCTTGCCCGGCATGCCGGACGGGATTTGGGCGCACGTCTTCATGGTGTAAGGAGACCATGAGTTGAGTCAGGCGGAAGTGCAGGTTTTCGTATGTTGTTGTATGCGCGGCGAAGATAGGGTGAAGAAAGTTGGGAGCGGGGTTTGGGTGGGACGAAGCATACCTTTTCATTCTTAGGGGCTTCAATGAAACTTGCCATTATCGGATTGTCGGAGGGCGGGGCGAACGGAATTGTTTATCGCAACATGCATGAAAACATTGTCGCGCCGTCGCGCTGTAGACTATGCGGTTCGTTCGCGGAAGTGCCGGCGGGTGTTTCCGTGGGTCGCCACGGTGACTGCGCGCACTCGTTGAATTTCGATGTCAGAGCAATATCTGCGATGGGTTCCTTGTGTGATGCGATTTCGGTGGGAGGGCCCTCTGCTGTCTAATCTAGTAAGCGAGAGAATTGACGAGAATTGGCGAAAAAAAATCGCAGGACGAGGTTTCGGATACAATCGGCACAAATATGGTAGAGATACAGCCCATTCGCGTACAGGTCGAACGGGAGGCGGACGGGCGCGTCCTGGCATTTCTACCGGACCTTCCGGGAGTGATGGCTTATGCCGCCACTGAAGAAGAAGCTGTGCGAAAGGTCAAGTCGATAGCCCTTCAGGTATTGGCGGACATGATCGAGAGCGGAGAGGAAGTTCTCGAACAGCGGAACGCTCTGTTTGCGGCGTGAGCGCGTGGCCCGTCATCGTCTTCGCAGTTTCTCGCGTTCATCCGGCTTCAGATGACCTAACAGCCTATTGGCGCCTTCTTGGCGGCGTCGGTTGCCACGATCCTATGCCGAGGCCGCTTGTCCCGTTTTGCTATACTCGACGGCACCCGGTTGTGCAATGTCCGGGCGGAGAACCTAAGTGAAGAAGACCGTATGCATCGTTTTCGGGTTACTGATGATTGCCGGTGGGGCCATGGCCCAGTCGAAGGCGTCGGATGAGGCCGCCCTCAAAGCAATCGAAGAAAAATGGGATGCCGCGAACCTGAAGGGTGATGCCGCAGCGCTCGCCTCGATTTTCGCCGACGGCTTTATTACCACTTCCAATGAGGGGAAAGTCCGCGGCAAAGTTGAGATGGTGGCTGAGGTGAAGTCCGGAGATATCAAATACCAGACGGCGAAAGTGGAAGATATGAAAGTCTACGTGTATGGCGATACCGCCATCGTTAACGGCAAATGGACCGGCAAATTCACGCTGAAGGGCAAGCCGGTGACCACGGTGGAGCGCTACACCGATACTTACGCGCGTCAGAACGGCAAGTGGCTGTGCGTGGCGTCGCACGGCTCGTCGATCAAATAGCGCGCCAATCCAGGCTTCGGCGGTTTGGCAGATGCAACGCCTCACCGCTCAACTGCTGGCCTAGCTCCCCTATTCGAAACGCATCAATCTGAAAGCCACGCCTCGCTCGTAATCCAATTGCGCGCAGTTGGACGCGGGTTGCTGACGGCTGTCGTGTACCATAATCGGTGAGCACGCAGCGGCTCGCGCCAGTAGACCTTTCAAGGGAGGAGAGATCGCCGAGTGCCCAGCCTGGTTACCGCCGTAGACGGAGATTGCCTGTGTACCATCGCGATCGATTCCGGCTTTCTCAATTGCCTGCCGTTACGAGCCGAGGGAGCGAACAGCGGCCTGCTGAACCGTGATCTGGTGGCTGGTGACATCGTCACTGTTCCCGACGTCGACCCCGGCGGGGACGGAGGCAGTACGGACCAGCGGCACGTGTTCGTGCGACGGACGGCGCCGCCGGTGAGCATTCGTTTCGTACACGGTTCGCCTAATATTCCCTACCTGCGGGACGAGACCTCGACGCTGCTGCACGTCAGCAATCATCAAACGACACGCGGCGGTCTGGACGACGGTGGCCTGCTTCCGTCCGGGTTTGGATTCAACCAGCTTGGGCATGACGATGCGGACACGTTCAAGATTGAAGTGGTGGACCCGCAAGCCGGTTCCCCGGTGAATGTCCGCCTGGAAGCGCTGCGGCGCGTTCTGCTGCCGACTGGCGCCTTTGGGCACGATGTGTTTCCTGCCGCCGAGCGGGGCCGGCGAAGTAAAGATCCTTTGGAATGCCAGATCGTTTCGAGTGGCGTGGCGTTCCGGTCGCGGTATATGCGGCTGGTAACGGATGATACCGATGTAACCGCGAAGCCGGACCAGACTTTGTTGACGACGGACATGACGGATGAAGGCGATCCCTCGGTGGAGATTCTGGAGCAGGCGGTCCGCGCGACCTATATCCTGCAGAATTGCCCCGTGGCCTTGTGCCAGGTTTCATCAACCGTCGAGGTGGGCAATACGGCGGGGCCGCGAAAACCCCGAACGGCTCTGCGGATGGCAATGCACATCATCCGGTCGTCGCCGGGCGGAGCCGCGCCGGTTACTATTGCCCAGGCGGACCGGCGAATTACGAGATGGGTGCGGCGCACGTACGCTCAGGCCGGTATGGCCCCGCGACTGGTACAGACAACGGAAATCGTGGATCCGCAGAATAACCTGGTTGCCATCGGAGAGCCGCACGGCGTTACGGCCCGGGGCGGCGGGCAGATGACTTTCCGCATTACGTCAACCGGCAATCCGACACAGGTTATCGGTCCCATCCCCACCGTTGCCCGGGCGAAACCGGAGGATATGGCGAATGCGCTTGCTGCCTTGGTGGCTGCTCCCTACGTGGCAAGCGTAAGCGTGAATCCGGCTGGGTTCAGCGACCCGGTAGCGAATCGAAGTGCCGACATTGTGATCACCGTACCGGGCGGAGTAGTGATGATCGATCAGGAAAATTCGACGGACGCGCGGCAGACCCTTACCATCGGGCGGCCAAATCCCGTGGCGCTCGCCGGATTCAGCAACGACTTCCTGATCGGCTCCAGCGAACAACGCGCCTTGCTGAAAACATACGATACCGGCGAGGATCGCGTCGATGTATTTATTGTGCAGGATTTCGCCGCGGCGGCCAGGGCTCGCGGGCAGGCTATGATGCATGGCGTGAGTATTGATCCGGCACGACCGGCGATTCCACCAGTGAGATTTTCGGTATTTGTAAACGGGCGCAGTATGAACGCGAGCGATGACGATTTCGTCAACCTTTCGCATGAAATGGGCCATGTTCTGGAAGATCTGATTCACGCGACGGGAACACGGTCCGAGCATCAACTTATGATGGGCAGAGGGACCGACTTCCTTGTTTCCGAGCCGGCTTCCAAGCGGATCAAGGAACGGCCGCAGCTTTATGATTCTCCGGCAGGATTTCATCGCCAGATCGACCGCATCCATAGCCAGGCAGCTGGCCTACTCGAAGGGTTCTGACGGAGTCCGGTGGAACCTGATCGTCATAACGGTGGCGGTGCTGTTTCTATCGCTGCCGTTCGCGAGCGGGCTACAGAGGAAGAAAATGAACAGTGAAAGCGCCGTCCAGCAACTTGAAACTTACGTGCTCCGCCCGGACGATTTCCATGGAGATGCGATCCCAAGGCGTCTGGAGCGCCAGGAAGTGGCTCGCTTTGTGGTGGAGCGGGTGGGCAAGGATGCCGGCTTCAAATCGCTGGTGCGCCTGGAAAGGCTGGTCAATTTCTACGATCTGCAGGAAGTTTGCGGGCACCTTTCGAGCCTGCTGCCAACGGCGCCTACGCCGGGCGACGTGATGAAGGCGGCGGTGATCGCTCGAACGGTTGCCGCAACGTGCGGTCCAGCGGATGTGCAGCGCATGGCAAGCTATGCGCCAGGGTTGATCGCGAACGCCCAGAATACGGCGGATATTGCAGAGTTGCTGGAGTTGCAGGATCGACTTGGACCCGGTGTGGATTCGAGGGCCCTGGAGGCGAGGATCGGCCAACTCCGTGCGGCGTATGCCGCCAGTTCTGGATCCAACTATCAGGCGCGGCTGGAGACCTCACGCCTGGATGAAATGCGGAACTTGCGGCTGGACCGGGTGCGCCGGGGCAACGAGACAAAGGCGCAGGTGCTGGCAATTGCTGACCGGCCGAAGCGAATCAGCGAAGAAATCAAGATTTATCTCACGCTGGATTACGGATATCTGGAGTACCTGTTACCGTGGTCGGCGGCCCGGCTGCGGCGCGAGACCTGGGGTCAGAGTCCAGCGGACCAGACGGTGAGGAAGGAAGATCCGGCGCGACGGTCGGAGGTTGCGAAGATGTTTCACACGGTCGGGGCGAATTTGGAAAGGCTGCCGGATGTGGATCCGGAGAATCGTCCTTCGCTGCAGGTACGCTGCCTGCGGGCCGTGTCGTATTTCGGCTCTGCTCTCAGCGGTCCGGAGTGGACATTCATTTCAGATCACGCGGGCCGCCAGGTGGATGTTCTCTCCAATGACTAGGCCGCTCAGCGAGGGCAGGGCCGTACTAAAGATATGGTGATCCGTTCGGAGCAGATGAATGCCTTTGCGAAGGCCTCGGCCACTGACTTTCAAGGCCGCATGGTGATTCACCTGAAGAAGTGTTTCCCGCCGGAGTGCAACACGCTGGGAGAAGCGGGGGTCCGCGAGATGATTCGTTATGGGACTGGCAGGGCCGCGGTCCACGAGGCGGTGGCGGAACGCGACGTGTGTAAGTTCATTGACCTGATGATGGTCTATGGACGCGATTTTGACGCGGAACTGCCGTGGGCCTCGCAGATTCTCAATGATCGCGTGGTGAGGAGTGCTTCGGCCCGTATGGATCTACTGTTCCAGGCGGCAAAAGAAAAACAGATCAAGTAGACGGAGACGAAACGTATGGGATCCGATTTAAACACCGCTGAGCAAGATGCGGACGGGTCGTTCGGGAACGCCAACGTTGGAGGCGCCACCTTACCGTGTGCCGGTTCGGGAGCCGCGCCTCCGAAGGTGATCTCACCGGAAAAGAAACACTGGGTTGAGATTGCGATGGTGGACAAGGAAGGAAATCCGCTGCCCGGCCAGGACTATGAGATCAAGCTGCCGGACGGAACCACAGTCACCGGAAGTCTGGATGAGAAGGGCACAGCGAGAGTGGAAGGTATCGATCCGGGGAACTGCCAGATCAAATTTCCGTCATTGGACAAGACGGTCTGGAAGAGGCGGTAGCCAGACATTGAATCGCCGTTGAGCAGGGCGCATTGATGCACGCGGAACGCGCCTAAACTCGGACGGTTCAATTCATCCTGTAGGGCAGAAGCAACCGAATACGTGGGGATTATTATGATATGCACGGGAATGTCTGGGGGTTCTGGGCGGATTTTCTGCCTCGCTACGGGACCGTCTCAAGGGTGAATGAAATTGGAAAGACACAGCCGGAAATTGGAGCAAGGCGCGGAGGCGTACACTCGTATCCACCCGAATACTGCCCGACAGTTGCGATCCATCCTGAGAGTGTCTGGATGACGTCAGCCTCACCTGGACAAATTCTTGCGTCGGTGAGCTCGGGCCGGCAAGTGATTCAGGACTTCTGCCCGATGGCCGCGAGCATCGACTGGGAGTTGGGGCAGCTTTTCTGGGAGGTGCGAGGCGGCGGCTCCTTCACCTCGCATGAAGTGCCGTACACGGTCAACAACGACGGCAGACTCTCCGCTAGCGCGGCGTCGATCCTGTTTCAAAGCCTGCTGGAATCGGAAGTCCAGGGAGGGGCGGAAGGGCCCATCCGGGTGCTCGAACTGGGCGTCGGCTCCGGTCTGTTTGCGCGCTTTTTCCTGGAAGTCTTCAGCGGTCTCTGCCGCGAACAGGACAAGAATTTTTACGACCGCCTGATTTATGTTGCCGCCGACGCATCCGAGCGGATTCTGGCGGATCTGGCGGCCAGCGGCGTACTTGCCGACCACGCCGATCACTGCGAGATCAAGGCAATCGACGCCATGCAGCTAGGCGCGCGGGACGGCGAGCAGTTTCACGCCGTGTTCCTGAACTACGTGCTGGATGCCCTGCCCGCAACGGTATTGCAGGTAGACGAGATTTCCGCGGGTCAACTCTATCTGCGGACGTATCTGGCGCGCGGCACAAATCTAAAGGACCATACAAATCTTGCATTCGAGGAGATTGTACGGCGGGCGACCTCGTCCGAACCTGAGCTGAAACGGGAATTGATCGATTTGTTTCACCTGTTTTCACTGGAGGGGCAGTTCCGCCCTGCGAGCAGTACACTGCCGCATCTCGATTTTGCCGTCGAGTTCGCCAGGCGCTCGAATTCCCATAGCCGTTATGTGCTGCACAATTACGCTGCGCTTCAGTGCCTGGAGGACCTCCTGGGACGGCTGAGCCCCGGCGGTTTTATCCTTGTGAACGACTACGGAATAGCGTCAGCTGGGGCCGACGCGAACGAAACATACTCCTACCAGCATTTTGGAGCGTCCACGGCGATCGGCCTGAACTTCCAGTTGCTGGGGGCGTACTTTGGGAATCGCGGATGCTGCTATTGGATCGAACCGGAAGGCGACAGCCCGCGGATTTTTTCGAGGATGTTGTGCCGCGAAGTTGCTCCGAAAGCGGCTCATTTGTTCCGGACGATATTTTCGCGCGCCGCTCATGAATATCTGAACCAACCGCTGGAGGCGGCCCGGAAGCATCTGACGGAAGGCCGCAGGGAAGCGGCACTGGTCAGCTACAGGGAAGCGCTGGAACTCCAGCCGGACAATTGGGTACTGCTGGGGGAAGTGGCTCGCTTCCTCTCCGCTGGGCTGCACGACCATGAGGCTGGACTGACGCTGGCGCGCCGCGCGGCGGCCATCAACCCAATTAGCGCAGAAGTCTGGAATACAACAGGGGATTGCCTGGTTTCTTTAGGCCGAATTGACGAGGCAGAACAGGCATTTCTCGAGGCGTTACGGTTGAGTCCAAGGGAAGCCGGCGCGCGGTACAGCCTGGTTGACATCCTGATGCGAAGAAACCAAATGGAAGAGGCGCTGCAGCTAATCGCCAAGGTGTTGGCCGATGACAGAACGGGAGAATACCGGGATCGTCTGATGCAGCGGCAGGGCGAGGTGCTGGCGCGGTTCGATCATGTAAGGCAACAACGATCTCAAATGTTGGCGGACCGCCTGAGCGGAGTCCCGCGACGCCAAGCCTAGCTCAGGGACGCCTGAGGCCGGGGCAACAATCCACGGGGCATACATCGTGCGAAGGACCAAGGACGCCGAGAGAGAGACGCGGGGTTGCGCCGTCGATCCTTTCGAGAATCAAATCGCGGATCATACGGATGAACTCCGGGTGCGTCCCCACCGCAGCCGCACGCTGCATGTGAATTCCCAACTCCGCACAGACTGCCGCTGCTTCGGTGTCCAGGTCGTAGAGCACTTCGAGGTGGTCTGAGATGAAGCCGATGGGGCAGATCACAACGCTGCGGTGAGCGAGTGTGCGGAGATGGTCGCAGATGTCCGGTTCGAGCCAACTCTGGGTGGGCGGACCACTGCGGCTCTGGTAGACCAGTTTGTAATCCGTAACGCCCACGGCATTCGCGACCAGGCGGCAGGCTTCTTCGAGTTGCCGGACATAGTTTGAGGTGTCAGCCATCGAGGAAGGGATGCTGTGGGCCGTGAAGGCGATGTGTGTGGCCGCGCATTTGGCAAGTGCGGCCTTCACGTTTTCCGTTACGGGCCCGATGAAGCCGGGATGGTTGTAGAACACGCGGAGTTTTTCGACGTCGGGCGCGCCTGCACCGACCTCGCTACGCGCCGCTAGAATATTCTCGCGATACTGCCGGCAGCCTGAGTAGGAACTGTAGGCAGAGGTGAAGAATGCAATCGCGCGGCGGACGCCGTCATCGCGCATCTGGCGCAGCGTATCGGGAAGCAGGGGATGCCAGTTGCGATTGCCCCAGTAGACCGGCAGATGCGGACCTTCGGCGGCGAGCAGACTTTCGAGTCCGGCAATCAGGGCGCGGTTCTGATCGTTAATGGGACTCTTGCCGCCGAAGTGGTAGTAGTGTTCGGCGACGGCCATCATCCGTTCCCGGGGAACGTTTCTGCCGCGCAGCACGTTTTCGAGGAACGGAATTACGTCGTCGGGCTTCTCCGGGCCTCCGAAAGAGACTACCAGGATTGCGTCATATTCAGTCATCTATGCTCCATTATCCCCGGCTGCGATGGTATCCTGAGTCGCTTGAGCGCAAATCGCATCCTGTCCCTGGACGTCTTCCGCGGCGGCACCATTGCGGCGATGATCCTGGTGAACAATCCGGGGACATGGGACCACATCTATCCGCCGTTCGAACATGCGGAGTGGCACGGATGGACCTTTACCGACCTGGTGTTTCCATTTTTCCTTTGGATTGCCGGGGTTTCCATCACGCTGTCTTTCGCCAAACGCCTGGATCGAGGCGACAGCCGGAGCGGTCTGCTGACGCATATTGTGCGGCGCTCGGCACTGATCCTTGCCTTGGGCTGGTTCCTCAATCTGTTCCCTTATTTTCACTTTGCAACGTTTCGCATACCCGGAGTGCTGCCGCGCATCGCCTTCTGTTATTGGATTGCGGCGAGTCTGTTTTTATTCACAAAATTACGCGGGCGTATTGCTTGGATTGTGGGACTGTTGACCGGCTATTGGCTCTTGATGAAATTGTATCCGGTGCCGGGGTACGGAGCGGGTGTTTTGGAACAGCAGGGCAACTTCGCGCAGTACATCGACGGGCTGGTGCTGCAGGGCCACATGTGGGTGCAGTCTAAGACCTGGGATCCGGAGGGAATTGTCAGCACCCTTCCGGCGATCGCCTCGGTACTGTTCGGCACGCTTGCGGGGGAGTTATTGCAGGCGCGGCGCCCCATGGAAGAGAAGGCATCGTGGATGTTCTTCTACGGCAGCCTGCTGCTGTTTGCCGGCCTGATGCTATCCACGTGGATGCCGATCAACAAGAAGCTTTGGACCAGTTCTTTTTCGGTCTTTATGGCGGGGATGGCAATGGTGGTCTTTGCATGCTGCTACTGGATTATCGACGTTAAGAAGCGGCAGAGATGGGGAAAGCCTTTTTCGATTTACGGCATGAACGCCATTGTGGTGTTTGCGCTTGCCAGCCTTACGGCAAAGATTCTTGGGTTGCTGCAACTGCAAAAACCAATCTACGAAACAGTATTCGCTCCGCTGGCATCGCCCCGGAATGCCTCGCTGCTGTACGCGCTGGCGAATGTGGCCTTCTTTTATGCGATTGCATACGTAATGTACCGCAAGAAGTGGTTTGTGCGGCTTTAAGGTTTGCGGTAGCGGAAAGCGTAACGAAAGCTGTTGGCCGCCAACCCGCTGAGTTCCGTTTCACTGAAACCGAACTCGCGGGCGGCGATTTCGTACTCATTGTTCAACGTGGTTTGGAACATCGGCGGATCGTCGGTATTCAGGACGACAGGAACGCCGGCATCGTACAACCGGCGCACCGGATGGTCGCGCAAAGACGCCACTACACCGGTACACACGTTGCTTGAAATGCAAACCTCCAAGGGGATGCCGGCTTCCCGCAGGTGCTTCATCAAAGCTGCGTCCTGCGCGGCGGAGATGCCGTGGCCGATGCGATCGGCTCCGAGTTTCAGGGCATCCCAAACGGACTGCGGTCCCACGGATTCGCCGGCATGCGGGACGGCGCGGAGTCCATTTCTCGTTGTGAAGGCGAACACGTCTTTGAACCAGGATGCCGGGCCCTTCTCTTCATCGCCGCCGATGCCGTACGCAACCACACCGCTGCCCGCGTATTCGACGGCGCGCTCGGCAACTGTCTGCGCGAGTTCGACACCGAACTGCCGGACCGAATCGAAGACCCAATAAACCTGTACCGGCGACTTCGCGGCTTCTTCTTGTATGGCCAGATAGACTTCCGCCAGGTCCTGTTTGCGCCACAAGATGACTCCGGCGGAAAGCGTAATCTCCGCATAAAGCACATTCTGCCGCTGCAAGCGTTCGAGCAAACGGCGGGTGATAAGCGCGTAGTGCTCCGGCCGGGTCAGCTTGCGCACGGCCCAGACATAGCTGGCGAGGAACCCGGCGAAGTCCGGATAGCGGTACATGCGCTCCGCTTCTTCGATGGATACCGCCGGGTCGAGTTCGGCGAGGGTTTCCGGTTCCATGGAGCCTTCCAGATGCAGGTGCAACTCGGCCTTGGGAAGCCGCTCAATAAACTGGCGCATTGCTGACATAATAGCGGCAATGCCTACTGAAACAGTGAAAGCCCCTCATGAGATTGATGCAATAGTCGGGGGCTATCATGGCGACGCTTTCCGGATTCTGGGTCCGCATGCGGTGGAAGGAGACGGTTGGGAGATTCGGGCCTTCCTGCCCGAAGCCGCCGCGGCCGAGGTGATTTGGCGTGGCACGGCCTACCCCATGACCAGAAAGCATTCGCAAGGGTTTTTCTCCGCGGCGTTCCCGGCGGAGCCGAGCGAGTACCGGCTGCGGATTCACACAGAAGATGGGCTCGTTCGGGAGATTGACGACCCCTACCGCTTCCCTCCCCTGTTGACGGATTTCGACCTCTACCTGCACGGGGAAGGAACACACTACGAGAGCTACAACACGCTGGGCGCGCACGTGGTGACCTCCAAGGGCGTAGCCGGAGTGCGGTTCGCGGTGTGGGCGCCGAACGCGATTGTTGTTTCGGTGGTAGGCGATTTCAATCACTGGGACACACGCCGGCATCCGATGCGCGCGCGCAACGGCGGGGCCTGGGAGATCTTCCTACCAGAGCTGACGCCAGGCGCGACATACAAGTATTACGTGCAATCGCGATTCGCGGGATACCGCCAGTTGAAGGCGGATCCTTACGGCTTCGGGTGCGAAGTGGCGCCGAAATCGGCATCGGTAGTGTGTGATTTGTCGACGCACAAATGGGCCGATTCGGAATGGATGAACTCTCGCGCCGACAAGCCGGTCTTGAAAGAGCCGATGTCGGTGTACGAGGTCCATCTGGAATCGTGGATGCGGAAGCCCAATGGCGAAAGCCTCTCCTACCGCGAGATGGCAGTCACGCTGGTGGAGTACATCAAGCGCATGGGCTACACGCACATCGAGCTGCTGCCCATCATGGAGCATCCATTCTCCGGATCGTGGGGCTATCAGGTGATCGGTTACTATGCCCCCACGGCGCGCTTTGGAACCCCTCAGGATTTCATGTACCTGGTGGACTGCTGCCATCAGGCAGGCATCGGCGTGCTGGTAGATTGGGTACCCGCGCATTTCCCGAAGGACGCGCACGGGCTCGCCTATTTCGATGGAACTGCCTTGTATGAGCACGAAGACCCGCGGATGGGCGAGCACCGCGATTGGGGTACGCTGATCTTCAATTTCGGCCGGAACGAAGTCCGAACATTTCTGATCTCCAATGCTCTGTTCTGGTTGAAGATGTACCACATTGACGGATTGCGGGTGGATGCCGTGGCGTCCATGTTGTACCTGGACTACTCCCGCAAACCAGGCGAGTGGGTACCGAACATTCACGGGGGCAACGAGAATCTGGAGGCGATCAGTTTTCTGCGGAAGTTTAACGAAGTGGCGCATCAGGTGCCGGGAGCAATGACCATAGCCGAGGAATCCACGGCGTTCGCCGGGGTTTCGAAGCCGGTTTACCTGAACGGGCTGGGATTCACCATGAAGTGGAATATGGGTTGGATGCACGATATGTTGAATTACTTCTCCAACGCCCCGATTTTCCGGAGATACCATCACAACGACATCACTTTCAGCCTGCTCTACGCCTTCACTGAGAATTTCGTTCTGCCGATCTCGCATGACGAGGTCGTGTATGGCAAAGGCTCCCTCATCGGGAAGATGCCGGGCGATGAATGGCAGAGGTTCGCCAATGCGAGGGCGTTTCTTGCTTTCATGTTCGGACATCCGGGGAAGAAGCTGCTTTTCATGGGCTGCGATATCGGGCAGACATCCGAATGGAACCACGACGGCAGCGTGGCGTGGGATCTGCTGAACTTCGATATACACCGCAAATTCCAGGCACTGGTGCAGGAATTAAATAGGATCTACCGCACGGAGCGTGCTCTATACGAAGTCGACTTCCACTATTCAGGCTTTGAGTGGGTGGACTTCCGGGACGCGGATGCTTCCGTTATCGCATTCCTTCGGTATGCGGACAAGGGCGAAGCGCCATTGATGTTCTGCTGCAACTTCACGCCCGTGCCGAGAGAGCGTTATCGCTTTGGTGTGGCGGAGGCAGGGGCGTACGAGGAAATTCTGAATACCGATTCCGAATTATTCGGCGGCAGCAACATGGGGAACGCGGGCCTGGTAATCACGCAACCCGTGGCATCGCACGGCCAGCCGCACAGCATCAGTGTTACGCTGCCGCCGCTCGCTGTAGTTGTCTTGCGAAAATTCCAAGCTACTCACCGATAATCTTTACCAGGACGCGCTTTTTGCGGCGCCCATCGAATTCGCCGTAGAAGATCTGCTCCCAGGGCCCGAAGTCGAGACGGCCCGCGGTGATGGCCACTACTACTTCGCGGCCCATAATCTGCCGCTTCATGTGCGCGTCGGCATTGTCCTCGCCGGTCAGATTGTGGCGGTACTTCGATACGGGTTCATGCGGCGCCAGATGTTCCAGCCACTTCTCGTAATCGTGATGAAGACCGGCTTCGTCGTCGTTGATGAAGACGCTGGCCGTGATGTGCATGGCATTTACCAGGACAAGGCCCTCCTTCACGCCGCTTTCGGTCAGGCACTGGTTCACCTGGGCCGTGATGTTTATAAATCCGCGGCGTGAAGGCACTTCAAACCACAATTCTTTGCGATAGCTTTTCATAATTGGAACGGCGGATGCCTGTTCTTCAGGCACCCCGCCGGTTACTGCGGTTTCGGCAGAATGCGGAACGCGTTTAGAACATCGACAACCGCATCATTCATTTTAGCCATGCCGGCGGCCAGCAGAGCGTCGTCCGCCAGATCTTTGTGGGTGGCTGATTCCATCAGCTTCACGATGAGAGGGATTGCTACCTGGATTGCACCAAGCGCGTCCTCCCTTTTCACGCTGCCCTGCCCCGGGCCCAGTTTTGCTTCGGTCAACAGGATGGAATTGACGACAGTACCGATGATGGCGCCCAGCGGCGGGCTCGCCATGGAAATCAGCTCGGGAACCGCCTGTCCGGCAATCAGCCCGATCTTTTGCAGAATACTTATGAAATTCATTGTTCCAAACACCTCACTCTGGCGATGAGGATAGGGTTCTGGTGGAGCAGGCTGTTTGAAAAACTTTGTTAAAGAATTGATTCGGCGGGAAAACCAGTTCTCAATCGTCTGTGATTCCCTTTCGGTGTCAGAAACGGAAACGAAGGGAAATGTCGAGCTGGCGCGGTCCTCCCGCTTGGGAAGCCGGGGTGAGGCCGCTGCTGGGGCGGCCGGTACCCATCATTAAATTCAGCAGAGACGAGCTGTTGGTAACGTTGTGGGCTTCCAGCCGCGCCTCCATCGGAAGTGCGTCGACCAATGCAAATTCGCGCTGGAGGGAAAGGTCGGCCTGCGCCTATCCAAATCCACGAATCCCATTGTGGCCGAGATTTCCCTGAAGGGCTACCGGCCGGATTCAAACGCCGGCCACCGGGCACGGACGGGTCGGAGTTCCACCGCGGGGTATTCAGATTCAGATCAGGCTGGGCCAGCTAAAACCTGGAAAGCGGCCGCCTACCGACACACAAGGCTGAAAAACTTTAGACGGCTTCAGGCCCGGAATGGGTCGAAGGAGAATCTGGCTGGCGGTTTATTGATCGGCGTCAACCGTGACATTCGCCCGCTAGCGCGGCCAATAGAGCTTGATCCACAGCAACGAACAGTAGACGACGGGGAGAGTGAAGAGGCTGCTATCGAGACGGTCGAGCCAACCGCCATGGCCGGGCAAAAGCGTGCCGCTATCCTTCATTCCAGCGCCGCGTTTTAATGCGGATTCCACCAGGTCGCCGCACTGCCCCGCAGCGTTCGTCACAAGGGCGAGCGGGATCCAAACCGCCAGCGAAAATCCGGAGGGCCACCAGGTGGCGAAAGCGGCACCGAAAAGCGCGCCGGAGAACAGCGAGCCGATTGCGCCTTCGACGGTTTTGCCCGGACTGACGCGAGGCGCCAGCTTGTGCTTCCCGATCGCACGGCCCGTATAGTAGGCCGCGACATCTCCCACCCAATTGATGGCCAGGGCGAACAACAGCCAATTCGGGTGGATGGCGCGCAAGTCGATGGCGCATCTCCACGCGCCGAAGATGTACACCGCGCCCAGCGTCATGGCCGCGGCACTGGCGATGCCGTTGGCGAGGTCGCGAAGCCGCAGAGAGAGCATGAGGGCCGCCAGGGCAACCAGGCGGATATAGGCAATGTCGAACAGCAGCGTCAGGCCTGCCACAGCTCCGGCAATTCCAGGCGGCTCAATTCCATACGCGGCGACGATGTTGGAATATTCCAGATAACACAGCAGCGCCATGGCTACGGCGGAGAGCAGGAAGAACCACGGGGGGGCGAAGAAAATCGCGTAGATGGCGAAAGGAATCAGAGCGAGTGCGGTAAGTACTCGCTTCATCCGGCGGACTAGCGCGCCGGGACGGCGACGGCCTCCACCACCGAATCGGGGGCATCCGGCGCGACATCCGTTTTCACGCCGCCGAAACGCCGGTCACGCTTCTGATACTCGAGAATGGCGCGCAGGAGGTCCGATCTTTTGAAATCGGGCCAGAGGGTTTCGGTTACGTAGATCTCGGCATAGGCGATCTGCCACAACAGAAAATTGCTGATGCGCATCTCACCCGAGGTGCGGATCAAAAGGTCGGGATCGGGAACGCCCGCTGTGTAGAGTTTCGAGGCGATGTCTGCTTCTTTCAGATGAAGATGGTCGAGCGTGCCTTCAATGCGGGCCTCATCCAGCAAGGCGTTGACGGCATCAACCAGTTCGGCGCGGCCGCCGTAGTTGATGGCCAGGTTCACCCTGAGGCCGGTGTTGCCGGCAGTAGCTTCCATCACCGACTCCAGTTCCTGGCGGACCTGTTTCGGCAGGGCTTCCAGCCGGCCAATTGCCGCCAGGCGGATGTTGTTTTCCATGAGGTCCGGCAGTTCCCGGCGCAGATAGAACCGCAGCAGCCGCCAGAGGGTTTCCACTTCGTGGCGGGGACGTTTCCAGTTTTCCACGGAGAACGCGTAAAGCGTCAAGGCCGTGATGCCCAGGCGCGCGCAGGATTCCACGGTTTCGCGAACCGGATCAATGCCGGCGCGATGGCCGGCAACGCGAGGCATATTGCGGCGGTTTGCCCAGCGGCCGTTGCCATCCATGATAATTGCAATATGGCTTGGCAGCCGTTCGGGGTCAATGGCTTGAGCAAGTAACCAATCCCCGTCCGCGGGCTTCAGCGAATCAAGTAAGTCTTTCATGCACAAATTCCTATAGTACACTGCGCGATGGCAGCGCGGTAATCGGCAAAGAGTACTTTGCGCGGTTTGGTGCGGGTGGCTGATAGAATCTGAGATCAACCTCATGTCCCAGCCATTGAATAAATACAGCGCAAGAATTACGCAACCGAAGTCCCAGGGAGCGTCGCAGGCCATGCTTTACGCAACCGGGCTGACCGAAGCCGATATGAACAAGGCGCAGGTGGGCATCGCCAGCGTCTGGTTCGAAGGCAATCCGTGCAACATGCACCTGCTGGACCTGGCGGCGAAAGTGAAGGAAGGCGTCAGCGCCGCGGGACTGGTGGGGATGCGCTTCAATACCATTGGCGTCAGCGATGGTATTTCGATGGGCACGGAGGGAATGAGCTTTTCACTCCAATCCCGGGACCTCATCGCCGATTCGATTGAAACCATCATGGGCGGCCAGTGGTACGACGCGAACATCTCCATTCCGGGCTGCGATAAGAATATGCCGGGCTGCATGATCGCTATCGGGCGCATGAATCGTCCGGCGTTGATTGTCTATGGCGGGACCATTAAGCCCGGTTGCGGCGAGGAGAAGAAGAAGCTCGATATCGTGAATGCGTTTCAGAGTTACGGCGAGTTCCTGACCGGCCACATGAGCGAGAGAGAGCGGCAGGACACGGTACGCCATGCCTGCCCAGGCGCCGGTGCGTGCGGAGGAATGTACACCGCCAACACCATGGCGTCGGCAATTGAAGTGATGGGGATGTCGCTGCCGTACAGTTCGTCGATTCCAGCCGAGGATCCGAAGAAGCTGGCCGAATGCGTCGAGGCCGGCAAGGCGATTAAGACGCTCCTGGAAATGGATCTGAAGCCTCGGGACATCATGACGCGCGCGGCGTTTGAGAATGCGATGGTGCTGGTGACGGTGCTGGGCGGTTCGACCAATGCCGTGCTGCATCTGATTGCGGTGGCCCGGTCTATGAACGTACCGTTAACGATCGACGATTTCCAGAGCGTGAGCAATCGCGTGCCGCTGTTGGCGGATTTGAAGCCGAGCGGAAAGTACATGATGGAGGAACTGCACGAAGTGGGCGGCATTCCGGCAGTGATCAAGATGCTGCTGGCGGAAGGATTGCTGAACGGCGACTGCATGACCGTTACGGGAAAGACGCTGGCCGAGAACGTGAAGGATCTGCCGGGTTTGAAAGAGGGACAGCAGATTGTCCAGCCGCTTTCGGCGCCGATTAAGCCGACCGGGCATATTCAGATTTTGAAGGGCAACCTGGCCCCGGAAGGCGCGGTGGCGAAGATCACGGGGAAGGAAGGAACCCGGTTTTCGGGTCCAGCGAAGGTGTACGACTCGGAAGAGGATATGCTGCATGCGCTGGAACGGAATGAGATTGAAAAGGGCGACGTGATCGTGATCCGGTATGAAGGACCGAAGGGTGGTCCGGGAATGCCGGAAATGCTGACGCCGACGTCGGCGATCATGGGCGCGGGGTTGGGGAAAGACGTCGCGTTGATGACGGATGGGCGGTTCTCGGGAGGGTCGCACGGCTTCATCGTGGGGCATGTGACGCCGGAGGCGCAGGAGGGTGGACCGATTGCGCTGGTGCGCACGGGCGACCGGATCACGCTAGACGCCGGTGAGAATCTGCTGTCTGTCGATTTGACGGATGCGGAACTGGCGGAGCGGCGGGCGGCGTGGACGATGCCGGCTTATAAGTCGACGCGCGGGACGCTGGCGAAGTATATCCGGCTGGTGAAGAATGCCAGTCTGGGGTGTGTCACGGACGAGTAGCCGGCCCGGTATTCCCACGCCCTTTTTTCGCTAGCCGCTGGTAGAATGTTGCGCATGGATTCGATCCAGTACAACCTGCCGCAGAGCCGAATTCCAAAGGCCTGGTACAACATCGTTGCGGATCTGCCGAAGCCTTTGGCGCCGGTCTTGCACCCTGGCACTTTGAAGCCCATTGGTCCGGATGATCTGGCTCCGCTGTTTCCGATGAGCCTGATTCTGCAGGAGGTGAGTTCCGAGCGCGAGATTGAGATCCCGGATGCGGTGCGGCAGGTGTACGCGCAGTGGCGGCCTTCGCCGCTGTTTCGGGCGCGCCGTCTGGAGAAGGCTCTGGATACTCCGGCGCGGATCTACTACAAATATGAAGGCGTGAGTCCGGCGGGCTCCCATAAGCCCAACACGGCTGTGGCGCAAGCTTACTACAACAAGGAAGCGGGCACAAAGCGGCTGGTAACGGAAACAGGAGCAGGCCAGTGGGGCTCATCGTTAGCGATGGCCTGCGCGTTCTTCGGCTTGGAATGCAAGGTCTATATGGTAAGGGTCAGCTACAACCAGAAGCCCTACCGGCGGGCTTTGATGGAGGCTTTCGGGGCATCCGTCACCGCCAGCCCGAGCGGTGAGACAGACTCGGGCCGGGCCATTCTGGCGCGGGACTCCCAATCCAATGGCTCGCTGGGCATCGCCATTTCAGAGGCTGTGGAGGTGGCAGCCAAGGATCCGGAAACGAAGTATGCGCTAGGCAGCGTATTGAATCACGTCTTGCTGCACCAGACCGTGATCGGGCTGGAGGCGATGGAGCAGATGGCGCTGACCGGCGATGAGCCCGACGTGATTATCGGCTGCACTGGCGGCGGATCGAACTTTGCGGGCCTGGTGATGCCGTACCTGGGCCGTAAGATCAAAGGCCAAAGCCAGGCGCGGGTGATCGCCGTGGAACCCGCGGCGTGCCCCAGCCTGACCCAAGGAAAGTTCACCTATGACTTTGGCGACACCGGACATCTAACTCCGCTGGTGAAGATGCATACGCTGGGAAGCACGTTCATTCCGCCGGGTATTCACGCGGGTGGGTTGCGGTACCACGGGATGGCTCCGCTGGTCTCGCATGTCATGGATCTGGGGCTGATAGAAGCCAGCGCGGTGCAGCAACTGGACGCTTTCGGCGCGGGAATTCAGTTCGCCCGCGCGGAAGGTATTCTCCCGGCGCCGGAGGCGAATCACGCTGTTGCCGGGGTGATTCGGCAAGCCCTGGTCGCCAGAGAAGAAGGAAGACCGCGGACGATTCTGTTTAACCTGTGCGGCCACGGGCATTTCGATATGCAATCGTACATCGACTATGAGGCCGGGAAGCTGCAAAACTACGACTACCCGGCCGAAGAGATCGCGATGGCTCTGGCAGGCTTGCCGGCGGTGGTGTGAGGCCTGTGGATTTCATCGGACGCCTCACGCACGCGTGCTGATTTGCAGAATCAGTTCGTCGATTAAGGATTTCCGCCGCTCGCGCCCCGTGTCGTCCAAAGGAGGCGTGCCGCCCAAAGGCAGAGAGTAGCGGCGATGAGGGTAAGCACCGCGTACCAGGGTTCCTTCACCAATCTCGAACCTTCCTCCACCATACGCCAGATATGTGCCAAGGTGATTAAGCCAAAAATCGCACCAGTGATCATGATGTAGATCTTCATGGAATTTCTACCACGGTACACCAGTTCACCGCCGGGCGCAGTGTGGATGCGGCGAAT
>JBDUEM010000062.1:0-30074 GCA_040002435.1 Bryobacteraceae bacterium
CCATTTTCTTGAAGTCGAGATCCATATGTGTCCAATAAAAAAGCCCGCCAGAACTGCTGCGGGCCCGATTTGCTCAAAATGCTGTGAAGAAGGATTAGAGCACGGCCCGATGCAGATGGTGATGATGATGGTGCTGGGCGTACTTTTGCATGAACAATCAGTATAACAGCAAGGCGCGATAAATTAAAGAACAGGCATGGACGAAAGCGCGACACAGCGGGCGATGAAGGGTGGATGGGCGCGCGGGCAGGCGCTGCCGAAAGGGGAAAACGGCCGCAATCTCTGCCGCTGGTGCAGCCTGGAGGTTCCCAAAGGGCGGCAGACGTTCTGTTCGGGATGGTGTGTGGAGCAGTGGCGGCTGCGGACCGACATGTCGTATCTGCGCGAGCGCACGTTCGAGCGTGACCGTGGCGTGTGCGCGCAGTGCCGCGTGGATACCATCGCGGAATTTCTGCACATCAAGCGCCAGCGTGGCGCCGGCCGCACACGTGCACTGGCGAAGTGGGGCTTGCGTAGTATTTCGCGGAAGAGTTTGTGGGACGCGGACCACGTTGTCCCGGTGGTGGAAGGTGGCGGCGGCTGCGATCTGGACAATATCCGTACGCTTTGTTTGATCTGCCACCGCAAGGAAACAGCAGACTTGCGGGAAAGGCGAAAACAGGGGTCTTCGCCAAATCTGCTGCTAGAGTGAAATCAGTCTCACATGGATACGCAAGATTCCCGGAAGAGCTTCAGTTCCTTCGAGCCCGTTGACCTCTACAGAATCCAAGTACGAGAACTGCGTGGTTTTGCCCTTTTCACAATGGACACGGACGGCGTCGTACTCACTTGGAATGAAGGTGTCCACGCGCTGCTGGGATATGCCGAGCACGAGTGGGTCGGCCAGCATGCCTGCATCATTTTCGTTCCCGAAGAATCGTGCCGCGAAGTATGCGAAGTGGAGATGCGCAAGGCGGAGGAGCACGGCTATACCACTGACATCCGCTGGCACAGGCGCAAGGATGGGACACAGCTTTTCGCCAACGGCTTCATGAATGCCGTGAGAGACGATTCGGGGAAAGTGATCGGATTTACAAAAATTCTGAGCGACGAAACAGCGCGCAAGCAATTGCAGGATTCATTAACCGAATCGAACGCGGCGCTGGAACAATTTGCTTATGTCGCCAGTCACGATCTGCAGGAACCGCTGCGCACCATGGGTGTCTACGCGCAGTTGCTGGGAAGAAAGTATAAGGACAAGCTGGATGCGGAAGCGGATATGTTCATCAACAACATCATCACCGCCTCCAACCGGATGAGTACGCTGGTGAAAGACCTGCTAACATACGCTCGAACGACTACGGAGACGGAGCGGCCTTCTTCGGTGGCGATGGACGAAGATGTGGAAGCGGCGCTGACGCAACTGGCACAGGCAATTGAGGAGAGCGGCGCGACGGTTACCCACGATCCCTTGCCTACCATTCGAGTGGACAGGGGCCAGATGATCCGCCTGTTTCAGAATCTGATCGGGAATGCCCTGAAATACAGGCGTCCTGATGTTCCTCCGAAGGTCCACGTCAGCGCGGAGCAGGAGCAGCAAGAGTGGGTGGTTTGCATTAAGGACAACGGCATTGGATTCGACCCGAAATACGCCGCCAGCATCTTTGCGCCTTTCAAGCGCCTGCATACCGCGGTGCAATACCCCGGCACCGGAGTGGGGTTAGCAATCTGCCGGCGAATTGTCGAGGGACACGGCGGACGCATTTGGGCGGAATCGGTGCCCGGCGAGGGTTCCAGGTTCCTGTTTACTCTTCCGGTGGAGGGCCGTGAACCCCCGCGCAGGGGAGAGACAATGGCCGGCCCGGAACCAGCTAAAAAGCCTGCTCCAAATCCGCAATAATATCGTCCACGGCTTCGATCCCTACGGAAATCCGAATCAGACTTTCGCCGATGCCGGCGCGTTCGCGCTGTTTTGGCGCCAGTTCGCGATGGGATGACATGGCCGGATAGAGCGCCATGGTGTGCACATCGCCGAGCGATGTAGCGCGAACAATCATCTTCAGCCGCTCCATCCATGCGAAAACTTCGGCGCGGCCCGCGTTCTTCAGGTCGAAGCTGATCATCGCGCCGTACAGATCCTTAGGGAACAGGCGCGCGATGGCGGAGGCGTCCGGATGGTTCGGATTCGAGGGGAAGTTTACCTTCGCCACCCCAGGATGAGATGCCAGCCAGCTAGCCACTTTGCAGGCGTTCTTGTTCTGGCGCTCCACGCGCAGCACGAATGTCTTGATTCCGCGCATGGCGAGATAGGATTCAAACGGTCCCAGCACCGGCCCGTAGATGCGTGACAACGCCCGCAGAGGCTCTATGTGCTCCTCATCGGCGATTACGATTCCGCCCATCACGTCGCCATGTCCGGCGAGGTATTTGGTCGCGCTGTGCACCACGATGTTCGCGCCGAGCTCAAGCGGCCTCACCAGCAGAGGCGTTGCGAAGGTATTGTCTACGACCAGCGCCGCTCCCGTCGCCTTCGTCATGGCGGCTATGCGGTCGAGTTCACCCACGCGCAGCAGCGGATTCGATATCGTTTCCATCAGCACGCAGCCGGGTTTGTGCTGGTCAATGGCCTTCGCCACGCTTTCGGTGTCGCAGATATCGACGAAGGTTGTCTCCACACCGAACGGCTCCAACATCTTCGTCAACATGCTGGTGCTGGCGCCGTACAGTGCATTGGCCGCGACGATGGACTTGCGGCGGTCGAGCAGCGCAGCGTGCAGCGCAATATGCAGACCCGCCATTCCGCTTGCGCAGGCGAGGGCCCCGGCGCCGCCTTCCAGCGCGGCACAGAGTTCTTCGAGTGCGGCGTTCGTGGGGTTACTGTACCGGGCGTATGCAAAGCCCTTGCTGGTGTCTGCGAAAACACCGTCCAGCGTTTCCATGTCGTCGTAGAAATAGCTTGACGCCGTGTATATCGGAGTGGTGCTGGGAATTCCGGCGTCCGCCTTTTTGCGGTCGCCTATATGAACTGCTTTGGTTTCGATCTTCATTTCCGCTTCCAGCGCATTCCTTCCTTCGTATCTTCCAGTATCACGCCACTTTCCAACAGTTCGGCGCGAATCTCATCGGAACGCTTAAAATTTTTGCTCTTCTTTGCTTGCAGCCGTTCGCTAATCAGCGCTTCAATCTGCGCTTCGGTGATTCCTTCCTCGCGCACGGTCGGCTTCAGGACATCCATGATGGAGTCGAAGCGAGCGAACAATTCCTGTGCGGCGGCGCGATTGCCTTCACGGAACTCCCCCGCATCCATGCTGGAGTTGGTGTCGCGGACGTATTCAAAAATTGCCGCGAGCGCTTCCGCCGTGTTCAGGTCGTCGTCGAGACTCTCCTCAAACTGCCGCAGCGCCAGCGCCGTGCGTTCGGCAATGGCCGCGTTGTCGCCCGCTGCGAACTTGTCGGTATCCAATCGCAGTTTGTAGTTACGAAGCCGGTCGATGGACGTTGCGGCTGCCTTCAGTCCGTCGAAAGTGAAGTTCAACTTCTTTCGATACGGCACGGAAACTAACAAATACCGGATGGCTTCCGCCTGATAGCCCATCTCGAAGAGGTCGCGGAGCGTATAGAAGTTGCCGAGAGACTTCGACATTTTCTGCCCTTCGACAATGAGGTGTTCGGCATGTAGCCAGAAGCGGGAGAAGGGCTTGCCGCTGAGTGCCTCGGATTGGGCGATCTCATTTTCGTGATGCGGAAATGTCAGGTCGATGCCGCCGGCATGGATATCCAGGGTGTCGCCCAGATACTTCATCGCCATGACGGAGCATTCAATATGCCAGCCGGGCCGGCCCGCGCCCATGGACGCATCCCAGCTCGGTTCGGCGTCGCGCTTGGCCTTCCACAATACGAAGTCGCGCGCATCTGCCTTGTCGTACTCGTCCACGTCAACGCGCGCGCCAGCGCGAATGCCGCTCATGTCCAGGTGCGAAAGCTTTCCGTAATCGGGAAATTTCGAAATCTTGTAATAGACCGAACCGTCGCTCTGATACGTGTAGCCTTTTTCTTCCAGCTTCTCAATGGCCTCCACCATTTCTGGGATGTGCTCCGTCGCACGGACCAGGCGCTCCGGCCGTTGCAGCCGCAGGGCATCGGTGTCTTCGAGAAACGCCTTCTCGTAAACCCCGGTGTATTCTTGCAGCGTCTTGCCCTGCTGCATAGCGCTGCGGATAATCTTGTCTTCCACGTCGGTGATGTTCATCACGTGGTTCAGTTCGAATCCACGCGCCCGCAGCCAGCGGCGGAGGATATCCTGAAACGTGAAGGTGCGGAGGTTGCCGATGTGCACGTAGTTGTAAACCGTCGGGCCGCAGGTGTACATCCGGACCGTCTTGCCGTCCATCGGAGTGAAATCCTGAACCTGTTGTGTCAGGGTGTTGTATAAGCGCAAAGGCATACTGTGGGTGAAGTTTCTATCTTAACAGGCGCTATCCTAACGGAAGATGAGACTTGGCATCGATCTCGGGACGACTCGGATTGTGGCCGCTGCGGTTGATCGCGGTAACTACCCGGTTGTGACGTTTGAGGACGGGGACGGGACCAGTTGGGAATGGTTTCCACCCTTGATTGCCGCGCGTGGCTCGGAACGGCTCTATGGCTGGGACGCCTGGCGCGTGCAAGCCGAACCCGGCTACACCATCATCCGCTCGATCAAGCGCATTCTGGAAGATGCCGGCCCGGCGACGTTGGTACAGTTAGGCGACGCCAGCCTCCCGGTTCACCAGATCCTCGAAGAAATGATGCGCGCGCTGAAGACGGCGCTGCTGGAAAAATCGAGCCTGAATGCCAAACCCGGAGTTGCGCTGGAGGTGATGCTGGGCGTGCCCGCCAACGCCAATAGCAACCAGCGATTTCTCACCGTCGATCCGGTGCAGCGCGCCGGCTTTTCCGTCTTGGGCCTGCTGAATGAGCCGTCCGCTGCCAGCATTGAGTACGGCCACCGAAAGCGTGGAACCGGCGCGGATGAGCGAGTACTGATCTACGACCTGGGAGGCGGCACATTCGATGTCTCTCTGGTGGACATCGAAGGCCGGGAGCACTCGGTCATCGCTTCGGAAGGGATTTCGATGCTGGGCGGCGACGATTTCGATATCCTGCTGGCAGACCTGACGCTGGAGGCTGCCGGTATCAAGGCGGATCTCACCCAGGCCGAGATTTTTCGTTTGCACGAAGAATGCCGCACGAAGAAGGAAGCTCTGCATCCGAATACCAAGCGGATCACGATTGACCTGGGATCGGTGCGCGAGGGCTGGGACGACGTCTCTATTCCAGTGGATGTTTTCTATGCAAGCTGCCGGCCCTTAATCACGCAGACCATTGAGGCATCGGAGAAACTGCTAAATGCGCAACGTGTAGACGCAGTCTATATTACCGGCGGTGGGAGTGAGTTGCCCCTGGTCTCCCGCATGTTGAAAGAGGTATTCGGCCGGCGCGTGCACAGGTCCGCCTACACGCGTTCGGGAACCGCTATCGGGCTTGCCATTCAGGCGGACACGCAAGCGGGTTACAAGCTTCGTGAGCGATTTACCCGGCACTTCGGCGTGTGGAGGGAAGGGCAGAGCGACCGCGAGGTGCTCTTCGATATTTTGTTCGCGAAAGGAACGATGCTTCCCGGCGCCGGCGAGGCTGCCATCGAATTGAAGCGCAGTTACGTCCCCGTGCATAACGTCGGACATTTTCGATACCTGGAGTGCAGCCAGGTTGGAGAGGCTGGCCGGCCCGTTGGAGATATCGCCGTGTGGGACGAGATTCGCTTTCCTTTTGATGCGTCGCTTCACACCGCGGAGAATCTTGCCGGTATCGCAGTAAATCAAACTGCGGTGGAAGTTCTTGAGCCGGTCGAGGAGGTCTACAGCTGCGATGCGAATGGGTCCGTTGGTGTCACTATTCGTAATACGGGAAGTGGTTACGAGCGAACCTATCGCCTGGGGCGCTGGTCGCAGAGTGGGGACTCGGTTGTGCCCGGAAAGAAGCGCAAGAAACGGTAGACCGATTTGAAACCGTCTCTAGACTGGCTGTTGATCTTTGTTCCGATTTCTGTAGGCTTGCATTTCTTTTATCCCGACCAGGCCACTTTCATTTTTGTGGCTGCCTGTCTAGCCATCATTCCACTGGCGGGTTGGCTTGGGCACGCCACCGAGCACATCGCCGAGAAGACCGGTGAGGGAATTGGCGGGTTACTGAACGCCACATTTGGTAACGCCGCTGAGTTGATCATCGCGCTGAATGCTCTGCACAAAGGACTGTACGGCGTGGTGAAGGCGTCGCTTACCGGATCCATCATCGGGAACCTTCTGCTGGTGATGGGAGCGGCGCTGCTGGCCGGGGGGGTCCGCTTTAAGACTCAGAAGTTCAATGAGACAGCGGCTCGCTCGCAATCGTCCATGCTGCTGCTGGCAGCCATCTCGCTCATCGTGCCGGCGGCATTTCATTATCTCGCCAGCGGAGTCACGGTCCCGACGGAGGACGGGTTAAGCCTTGAAATTTCCATCGTGTTGATTATCACCTACGGACTGAGCCTGGTATTTTCGCTGGGGACTCACAAGCAATATTTCGTTGGATCGGTGGAGCCTCCGGCCGAGGAAGAGGGGCAGAGTTGGACGTTGCGGAAGTCCCTACTGGTTCTCGCCGCGGCCACCTCGCTGATCGCATGGTTGAGCGAAATCCTCGTTGGTTCCGTAGAACAGGCAGCGCATACGTTCGGGATGACCAGCGTCTTTGTCGGGGTGATCGTGGTGGCGATTGTGGGCAACGCCGCCGAGCACAGCACGGCCATCATGATGGCGATGAAGAACCGGATGGACCTGAGCCTTGGTGTGGCCATCGGCAGCAGTATTCAAATTGCGCTCTTCGTTGCACCGGTGCTGGTGTTCGCCAGCTACTTTATCGGTCCGCATCCGATGAGCCTGGTTTTCAGTCCGGCGGAAGTGATGGCGATTGGCCTCACCGTCATCATCACCGGACAGGTGACGGGCGACGGTGAATCGAACTGGCTGGAAGGAGTACAATTGCTGGCCGTGTACATCATTCTGGGAATCGTATTTTACTTTTTGCCGGAGGCGCCACAACATTGAGCGAGCTACTCGAAATTCTGAAGACGAGCCGTGTGTACGATCTTGCGCAGCCCTATTTTGTGGGTATGCCGCACTTTCCCACACACCCACCATTTCTGTTCGGCTTGACAAAGAAGCATGGAGATTACGTTGGGCCTGGAGGGATGAGCTCCGCGGCCGATTCCATTTCCCTTGGCGGGCACCTCGGCACCCACATGGACGCGCTGAATCATTTTTCGTGCGGCGGCAAGCTGCATGGCGGTGCGGAAGTGGATCCAATCCAATCCTACGGCGGCGGAGTGAATCACAAATCAATCGATACGGTGGCGCCCATCCTGAGGCGCGGTGTGCTGCTGGATATCGCTGCGCAGCAGAAAGTTGAGGCGTTGGCAAAAGATTTCGCCATTACACCCGAACATCTGGAAACCGCGCAGCGGGATCACGGAGTGACCGTCCAACCGGGTGACGTAGTGCTGCTGCGAACGGGCTGGGGCCGCTATTACGAGGACGCCAAGCGGTACATCTCGGAAACACATTGCCCGGGCATAGGCATCGAAGCGGCGCGCTGGTTGAGCTCGCGGGGTGTATTCGCGGCTGGGTCCGACACGGTGGCCCTGGAGCTACTGCCGAATCCGGCCATGCCGGTGCATGTCCATCTGCTGGTGGAATCGGGCATCCACATCATCGAAGTTCTCAATCTGGAAGAGCTTTCCGCCGATGGGGTTTATACTTTTGTATTCATGGCAGCGCCGCTGAAGATCCGCGGCGGGACCGGGGCGCCTGTGCGCCCGCTGGCCATTGCCGCCGACCAGGAGAACAAATGACCGGAGAGTTAGCAGGCAAGACAGCGTTAGTCACTGGCGCGTCCAGAGGCATTGGCGCCGCAACGGCGATCACGCTGGCGAAGAATGGCGTCAGCCGTGTAGTGCTGCACTACAACGGGTACAAGCAAGGAGCGGAAGAAGCGCAAGCGGCAGTGAAGGCAGCAGGGGCGCAGGCAGACATCATCGGAGGAGATCTTTCCACTCCAGGCGGCATTCAAACATTCATCGATACTTTGAAGGCAACCGCGCCGAAGGTAGATATTCTGATCAATAACGCCGGGCACCTGGTGAAGCGCGAAAAGCTGGTGGAGATGTCGTTCGACACCTATGACCGCGTGATGGACCTGAACGTCAAGAGCGTCTGGTTTATTTCGCAGGCCGTCGCGCCGCACATGATCGAACAGAAGAGCGGTGTGATTATCAACCTCAGCTCGATCGCCGCGCGAAACGGCGGTGGCCCTGGCGCGACGATGTATGCGGCTGCAAAGGCCGCAGTCGCCACAATCACGAAAGGCATGGCAAAGGAATTGGCTCCGCTGGGAATTCGCGTCAATGCCGTTAGTCCGGGTACCGTGGACAATTACTTCCACGAGAAATATTCCACGCGCCAGATGCTGGACGGCATGCTTGCTTCCACGCCCGCGGGCCGCCTGGGCACCAACGAAGAAATCGCCGATACAATTCTGTTTCTTTGTTCGGACGCCAGCCGCTACATTTACGGACAGACCATCGAGATCAACGGTGGCATGTACATGGTCTGACCGTTCCACGAGATCCTTCGCTGCCGTTGCCCTCGGCGCGGCGGTGTTCTTCGCCGTGGTCGCACTGGGCTACGTGCGCCGCTATTCCCTTCCGCTGGTGCCCGCGTTGGGAATCTACTTCTGCTTTCTCGGGCTGGTTCTGCTGCTGCTTGCTGCGGGCTTCTTTTCGCTCCGCGGCGCGAAGGCTGCGATTGGCCTTCTCTTTCTTCCTTACCTGACTTATGCAGCGGCCAACGGCGACTTCCGGCTACAGGCTTTGGGGAAGCTTGTGTTGCTCGCCTCCGTTCCCATTGGGATCTTTCTTCTTTTTCCAGTGCGGCAGCGGAACCGGCTGACCTGGCAGGATGCCATCGCCTGGACGTGGCTGATGGTACCCGTGGTGTTGCGGTGGGAGACGGGCATCTGGACAAAACCGGTCAACCTGGATTTCATGGCCCGTCTGTTCACACTGGGCGTCGCTGTTTGGTCCTGGCTGGTCCTCCGCGGAACACCTGGAGCCGGCTACCGCTTTTCCTTCACGCTATCCGACATGCGCGAAGGGCTGAAACATTTCCTGCTCTTTGCGGTTATTGCAGTTCCGCTGGGCCTGCTTTTGCATTTATCGGGCTGGAATCCGAGATGGCAGGGATTTTGGAAATTCTGCGTCGACTACGTCACCATCTTCCTGTTCATTGCATGGCTGGAGGAGTTTTTCTTCCGTGGAATTCTGCAGAACCTGTTACAACAGACTCTGCAATACAAGGTGCTGGCGCAGACGGTCGCCTCGATCGCATTCGGCTTGAGCCACATCCTGCTTGCGCCTGCGCCTAACTGGCGGTACGTCATTCTCGCGTCGATTGCGGGCTGGTTCTACGGCGGCCTGTTTGCGGCCACTGGGACTCTGATGGCTCCGGCGATGATGCATGCCCTGGTGGACACGGTCTGGCGCACCTGGTTCGGTAGAGGCGGCGGGGCGTGATATCGTGATCGTCTTGGAGGGCTTCATGATCAGGCGAACTCTGGTTGGACTTTGCTTCCTTGCCACGCTCGCGCCTGCAGCGGAATTCCCAAAGGCGGAAATTTCCAATGGCGTGGTAACGGCGAAATTCTATCTGCCCGACCCCGAACATGGATACTATCAGGGAACGCGGTTTGATTGGTCCGGCGTGATCTATAGCCTGCGCACTTTGGACCATGAATTCTTCGGCCAGTGGTTTGAGAAATACGATCCGAAGCTGCATGACGCCATCATGGGGCCGGTGGAGGATTTCAAGACCGACAATGCCGGGCTGGGATACGCCGAGGCGGCGCCAGGCGGCGCCTTCGTTCGCATTGGCGTGGGAGTGGTCAGGAAGCCGGATGAACCCAAGTATGAAGCGTTCAAGACATACGACATTGTCGATCCCGGCAAGCGAAAGGTGAAGACGGGGAAAGATTGGATTTCCTTCGTGCACGAACTGGACGACAAGAACGGCTACGCATACGAATACACGAAGACCATCCGGCTGGTGAAAGGAAAGCCGGAGATGGTGATTGAGCACGCCCTGAGGAACACCGGAAAGAAAGAGATCCGCACCGCCCAATACAATCACAACTTTTTCGTAATTGACGGCAAACCCACCGGTCCGGAGTCCAGCTTAAAATTCCCCTTCGATCTTCATGAACTGAAGCCTGCCTCGGACGGATTGACGGAGATAAAAACCCGCGAAATCGCCTACACCAAGCAGTTGGTAAAGGGTGACCGCACCTACAAGGAGTTCGAAGGCTACGGCAAGACCGCCTCCGACTACGACTTCCGCATGGAAAACAGAAGTGCCGGTGCGGGTGTCAGAATCACCGGGGACCAACCTCTTTCGAAGATGGTCTTCTGGTCGATTCACACCGTGTTCTCACTGGAGCCCTACATCGAATTTTCGGTAGAACCCGGCAAGACGCACAAATGGAACTATCACTACGAGTTTTATACGCTGCCTAAGCAGTAGGCGTCCAGAAGGGTTCCCCCGACGGTATAAACTCGATAGGCACTTCCGGTACGAATGTCTTCAGCCAGCGGGCGCATTCTTTCATTCCGCTTTCCTCTGATGGCACATGGCCGAGAATCAGCAGGCCCCTCTTTTGACCCAGGGTGAGCGCGTCGCGCATGTATTCAACGCCTTCCCATTCGCGGGACTCACCAATGATCAGCGCGTCCAGATCAGGCCGCTCGATACTGCGCATCACGCCGCGCGCATCACCGAATCCCGGACTCATTCCCACGCGGGTCACCTTCAACTGCGGATCGCCCATCACGCGCATGGTGCGAATGTTCAATTTGCTTCGAATGTCCTTGGCCAACTGTTGCAGCGTGGTGGCAGGCATCACAAACAGCCGCCGGCTGTCAGGACTGAGAAACTTCTCCCAACCGAGCGCCTCCGTCATCCCGGTGAAAATACCATCGGGCCGCCGCGCATGCCAGTGATCGTGGAATCTCCAGACCACCAGTCCGTGCTTGTCGATGTAATCTTGCTTAGCCTTATAGACGGGGTCATCGGCCAAATCTTTGGTTGAGTCCTGATGGTTATAAAACGTCGGCTCGTGGACGATGAACAGGTTCTTGCCGGAGGCGACGCCGCGCTGCATCACGTCCAACGTGGCGCTGAACGAGGTTGCGATTCCCGTAACGGGCGTATCCGGGTTGCCGGCTTTGAAGGTATCGACGGTCTCGGTGCGCCACGGGACACCGACGTTCTTCTGTATCCGCTCAATCACTTGGCGCGCGGTGATCCCGGCCGCCTGGGCGCGGGTCGCGGCCAGCGCCACACCGGAGAAGAGAGCAAATTGCCTGCGGGATAGTTGGGAGGTATTCATGTGTTCTTCCGCGCCGAGTTTATCATGTGGAAAATGGCTTCATTCGCACGCAAGGTGTTTCTGCTCGCCTGTCTGCTCTCACCCGGCAGCGCCGCCGTGCCTCCCGGTCTTGAAAAATATCTCGCCGGGATCGACGCTATCCGCCAGGGACGCTATGCCGATGCCGATGCATCGCTCACCGCCGCGATCGGCATCCAACCCGACGCCAGCTTCTACCTGGCCCGCGGAGTGGCACGATGTCTGAACGACCAGCCCCGGGAGGCGCTGGACGATCTGCAGCGCGCAAAGCAAACACTGCGCAGCCGCGAGCCGGAGCTCTGGATGCACGCAACCGAGGCGCTGAGCGGCGTCATCGTTAGTGCACATGCGTTCAGCGGAGGTGGCGGGCCCCTGAATTACATGGGCATCCCCGGTCACATGATCCAGGGCGGCGCGGACTATCCTACCGATTACGCTTCCTTCGTCTATTACGAAATGGCCGCTCCTTCGCTGCGTGCCCGCGAGCGTGGGGAGCGCGTCTCGGCGGAAGAGACGCTGGAGGCCAAGAAGCAGGCCGGAGCGTGGTTTGCCAATCGCGCGGCGGCCCGGTCCGATCTGGCTCCGGCGCACCTGGAAAGGGCGCGGGCCATGCACGCCGCCTCGCAATTTCCTGCTGTTCTGGACACGATGCAATTTGTGCGCGCTGCCATGCCGGGCAATGCGGAAGCATTGTTTCTGACCGGCGATTCCTGGGGCGCGCTTGGCCGGCCCGCAAGTTCGCGCAAACTGCTGACGCGTGCGCTTACTCTGCAGCCGAACTATGCGATTGCCTATGTTGCCCGCGCCTTCTCGGCAGCGAGGATGGGAGACGAGCGCCGTGCGCTGGCAGATCTGGCTGTAATTCAGAAGATGGATCCGGCGGCAGCCGGCAAGTATCGAGCGGGAATTGAGAAGGCGATCGCAGCCAATAAAGTCACTGCGGATCCGCAACAGCTGTACAACTCCCTGGAGCAAGCGGCCCGCGACGGAGCGGCAATCGAAACACTAGTCCGGCAAGCGACGGACATGCATCATGCTGCGGCGAACGGCCGCAAACGATACGACGAGTGGTATCAGGATCAGATGCGGCAGTTCGATCAGGGCATAAGGGCAAACCCGCGGGACCCTGCTATCGCGGCGAAAGCGGCGCGGTTTGTAATCGACGAAGCCAATCTCAGAAAGCGCGGCGAGGATGTGGAACCAAGGCGCGGTATTGTGCCGTATCGCTGGCAGATTTCCGAGGTGGTGGAACTTCAGTTTGCCATCGCCTTATGCGAACAGGGCCTCAAGATCAATCCCAGCCATACTGCCAGTTTGATGACGAAGGCATTGGCGCTGGAAAGCCTGAATCGGCCGGCGGATGCGGAGGCGATTGTGAATCGTGTGCTGCAACTGGCGCCGCGCAATCCCGAAGCGTTGAAGATGCGTGCGGAGTTCTACGTTGCGCGAGCGGGCAACCTGTACGCGGCAGCCGGCGGACTGCGCAGCCCGCGGTCGGAAACGTCGACGCATCAGGAGACGCGGTCCGATGGAGTTTACGATGTGCACGTGACCACGTACTATCAACCTACGCAGGGAGCGCTGGCGCAGGCCAGCCAACTTGAGGCGCAGGCAGCAGCTTTGATGCAACGTTCGTCCGCGGCCATTCAGGCCGCGCTCGCGGTTACCCGCGGTACTGTGGATGGACTGATCATGCAGGCGGAGGTGGACGCGTCGAATGGACGAGGGCCTGCCGCGCGCACGGCGCTGGAACAGGCTATCAAAATGTCGCCGCAATCACTGGAGGCCAACTGGGCTCTGACGGAACTGTTCCGGCGAACCGGGCAGGCTGACCTGTCCGACCAGCAGCGCGGAATCACGATGAACCTGGTGCAGACCACGGGCGGCTGGTCGCTGCGGCAGGCATGGAAGCGCATGGTGGAGCATAATGCGCCAGCGGCGACGCTGGCGCTGCAAACTGCCCGGCGGCAGGATCCAACGGATGCGCGCGTGGCCGCCTATTCCGGCGAACTGGCCTTGCAACAGGGCAATCCGCGCGAGGCGCAGGCGCAGTTCCGTCTGGCTTTGGCCATGGAAGAGGCGCGCTACCGTCTGGATGCATTGAATGCCGCCGGCGCGGTGCTGCCGAGGGAGCCAGAGGAAGCCGCGTTGCTGCTGGCCATGCGAAACGTTACCGGGCAAGCAGTTTTGCAAACGGACCCCGCCGCGGCTCTCGCGCTGCTGGAGCCTGCCGCTGCCTGGGGGAATCGGACAATCAGAAGCGCACGCGGCGCCGACATGTACGGGGCGATGCTACCCGACCCGAATGCTCCAGTGATTCCGGTGCCCGCCCCGGACAATGCGGCGACCCTCTTGGTGAGAGTAATCACCAGCTATGGTCAGGCGCTTAAGGCGGCGGGGAAGACTACGGACGCGCAGGAACAATTCGCGCTGGCTTTGAGCTACGGAAGGAAACGCGGTGTAGTGATGATTGGAACCGGGCGCAGGGACGATTCCAACTTCGCCAATCTGCCTTCGAACCAATCGCTTCAGATCGCGCAGACGGAGATGGCGCGCGTGAAACTGGAACAGCGCGACTGCCAGGGAGCGGCGGATGCGCTGCAGTCCGACCAGGGCGTGGGACCCGTCTCGCGCGGCCTGGAGGAGCGAAATGCCCTGTTTGAGCAGGTTCGCAACTGCATGGACCGCCGCAATGAACAGCCGCAACAGCAGCAACGGAAGATGCAGATCAGAATTCCGGGCCTGCCGCGGAAAAACAAGTAGGCCGATGGCAGTCCTACGGGGCCAAGTGACAACCGGCATTGGAAACTACGCCTATTGGATGGAACGGTTAGCGGATCACTATGAACGGAAAACAGGCATGCGCCTCTTTCCCGGGACCCTCAACGTCACCTTGCCCGAACCCTACTCCGTATCTTCGGCGCCGATTCGATTGGATGCCGAAGAATACGGCGGCCGTGTCTCGGTTAGCATCGTCCCTTGCTCCATCTTCAGGCGGAGGGCCTTTCTGTTGAGGACCGATGCGAACGAAAACGGCACCGGCGATCATTCCCGCCACATCCTCGAAATCGCCAGCGATGTCAAACTTCGGAATGTTTATGATCTGCGTGACGGCGATTGGGTGGATGTCGAGATTACTTGAGCCCCTCGTCAATTTCGGCAAGTTCGGCCGGCGTCAGTTTCCAGTTTGCGGCCGACGCGTTGGCTTTCACCTGATCTGTGTTGGTTGCGCCGGCGATAACCGATGCGACAGCGGGACGCGCCGCCAACCAGGAGAAGGCCAGTTCCAGCAAGGTGTGGCCGTGCGACTCGGCGAACTGAATCAGCCACTCTACCTTGCCCAGATTGGCGTCGGTATAAACCTTCGGGCCCCAGCCGGCCTCGCCGCGACTGCCTGAGGGCAGGGGCTGCCCACGCCGATACTTCCCGGTGAGGAGTCCGCTTGCCAGCGGAAAGAACGGCAGAAAGGCGATGCCGGAATGCACGCACTCCGGCAGCACTTCCGCCTCCGGATCGCGGTGCATCAGGCTGTACTGATTCTGAACGCTGGCGAATCGACCGCCCGCCTCCCGCAACTGCTCCGCGGAAAAATTGGAACAGCCGATCTCAAGGACCTTTCCTTCGCTCACCAGCTCTTCCAGCGCGCCCAGCGTGTCGGCGATGGGCACCGACGGATCGGGTGTATGCAACTGGTAGAGGTCGATGTGGTCCGTGCCGAGCCGGTGCAAACTGTCTTCCGCCGCCTGCTTGACGTAGGCGGGTTTGGCTCCGTGGCGTTGATCATCCATCTTCATTCCGAACTTGCTGGCGATGAGAATCTCGTGGCGGCGCGCGCCCAGAGCGCGCCCCAGATACTCCTCGCTCTGGCCGGCGCCGTAAATGTCGGCCGTGTCGAAAAAATTGATGCCTTCATCAATTGCCGCGTGGACTACCTTTGAGCTGATAGCAGCGTCAATCCGCCAGCCGAAATTGTTGCAGCCGACTCCAACCACCGTTACTTCCAGTCCTCCGATCCGTCTTTTTTCCATCCCGCTTCGTCTCCTCTTCTCCCAGAATACTGCGGCGGCCCGTGTTAATCTGTCGTACGAGAGGAGTCAAGCCAGTGAAAATCATTTCTTATATAGCGGCCGGAGCCGCCGCTGTTGCGATGTTATCGGCCGCTACCGGCCACCGCAAGGTCACCGAAAATAAGTTGAGTCCGACGGCCGAAACCAGCATTACTTTGGCGGGAAAGACCGTCACAATTGAGTACAATGCCCCTTCGGCCCGCGAGAGGAAAGTGGAAGGCGGACTCATTCCCTTCGATTCCGTTTGGCGTCTTGGCGCGGATTCGGCCACCACGCTGACGACCGATACCGACCTGATGATCGGCGACCTGAAGGTTCCGAAGGGCGTCTACACCCTTTATCTGCAAGGCGGGGCTACCGATTGGAAGTTGGTTGTGAATAAGCAGACGGGCCAGTGGGGAACCGAGTACGATGCGTCTAAGGACCTGGGCCGGGTGGAGATGAAGGTAAGCAAGACCCTGGCTTTTACCGAGACGCTGAAAATTGCGCTGCGGAATCCAGGCGTGCTGGATATTACCTGGGGTAACAGCCGGGCCGCCGTTCCCGTGAAGGCTGCCTAGAGATCACACGCGGAGGTCGTAGCCGTGCTGGCGCATTCCGTCTATGATGGCGCTGCGGAATGCGCTGATCTCTTCCGAGGAAAACGTGCGGCCAGGCGCGGCTACAGTTAGGCGGAAGGAAACGCTTTTCTTTCCTTCTGGCAGCGGCGGTCCCACGTATTGGCGGACGAACGCAATGTGTTCCAGACCTGGGCCCGCCAACGCGGTCAGTTGCTTCTGGATGTCGCCCACCAGGTCGCGCGACCCGGCTATTACGGAGAGATCAAAGGCGCTCGATGGGAAGCGATTGACGGCCTTATAACGGCGATCGGTTGACCTGAAACCTTCCAGCCGGTCAAGATCGATATCGAGAATTACGGCCCTGCCGGTCTCGATAATTCCCGGGTGCAACTCGAAGAGGCGGCCAATGATCTCGTCATTCGCCAGTACGTCTGCGGTGCGCATGGGGTGTTCAAAGGAACGCGCCTCGGCGGGGCGCAGGTCGATATGCGCGGCAAGGCACTCGGCGAGGCGTTTCAGTTCAAACAGCCCCGCAGTGGTATCTTCCTTGGAATAAAGTGCCGCCGCGAAGTGGGTAATCTCCCCGGGTAACCCCTCGGCCCGCTTGTGAATCTCCCGCCCGATTTCGAAAAGCCGGAACGAATCGAAATACTTGGCGTTTTCCTGAATGTTCCTGGCAATTCCCGGTACCAGGCTGATCCGCATCAGGCTCTGGTCTTCGGCAATTGGATTGGCAACTCGGATGTGGTCTGCTGGATCGAGGCCGAAGGCAAGGACGGCCCGGTCGCTAAGAAACGAATAGTTGGATACTTCGGTGAAGCCCTGCGCCGCCGCCATCCCGCGAATCCTGTTGTGATATGCGTGCTGCTGATTCATCAACGGAACACGCACCGGCACCGAGGGCGCCTGGGGCGTGATAGACGCATAGCCAATCATCCGACCCACTTCCTCCACCAGATCGTCTTTCATCGACACGTCCTTGGTGGCGCGCCAGCTTGGCACGGTGACGGCGAAGACTCTGGGACTTTTTTCGGTGACGCCGAATTGAAGCGCTTCGAGGATGCTGCGCACCTCTTCGGCTGCCAGTGTCCGGCCCAGCTTGCGGTCCAGCCAATCGAGCGGCAAATCAATCGGCGGAAGGCCCGGAAGCGGACGATATTGGTCCGCCAGGCCGCCAACCAATCGGATGCCCGGTGATACTTCGTGGAGCAGATCCACAGCCCTGGCCAGCCCGCGGACTGTATTTTCCGGATCCTGCGACTTCTCAAACCGCATGGAAGCATCGGTACGAAGTTTCAGCGCCGAAGCAGTTTTGCGGACACTTCCGGCGTGAAAGCAGGCACTCTCAAAGATCAGCTTGGTGGTGCCGGCGCTGATGGCGCTGTCCAATCCGCCCATCACCCCGGCCAACGCGATCGGCCCGCCTTCGTCCGCAATTACCAGGTTTGCCGGCGTCAGTGTGTACGATTCATCGTTAAGCGCAGTGAACGCCTCACCGTCCCTGGCGCTTCGCACGAAGATGACGCCGCCGCGAATCTTTTCGGCGTCAAAGGCGTGCATTGGTTGCGCCAGCTCCGCCATGATGAAGTTTGTCACATCGACAATGTTGTTAATCGGGTTCAGACCGATGGCCTGCAGCCGGTACTGCAGCCAGAGCGGGGAAGGCTGAACGGTCACATTCTCAAACATCAGCGCGCTGTAGCGCGGGCAGAGATCGAAGTTCTCGATGGCGATATCAACCACTGCCGGTCCGCCCGGAATGGCCGCGGTCCGTACCGGATCGATGAGCGGCTTCTTGAGGATGGCGGATACTTCGCGCGCCATGCCGTAATGGCCCCAAAGATCGGGCCGGTGCGTGAGCGATTTGTTGTCGATTTCGATGACGCTGTCGGGCTTCAAGGGCAGGGCAGCCCCGGGTTTCAAGTCCAGTTCCAGAATGCCGCTGTGATCGCGGTTGAGGCCCAGTTCTTCGCCGCTGGCCAGCATGCCGTCGCTTTCCACGCCGCCAATGGTGGTCTTTCGGATCTCGCGCCCTCCGAGAGTAGTCCCACTGGGAACATAGGCGGTGACAATTCCCGCGCGGCAATTTGGGGCTCCGCAGACGACGGTGACGTTTCCCTTACCTGTGTCAACAACCGCCTTCTGATTCTTGCTGCCTGAAATGGGTTCCGCCGAGATCACGCGCGCCGCGCGCACGTTTGCCAGATGCGCGCCGTAGGATTCGACACCATCGCTCTCGGCCGTTTTCATGGTGATGAGGCGGCTAAGTTCCACGGCATCGGTGTCGAGGCCGTCTACAAGCTCATTGATCCAGTTATAGGAAAACTTCACTTCGGCAGTTCCTTAGAATTGGGTTGCAAAACGCAGGTCGCCGCTTTGCAGCCACCGGATGTCGTCGATGCCGTAGCGCATCATCACCAGCCTCGTCAGGCCCAGGCCGAAGGCAAAACCGCCCCAGACTTCCGGATCGATCCCCGCCATTTTCAGGACATTCGGATGTACCAGTCCGCAGGGCAGAAGCTCCACCCAGCCGCTATGCTTGCACACTGGGCATCCGGGACCGCCGCAGATGAGGCATTGGATGTCGAGTTCGAAACCAGGCTCGACGAAAGGGAAATAGCCGGGACGCAGCCGCACGGTCACTTCGCGGCCGAACACGGCACTCAACAGCGTCTTCATGAAGTAGATGAGATTGGCGACCGAGACATCCCGATCGATCATCATGCCTTCCAATTGATAGAACGTATGTTCGTGCGAAGCGTCTACTTCTTCGTTGCGGAAGACGCGCCCCGGCGCGATCATGCGCAGCGGCGGGCCCAACTTTTTCATGCCACGGATCTGGACCGGCGAGGTGTGTGTGCGCAGCAGATGACCGTCGCTGAGCCAGAAGGTATCCTGCATATCGCGCGCGGGATGGTCCTGCGGAATATTGAGCGCGTCAAAATTGTTGTATTCCGTCTCCACTTCAGGCCCATCCAGTACGGTGAAGCCGAGGGACACAAAAAGCTGCTCGATTTCGGTTTGAATTTGCGTGATGGGATGGATGCTTCCGGGAAGCACGCCGGGCGCGGGCAGCGTAAGGTCTACCCATTCGGCATTGAGGCGCGCCGTGAGTGCTGCTTCATCGAAGTGCGCCTTCTTGGCCTCAAGTGCGCCTTCGACGGTCTGCTTGAAAAGGTTGAGCTGCTTTCCTGTTTCGGCGCGTTCCGCGGGCGGCAGCTTGACCATTCCTTTGCTGATCTCGGCCAGTTTGCCTTTGCGGCCGAGAATTTCAATCCGCACCTCTTCGAGCGCCTCGGGGGTTGCCGCCGCTTCGATGCGCGCCAGCGCGTCGCGGGAAAGTAATTGTAGTTCGTCCATTTGTTATTTGCGGCTCAACAGTTCGACGGTCCCGGTGTGATTGCCCGCGGCTGCCAACGATAAGGCGGTGCTGCCATTTTCGCTTACCGCGCCGGAGTCGGCCCCGTGGTTCAGAAGGAGTTCTACCAGCTTTGAATCGCCATGATTTGCTGCGCCCTGCAGAGCCGTCCAGCCGCCATGTTGAGCGGCGTTCACATCGATCCCATTTTCAAGCAGCACCTGCACTACTTCAAATCGGCGGCCCGCCACGGCCGCGTGGAGCGGTGTGTTCTCCATAGCGTTGGTGGACCGGATGTTCACGTCCGCTCCATGGGCCAACAGCATCGCCACGGTCTCAGTTTGGCCATAGTAGGCGGCGAGGTGAAGTGCGGTCCATCCGTCTTCACGGTGCTTATTCACCAGGGCCGGGTCTACGGTCAGGTATCCTGCAATCAAGCTGACTTCGCCCTTCTCCGCGGCGGCAAAGATATCCATTGTTAGCTGACGGAAGTCCCCGCGGGAGTGAAAACCTCTGTGGACTTATTCAGCTCCCAGTCCAGATGATTGATATAGAAAAGCAGGACCGGCTCTGGAAATTTCGCGTGAAACTCATCGTAGACGCGCTGCTGCCAGCCTTCGGTCAGCTTGCCGCTGGCGTCCAGATCTTTGGCGAAGAAGCCGTCTTCATGCGGGATACCTTGAAAATCGAGCACAGCCTTGATCATGTCCAGGTGCGATACCAGCACCGTCTGAGCGATATCTGTCGCGAAATCCTCATCATGACTGGCGATGCGTGCATAGAGGCGCGGAGCCGCCTTGCGCAGGCTCTCTGAATTCAGCTTATTCAGGTGAAAGCGGAGTTTTACCCGTTCGTAAAGTTGGAAAGTCTTCAGTTTCCCAATGGAGACACTGCGGAGAATTTGCTCGAACTTGGCCTCTCCCAGTGCCAGAAAAATGTCGGAAAGCTGCATCTTTTCGAGGTTAACATACCCCTGCGCTACAATTAAGGGTTTTGAGCCTGATAATGGAATTTCTCAACGCGGTATTAGACGGAACACCTCATGAGTAACGTAATCATACTCGGTGCGCAATGGGGGGATGAAGGAAAGGGCAAGATGGTCGATCTGTTCTCAGATCGATTTCAGATCGTGGCCCGCTACCAGGGTGGCCACAATGCCGGCCACACGGTCTTCATCGGAGAGAGAAAGTTTGTCCTGAAGCTGATCCCCAGCGGCATCCTGCGGGCAGGCGTTCGCGCCGTGATCGGCAACGGCGTCGTGGTCGATCCGTCAGCGCTGCTGGAGGAAATGAAGATGCTCGAAGGCTTGGGCATCCGCGTACAGGACCAACTGTCTATCAGCAACCGGGCGCACGTCATTTTTCCGTTTCATCGCCTCGCCGAAAAGATTTCCGAGGGACGCGCGGACCGCGTGGCCATTGGGACTACATCCCGCGGCATCGGGCCGTGTTACGAAGACAAGATCGGCCGCCGCGGTATCCGCATGGCGGATCTGGTGGATGGTCACAATTACGAAGAGCTTTACGAAAATCTGGCCGCCGACAAGGCGACCATCGCCAAGGCGTTTCACATTGAAGACACCATCAACTTTGCCGGCATCCGCCAACAGTATGAAGAGTTCGGCCAGCGGCTGAAGCCGATGGTCTGCGATACGTCGAAGCTCTTGAACGATGCGATCGCCGCGGGGCAGAGCATTCTGTTTGAAGGCGCGCAGGGAACCATGCTCGACATCGATCATGGAACTTACCCGTTCGTCACTTCCTCCAGCGCGACGGCGGGCGGCGCCTGCACGGGCACCGGCGTACCGCCAACGAAGATCGATGGCATTATTGGTGTCTCCAAGGCCTATATCACGCGAGTGGGTAGCGGGCCTTTTGCCTCCGAGGCCAAGGATGACGCCGGAGACCGCATTCGCAAGGCCGGCAATGAATTCGGCTCGGTCACCGGGCGGCCCAGGCGCTGCGGTTGGTTCGATGTTCCGTTGCTGCGATACACCGCGATGGTGAACGGCTTTGACAGTTTGATTGTCACCAAGCTGGATGTCCTGGACGAACTGGACGAGATTCCTGTCTGCGTCGGCTACAAATGCGGAAATGTACAGACGGTGGAGATGCCGGCGACGAACCGCGGATTGGAAGAGATTGAGCCGGTTTACAAAATGTTGCCGGGTTGGAAGCGGCAGACGCGCGGAACCTCCCGGTTCGAAGACCTTCCGGAAGAAGCCAAGAGTTATCTTGCGTTTCTCGAAAAGACCACCGGCGTGGAAGTGGGTTGCGTTTCCACAGGGCCGGAGCGCACAGAAACTATCGTGTTGAAGGGTTCCAAACTCGCCAAGCTCTTCGGAGAATAGCGGCGCTGTTCAGCGGCGCGTGACCACCAGGGCGCGCCAGCCTACATTTCCGGCCGCATCCTTGGCTCGAATGGTGATGCGGTTGTCGCCAATCAACAGCGGGATCTCGCCGGTTGACCAGTTCGTCGTTCCATTCGCGATGCCCTCCGGCCCGGTAGAGTTGGTCCAGGAGACTTCGGTAACGCCCACGGTGTCCTGTGCGGTCCCGGTAATGACGATGACCGTACGATTCGTGGAAACACTGGTGGTGGATGGATTCGTGATGGTCAACGATGGCGCTGTGACGTCACGGCTGCCGCGGGCGTAAGTCACGACGACCGTCTGCGAAGCCTCGGAGGCGTCGGAGGCCACCGCCGTCACCGTGATCGAGTTATCGCCGTCCTGCAGGGCAATGGATGCCGTCCACGTGGATGTTCCGCTGGCGATGCCCGATCCACCTTTGGAGTTCACCCATTTCACCCGGGCGATTGTCAGCGCACTCAACGAAGTGCCGCTGAGGGCGAATGGCGATTGCGTCGAACTGGAACGTGCTGGAGCATTGATCGTCACATAGACCGGGCTCGATGGGGAGGCTGGCGCTGTGGGGGATGACGGCGCATTTGGCTGAGAAGGCGCATTTGGCTGAGAAGGCCCAGTGGGTTGTGAGGGCGTCGAAGCCGGCGTCTGCGTCACCGTCACCGTTCCGGAAGCGCTAGCCCCCAGATCGTCCGTCGCGGTAAAGGTAAACGTCGTAGTGCCGGCCGCCAAGGGACCGACGGTTGTGTGCCAGTTTGGTGCGCCATCCGCCACGCCCGCTTGCCCGCGGTCGTTCCTCCAGGTTACGCCGACCGCGCCGGAGCCGCCGCGTGTAGTACCCGAAATGTCTATTGACGATGCCGTCGTCACCACAGGACTTGGGACCGTAATAGTCAAGGCAACCGGTACTGGATCGGTGGGATCTACCGGCGCCGCATACAAAGTCTGTATCGCCGCGATGTCCGCACTGGCGAGCTTGGAGACGCGCTGATAGTAAGGGTACATCACAGCCCCCGGAGCATCCGCATGTCCCAGTCCCAGCGAGTGTCCGATTTCGTGCAGCACCACAGAGAAGAGATCGATGTCCGCGCCCACCTGCCAGCTCTCATCCGCATCGAAGTGCAGGTCTCCGGCAATCGGCTCCGGATTGCTGGGCGCCGGGAAGTAGGTGTGAGCCAGCACCTTCCCCGGGCCGTCAAATGGATAGGGGTCTCCATGCGCGCCGGCAGCAAACAGGAAATTCAGGTTTCGCAGCCCGCTTGTCTTGCCGGTCAGCGTAAAGGTGATGCTGGCTGCCTTGGACCACTCCGCCAGCGCCCGCTGAATTTGCGTAGTCACCTGAGTGTCGGTCAGCTTGTCGGTGAGCGCTTCAAAGGAATAAGTCAACGACGCGGATCCTTTTCCTGGACCATCCCACCCGTCACCCACAGTGGCGATATACTGCCCGATCGAACCCGATGCCGTCAACGCACTGACGCAAGGATAGACCGGCAGTCCCTCGATCAAGTCATCGGATGCAGGAAAAATATAAGCAACCTCGTCCCATTCAGCCAGATTCACGGCGCTGTCCAGCGAACCCTCGACGAGAAGCTGATTCACGGGAAGGTCCGTACGCTCGTGGAGGATCAGGTGATTCTGTAGCGCCAGGGCGGCTGCGTCTCCCGGCGCGACGTCGGGATGGAATTCGACCACAAAGAAGTTGACCAGCCCGCCTTCCAGCAGGACCGTGCTGATCTTGGCCGCCGGGTCCATGCGCACGGCTGTCCCCAGCGCGAGGCCGTCCACATCCGCTGCATCCGGTGCGGAGATAACGTATCCGGCAGCGGGCAGAGTTTGGACAATCCACGCATCGACCCCACCAAGGACGTTCGCCACGTCGCCGGGAAGGATGCCCGGAGCCTGCAGCAGATAGTGCGACCGGCCTTGAGCGGTTTTCTTTAGGTGCGAGGCCCCGGCGGCCGCAGGAGGATTCTTCCAGCGCAGCGGCTCCTGGGCCGTCAGGTACCCGGCAAGGATCAGGAAAGCGGAGGCCAATCGGGTCAAACAAATGCTCACATATTCTCATCGTTCGACTGGGAGAATTTCCTAAGCCGGATTACACCTAACTTTCAGAGTGAATATCTACAGGGTGGTTGTCGGTTCTTTCGGATTTCTCTTACTGCTGGCTGCCGCCGCCACGGTTTGCCCGGCCGAGACCGCTTACACGATATCGACGGTGGCGGGCGGCGACAATTCGGTCGACAGCGGCCCGGCCCAGTCGAGCCTTCTGAGCCAGCCTGAAGGGATCGCCATTGACGGACGAGGCAACATCTATGTTGCCGATGCAAACGATCACCGCATCCGGAAGTTTTCCTCCGACGGAATTATGCGAACGGTGGCCGGTACTGGAGTTGCGGGCTTCAGTGGCGACGACGGGCCAGCCACCGCCGCTCAACTCAGCTCACCCTATGGCCTTTGCCTGGATCGTCAGGGAAATCTGTATGTGGCCGACCTGGCTAACGCGCGCATCCGCCGCATCTCGGCCGACGGCACCATCACTACTGTTGCCGGTGGCGGCTCCATACCGCCCGGCGGCGACGGTGACGGTGGTCCGGCGTTGAACGCGAAACTTCTGGCGCCGCGCAATGTCACGGCGGATGCGCAAGGAAACTTGTATATTTCGGATTTCACGGCCCAGCGTGTATTGAAAGTAGACGGAACCGGAACATTGACGACCGTGGCCGGAAACGGGTCGGAAGGCTACAGCGGCGATGGCGCCTCGTCCTTGCGGGCCAGCATCTCCTACCCGGCCGGTATTGCCTTGGATCGCCTGGGAGTGCTCTATATCGCGGATTCCGGGAACAAGAAGGTTCGCCGCGTCTACCAGGGCATTATCTCTACCGTCTTGGGCACGCCGGCATTCCAACTAAATGTTCCTACTGGACTCGCCGTGGACCGCTTGGACAATCTATACATCGCCGATAATCGCAGCACGATGATCCGCGTGACTCAGCAAGGGCTGGTCACCTCGCTCCCCATCGGCGGCGCCGATGTCACCGTGGATGCGCTGGACAATGTCTACACGACAGGCGCCCATCTGGTGAAGCGACTGACGGGAGCGAACGTTTCCATCCTGGCCGGCAGCGGCGCCAGCAGCTTTGCGGGCGACGGCGGGGCCGCGCTGCTCGCTCGTTTGGATACCCCGCTCGGCCTGGCTCGGGATTTGAGCGGCAACCTGTATTTTGCCGATTCCCAAAACCAGCGCGTGCGCCGCATCTCCGGGCAGGGAACGATTTCCACCGTAGCCGGCACGGGTGTCGATACGCCCGGCGCCAGCACGCAAGCCATCAACTCACGTCTGGGGCTTCCCAGTTCGGTGGCCCTCGACAGTTGGGGGAATCTGTTCTTCTCAGAGGCCTCGGCAAATCGCATCCGGCGCGTTTCGCCGGATGGCGCCATCGCCACCATCGCCGGCGGCGACACGCCGGGCCTGCAGGGGGACGACGGTCCGGCATCCAAGGCGTTGCTGAATAATCCCACCGGCATCGCCATCGACAGCGAGAACAACCTCTACATCGCGGATACGGGCAACAACCGCATTCGAAAGATAACGCAAAGCGGCCAGATTTCCACCGTCGCGGGCGCCGGCAGCGTGTACGACCTGCTGCAGCCGACGGCTGTGGCCTGCGACCGCAATGGCAATCTCTATATTTCGGAAACAGGAGGCAACCGCATTCGCCTCTTGAACGCCGCCGGAACTCTCGCAACGGTGGCCGGTTTGAAATCCACACTGAACCAACCACGCGGGCTGCGCATTACGGAAAGCGGAGACATGATTTTCGCAGATTCGGGCTCAAATACGATCCGCAGGCTGACCTCCACCGGCGATGTCACCATCATCGCCGGCAGCGGTTCGGCGGGGTTTAGCGGGGACGGCGGACCAGCCGTCTCCGCCAGCCTCCACAACCCGGCGGACGTGGCGCTGGAAACAGACGGGTCCATCTGGTTCTCAGATTCCGGCAACCACCGGATCCGCAGACTAAACCTCGCTCCGTCCGCGGCTGCAACGCCCGCGGCTGTCACAGCGGCTTTCACCATTACCCACAGCGCGACGCTGCGGGAGCAGGCGATTGCCCCAGGCGAGGTGGTATCTATTTTTGGATCCGGACTGGGACCGGAAACGGGTGTATTGGGAAAAATCACCTCGGCCCGAACCCTCGAAACCACCGTGGCCGGAATCCAAGTCCTATTCGACGGTACGCCAGCGCCGCTCTTCTACGTGCAGGACAAGCAGATTAACGCGCAGGTGCCGTATACCCTAGCCGGCCGTCTGGAAACGGAAGTCGCCATCCTCAAGGGCGGCGTCGAAAAGGGCCGCCGTCGGATCCAAGTGAAGCAATCCGTTCCCGGGCTTCTCACAACCGCCGGGGGCACGGGACAGGCGCTCGCGGTAAATGAAGATGGCAGCTCTAACGACGTAGGCAATCCGGCAGCCTCTGGGACCATCGTCATACTCTACGCCACGGGCGACGGACAACTGGGAGCCGATGCCATTGACGGAAAACCATACGGCGCGGGCAAAACTCCCTATCCGGTTTCGATTGACTTCGGCGGCTACTCCGGCGAAATTCTTTATGCCGGACGGGCGCCCGGCTTCATTGGCCTGATGCAGATCAACGCCCGCATTCCAAGTCAATTCGTCCTTTCGGGCGCGGTTCCCGTTATCCTGACGGTTCGGGGCGAAACGAGCCAGCCCGGTGTGACGGTCAGCCTACGTTAAGCTCCAGCCCTTGCGGAACGTGGGCTTCATCAGCTTGTTGGCTTCCGCGTTATTAGTGACGCGCATTCTCTCGCTGTCCCACTCCAGTTTCCCCTCGAACCGAAGCGCCAGCGCGCCCAGCGAAATCCATTCCGTAAATGGCGCCGAGACTCCGAAGTTAGAGCAAGCCGGATCGCCGCCTTTGCAGGCGCGGATCCAGTCGCGGTAGTGTCCTGGAGAGCGCGTCAGAAACTCCCGCGGGAATTCGTAGTCCCGCATCTTTTCCACAGGAAGCAAGCGCGTGTTTTCCCCGTAAGTCCCGGTGGTGATCATTCCCTTGTCGCCAACAAACAGGCTGCCATTGCTGCCCACTGAGATGGCGCGATTTACCTGTGCGTCGATGCGCGCGTTCGCATCGGTCGGAAGAGCTTGCTGCGACCGCACCGCGGGAGGCGGTGGTGGCGGATCTGTGAAGTACGCCTGCGAAAACACCTGGCCAACGATCTGCGATTCGCGCGGCGACGGGCTGGTCGAGGGCCGCCTCGGGAGATCGCCCAGAATCTCGCCTTTCGCTACACCTTGGATGTCCGGTTGTTCCAGAATGCCGTCGTACCAGAAGATCTTCACCGCCGGCATGTTTGCCCGGGCCGGAAAATCAAAGCGAATGACCGACTTCGACGGATAGTAGTACTTACTCTTGCCCTCCTGCCGCACGACTTCGACACTGGTGGGCGAACCTAGCTTCAACGCCATGTTCGGAGCGCCCAAAATGTGGCACGCCATATCGCCCAGCGCGCCGCATCCATAATCGAAAAATCCGCGCCAGTTAAAGGGCGCATATTTATCGCTATAGGGCCGCGCCGCCGAGATCCCCTGCCACAAATTCCAGTCGAATGTCTCCGGTATGGGTGATTCGGCCGGAAGTTCCGCCAGGCCCTGCGGCCACACCGGACGATTGGTCCAGGCATGGACCTCCGTCACGTTCCCGATTTCGCCCGCCCAGATCATTTCGGCGCACTGTCTTGTGCCTTCGTTCGAGTAGCCCTGATTGCCCATCTGCGTGGCTACCTTGTACTTGGCGGCCGCCTCGGTCAATTGCCGGCATTCCCAAATGGTGTGCGCCAGCGGTTTCTGCACATACACGTGCTTGCCGCGCTCCATTGCCCAGATGGCCGCCGTTGCGTGCATGAAATCTGGAATAGTCACAATGACGGCGTCAATATTGTCGGCTTCTTTGTCCAACATGACGCGGAAATCCTTGTACCGCGTAGCCTTGTCGAACTGCTTGTACATGGCTGCCGCCCGTGTATCGTCCACATCGCAGAGCGCGACGATGTTCTCCGTCTGCGCGCAGGCGCGAATGTCGCTGGCGGCCTTGCCCCCCGCACCGATCGATGCGATGTTCAGCTTTTCATTTGGCGACTTATAGCCCGCCGCCTTCAGCGAAATCTTGGCTGCGGCGCCGGACGCGGGCAGCGCACCCGCCAGCAGCGTGCCAAAGAAGAAATAGCGCCGGTTGAATTTGTTGTGCTCCAAAGAAAGCCTCCTCGGGGTGGAACTCAGCCAAATTATATCCCAGGCGGCGATAGACTATCTGTGAATGGTCAAACTTTATCTCTTCCCGCTTTCCGCCATCCTGCTGCTTGCCCAAGATTCCAGTAAGCCTTTCGCCGGGCGATGGGATTTCCACGTAACGGCAACCGATGGGCGAAACTATCCGCAGTGGATGGAGGTTGTCGACAAGGCAGGGGGGCCCCAAATCCGCATTCAACCCCGCGGAGGCGCCGTTCGTCCCGCCGTCGCGGCGGCGGTGGAGGGCTCTCATCTTCTCATCACGGTTTCCGCCGCTTCCTCCAATCAGCCCGAGGTGAAGTGGGATCTTACGGCGGCCGGCGACAAGCTGAACGGCGTTCAGAAGACCGCCGGCAAGGAAAGCGCGAAACTGGAAGCCGTTCGTGCTCCGGAGTTGAAGCGCGCGGCGCCCAAAGCATGGACGAAGCCGGAACCTCTCTTCAATGGAAAAGACCTGACTGGATGGGAGCCGATCGGCGATCCCTCGAAGAGTCACTGGGTTGCCAAAGGCGGCGAATTGGTGAACGAGGACAAGGGCGCGAACATCCGCACTACACAAAAGTTCGACGATTTTAAGCTCCACATCGAATTCAATTGCCCAGACCATTGCAACAGCGGGATCTACCTCCGGGGCCGCTATGAGATTCAGGTCGGAACCGAGGGCGGCTCGCTGCCCTCGCATGAGATGGGGGCCGTCTATGGATACTTTCCCGCGGCCGTCGAGATGCCCATGAAAGTGGGGGAGTGGCAGACCTTCGACATCACGTTGGTGGGCCGGACGGTAACGGTGGTGCGCAATGGAACCAAGATTCACGATCGCGTAGAACTGCCCGGCATCACAGGTGGAGCGCTGGACAGCAACGAAGCTGAGCCGGGTCCCTTCTTTCTTCAGGGCGATCACACAGGCGGGCTGAAGTACCGGAATATCACGGTCGCCGTGCCCCGGAAGTGACATAGTCCACCGGGATGAAGTATCGCAATCGTGTACTGGCGCTCCTCTTTCTTCTTTCGATCATCACCTACATGGACCGGGTTTGTATGGGCCTGGCCGGCAAGCGCATGCAAGCCGACCTCGGCCTGAACGAGTCCCAACTCGGGTGGGTGCTCGGTGTTTTCGCGCTCTCGTATGCCGTGTTCGAAATCCCCAGCGGCGCCATGGGCGACCGCATCGGGCCGCGAAAGGTTTTGACGCGCATCGTGATCTGGTGGTCGGCATTTACAAGCTTGACCGGCGTAGTCTCCGGTTTCTGGACAATGCTCGGGGTTCGTTTTGCCTTTGGCGCCGGGGAAGCCGGAGCCTATCCAAATAGCTCCTCGGCCATTTCCCGATGGTTTCCGCTGGGCGAAAGGGCCCGGGCGCACGGGGTCGTTTGGATGGCAAGCCGCGTCGGCGGCGCGATCGCCCCGTTGCTGGTTGTACCTATTCAGGTTGCCTATGGGTGGCGGGCTTCTTTCTATGTGTTTGGCTTCGCCGGAGTCATTTGGGCCATCGTCTGGTATGGCTGGTATCGCGATCATCCGGCAGAGAAGGAAGGAGTATCGGCGGCGGAACTGGCCGAAGTGGGCGGCGGCGAGAAACCGGTCCATGCCGGTTTGCCCTGGGGCATCGCGCTGCGCAGCCGGAATCTCTGGATGATCATGCTGATGTACCACACCTACTGCTGGGGCAGCTACTTCTATCTTTCGTGGCTGCCGAATTACCTGCAGAAAGGTCGTGGCTTCAGCGAGGCCGAACTGAAGATATATGCCGTCCTGCCGTTTGTCGCGGGCGTGTTCGGCAACATCACCGGGGGAACCTTGAGCGATTTTCTGTGCCGGAAATATGGACTGAAAGTGGGCCGCCTCGCCGTGGGCACCACAGGACTGTTTCTATCCGGATGCTTTCTTCTGGCCACTTCGCTGACGC
>JBDUEM010000063.1:0-29897 GCA_040002435.1 Bryobacteraceae bacterium
CCGACCGCTTCAAGGTGGCCCACGACGCGGGCTTCGAAGAAGCCGAATGCGGCACGGAGCCCGACGAGAAAGTGGCGGAAGAGATACGGAAAGCTGCCGCCGGAGCGAAGATCCGCATTCACTCCGTGATGAACAGCGACCACTGGAAATATCCGCTGTCTTCCTCCGATCCCGAAGTGGTCGCCAAATGCGTGAGTGGCATGGAGACCAGCCTCCGCAACGCGCAACTCTGGGGCGCCGACACCGTGCTGCTGGTTCCGGCAGTGGTGAATCCCGACACCAGCTACGCCGACGCCTGGAAGCGATCGCAGCTCCAGATCCGCAAGATGCTTCCCATGGCGGAGAAGATGAAGGTGATCATCGCGGTGGAAGAAGTCTGGAACAAATTTCTGCTCAGTCCGTTAGAATTCGCCCGCTATGTAGATGACTTTCAGAGTCCGTATCTGAAGGCCTACTTCGACGTTGGCAATGTGGTTCTGTATGGCTATCCCCAGGATTGGATCCGCACCCTGGGCAAGCGAATCGTGAAGGTGCACTTGAAAGATTTTCAGTTCAAGCAGGGGCAAACGCAGTGGACCGCGCTGCGTGAGGGCGATATCAACTGGAAAGAGATCTACAGCGCCCTGAATGAAGTTGGATACCACGGCACCGCAACGGTGGAACTGCCCGGAGGCGATCTCCCCTACCTCACCGAAGTTAGCCGCCGCGTGGACTTGATATTCACCGGCGCGTGACGTCTTACGGTAAGGAACCTACCGTAAGCTAACGGCTCCCTACTCTTTTTTCGCGGGTTTTCCTTTCATTCTATGAAGGAAGGAGAACACACCGTGAAGCATTTTTCAGCACTTCTGTTGCTCTCCGCCTTCGCACTACACGGGGAAGCCAACACACCGGACGACGATCGCCATGCAAACGCCCTCAACAACGATGGCGTGAACCTGTACCAGGCCGGCCGCTACCAGGAAGCGGAACGGCTCTATTCGCGCGCCATCGAAATCTGGCGGCCACAGGGTGGGGTCAACCTGGCGGCAGCCCTCAACAACATGGGCGCTCTCTATCGCTCCATGGGCCGGTATACCGAATCGGAAGCGCAGTATCTGGAGGCGCTCCAAATCCAAAAGAGCCTGTTCGGGAAGGATTCTATTCAATCCGTCAATGTTCTGAACAATCTTGCTCAACTGTATCGCGCGGAAGGACGTTTCCAGGACGCCCTTATTCTGGCCCGCAAGTCGGTGGACCTTACGGGAAAGGGTGACGCCGCGCTGCTCGACCGGCTGGTGACTTTGGGTTCGGTCAGCGCGGACCTTGGCAAACCGGACGAGGCCCTCGCGCTCTTTCAGCGCGCTGCCCAACTGGCAGAATCCGCCACTGGCAGGCCGCATCCCCGTCTGGCGGGCATCTGGAACAACATCGCCCAGGTCCACATTGCGCAGGGAAGGCCTGAACAGGCAGAACCGCTATTGCATCGCGCCTTGGAGCTCTGGGAACAATCGGCCGGGCCGGAACATGTGAACGTCGCGGTGGCCTTGAATAACCTTGCTCAATCCCTGCGCTTACAGGGCAGGTATGCCGAGGCTGAGCCGCTCTACCGGCGGTCTTTGCAGATTCTGGAGAAGCGCGTCGGCAGCGAGCATCCTGATTTTGCCAAGGCACTCGCCAATCTGGCGGATTTCTTTCATGAGCGCGGCCGGGACAGCGGAGCCATTGCGCTCTACCAACGCTCCCTTGGAGTGCTGGAGCGGTCGCTGGGGCCGGATCACCCAGCTACCGCCAAGGTTCGCAGTAATCTTGTTCAGGTCTACCGGGCAGAAGGCCGTCACACGGAAGCGGGCAACCTGACGCTAGCGCGGAAGTAACCCGATCTTCCGCAGGATCGCGGTGAACCTGGGTTCGCCGCGAAGATCTGAGTAGGCGGGATGCACCATCAGCGATTGCAAAACGATTTGACGCTGGTTGCATCCCTCCTCCAGAATTTCAAGTGCCTGCGCCTTCTCTCCTAAGCCCAAATGCACCAACGCCAGGCTGGTGCAAGGTACGAAACGGGTTTCTGAAAGCTGCGTCAGCTCATCCAGAGTGCGGCGGGCATCCTTGACTCTTCCGCCCAGCCCGAAGGCTTGGCCCAGCGCCCCGAGAATGTTCGGCACCTCGCCGGCCAGCGCCCTTCCTCTTTGCAACTGAACGATCGCCTCCTCGTACATTCCTTTTTGAATATAGGCGCGGCCCATCGAAGTGAATCCCTTGTAAAAGTACGGGTCCAGCTCCAGAACCTCTTTGTAATGGCCAATCGCTTCGTCATGCCGTCCATCGAGCATTGCCAGAAAGCCAATGCCTTCGCGAATGATGGGCGACAGAGGATCCAGTTCGCAGGCGATTTCCATCTCCGCCACCGCTTCGGCGAAGCGGCCCATCAGGCACAAATAGTCGATCGCGAACCAGTGGTGCGCAGTCGAGTAACCCGGGCTTAGCGAAATGGCGCGCCGGTAATGCCGCTCGGCCTCCTGCCATCTCCACTCGTAGACGCCGCGGATCAGTCCGAGGGAAGTTTCCGCTTCCCCCAGCATGGGATCCAGTTCCAGGGCCTTCTCAGCGGCGGCTTTCGCCTTCGGCATGCCCACTGACGGGTGCACGTATCCATAGTCGGCCAGCAGTGAATAGCTGTCAGCCAGGCCGGAATACGCCATTGCGAAATTCTGGTCCAGCGCGATAGCGTCGCTGTAAAACTGAATGCTGCGGTGCAGCCCCGTATCTGTTCGTTTATTCCAGTGGAACCGGCCCTTCAGATAGAGATTGTAGGCTTCCAGGTTACTGCCGCTGCTTCTCATGGGCGCCTGGCAGGTCAGCTTGTCGCTCAGCGTCTTCACAATAGCCACGGAAATCTCTTCCTGGATTGCAAACACATCTTTCATCTCACGATCATAGGTTTCCGACCAAAGATAGTGGCCGTCCTTCGTGTTCACCAGTTGCGCGGTAATCCGCAGCTTGTCGTTTGTCCCGCGAATGCTTCCGGTGAGCAGGGAGCCAACCTTCAACTGTTGCCCGATGCTGTACGGGTCCGGTGTCTTGCCCTTCAATTGGGATGACGTATTCCACGCCACCACCCGCAGCCCCTCCACCTTCGTGAGCAGGTGAATCAGTTCCTGCGTAAGTCCATCGCTGAAATAATCGTTCTCGCAGTCCGGGCTGAGATTCGCAAACGGCAGCACGGCGATGGTCGACAAATTTTGCGGCGTTGCCGGCACATCAGCGATTTCGCTGCGGTTCCGGAACGCCGGAACATAGGTGCCCTTGGGGAAATCGATCAGCAGCACATCGGCCTTCCCCTCGTCTTCGTAATAGCCCGCCAGTTTCGAGCGAAGCCGGCGTGCCTCCACGCGGACCACAGGATCCAATCGCGGATCATAGTTGCCGGTGCGATCGAAGACCTCGACACCGATCACGTATTCCTTCAATTCCGCGGCGCGATTCTCCAGGGTGTATTCGACGGTGAAACGCAGGAACCGGCTCATCCTTTCCGCATGCGCGAAACCCTTGCTGGCAAGGATTCGTTCGAGCTGCACACGGACGTCCGAGGCCTGTCCCCTGGTGTCTGGAAGCAGTACATTCACGGGGGTTGCTTGAAACTTATTATACCTGTAGGCGAAAGCGATATTCTCCGATTGCGGGTGCATAAGAAGACGCCCGTGGATGCCAGGATTCGCGTATGTCCCGGGCGGTGACGAGAGGTCTGCCGCTCAGGGCCGGACACTCACCCTCGCTTGAGATGCTATATGTAGTGCTGAATGCCTGAAGACGATTTCGACCGCGCCGAGCAAGCGCTGAACAACGGCGGCGCCGAATCTGCGCTGCAATTCCTGAGAGACAAATTTCGCAACGAGAAGAACTACGCGGCCCTGTTTGAGACCCGCCTAATGCGGAAGCGCCGCGAACTCGGTCTGCCAATCTTGCAGATGGGATCGCTGGATGACATCCCGGAAGACAAGAGACCAACCTACGAGAAGGAATTCATTGAAGCCGCGCGCGAGACCGGAAATCTATTTCTGGGTGACGGCGATATTCCGCGAGGTTACTCCTATCTGCGCGCCATAGGCGACACGCAGCCTGTTTACAAAGCTATTGAGAGCGTGACCTCGGAAAACGTGAACGACGCTGTTCTTGAGATTGCCTTGCATGAGCGTGTACACCCTCGCAAGGGCTTTGAACTGGTGCTCGGCACGCACGGCATTTGCCGGGCGATCACTGTGTTTGGACAATACCCGGGGACGCAGGGCCGCGAAGACTCTCTCCACCTCCTGATCAGAAAGCTTCACGGCGATCTGACGGCGAGCCTGCTGCGCAGTATTCAGGAAGTCGAAGGCGCCGCGCCGCAAGGAATATCCATACCTGAACTGATGGCCGGACGCGACTGGTTGTTTGAAGGGATGAACTACTACGTCGATACTTCGCACCTGGTCTCCGTGTTGGGGTTCAGTCTGGAGTCGACTGACCCGGCGATGCTGCGAATGGCAATTGAGCTTTGCGAATACGGCGAGAAACTCTCGCCCATGTTTCACTATCGCGGCGATCCGCCATTCGAAAATATCTACGTGGATCATAGGATTTTCCTAAAAGCGTTGCTGGGCGAAGACGTAGATGCCGCCGTTTCGCACTTCGTGAAGAAAGTGGAAGACAGCGATCCGGAAGAGATTGGTACAGGGCCGGCGCAGATTCTGGTTGTTCTTCTCACGCGCCTCAAGCGGTACGCACAGGCGGTCGAAATCTCGTTGCGCTACCTGTCCGATACCGACCAGAATCAACTGGCTTGCCCCTCTGTATTGCAGCTCTGTTATTTGTCTGGTGATACGGATAAATTGAAAGAAATAGCGAAGAAAAAACAGGATTTATTAGGTTTTGCTGCGGGTTTGCTGGCGTGACTTATTTTGGCAGGACGATCAGGCCCATATTGTGCATCACGACAGCCGCCGCCGCCGTAAGTAAAAGCAGGCTGATGAACACCGAACCGGCCATACTCGAGCGCTTGCCCAGATCCTTGCGAGCACGGACGAGTTCCTCGCGCATCAAATCGCGATACTCGTAGTCTTCCATCCGGTAGACATCTTCGGCTGAAATGCGTCTTTTTGCCACTGATCCAGTTATAGAATAAATTCCCACAAATTTCCATGGAGAAGATTCCGAGGTGGTACTAAGTGCTTTTTGCATCTGTACTTAGTTCTTTACCGGCAGAGGGGAAGCTAGAATGAATAGGAACCGTTCATGACAGGAGAGTTTCGAACTTATTCCGGATTCCATTCCCGGCACTTGGAAATTGATCACAATATCATTGTCCACCTGCCACCGGGGTATTTCGAAGACAATCGGCGTTATGCCGTCCTGTACTTGCAGGACGGGCAGAACCTGTTTGATCCGTCCACTGCGTACGGCGGACAGGAATGGCGGGCCGATGAGACCGCGGACATGCTGATTCGCAGCGGCGAAGTAGAGCCGCTCATTCTGGTGGGTATCTACAACGCGGGACATGCGCGAATTGACGAGTACACGGCGTCGCGCGACCGCTCGGTGGGCAAAGGCGGTCAGGCGCATTTGTATGGCCGCATGGTTGTCGAGGAACTCAAGCCGTTCATCGACTCCGAATACCGCACTTTGACTGACGCACAGCATACCGGTATCGGGGGGTCTTCCCTCGGTGGCTTGGTCACCCTGACCATAGGGCTTCGCTATCCCGATGTGTTCGGGAAACTGGCTGTGATGTCCCCGTCCGTCTGGTGGGACCACCGCGCCATCCTGCGCACGGTGGCTGCCAGTTCTCACCACGCCAAGCCAAAAATCTGGCTCGATATCGGAACGGCGGAAGGCCAAACGACTACCGAGGACGCACGCCTGTTGCGGGATACCCTATCCCGGAAAGGTTGGCGGGACGGCCTGGATCTTGCCTATTATGAGGCGGATGGCGCCGGGCACAACGAGCGGGCCTGGGGTGAGCGGGTCGGTCTGATGCTGCAGTTTCTGTTCCCGAACAATGTAGCCTAGAATTTCGTGGTAATTTGAGTGCCATGAAGCAACTGCAACCCGTAATCTGGATGAAAGGCACGTTTCTGAGTCCACAGCACTTGCAGACCCAGGACCGCTTCATTGAGAACTCCCTGCAGTTTCAACTGGAGTCGCTTAGCTTTCAGCCGTGGGGATTCGAAACTCTATCTATCGATCAGGAGGCTTTGGCCAGCGGATACCTTTCGGTCGCCGGCGCATCCGGCATTTTCCCCGACGGCCTGATGTTCGATATTCCCTCTTCAGACCCTGCTCCGCCGCCGACGCAGATCGCCGAATTTTTCGAACAGGACCAGACCGATATCGAAATCTATCTTGCCATTCCCCAGCACCGCGACCGCGGCCTCAACGTATCCATTGCGCGAAAGGATGCCGACACGCGTTATTTGGCGGAAGTCGCTATGTTGCGCGACGAAAACTCGGGTGCGACGGAGAAAGCAATTCAGGTAGGGAGGAAGAACTTCCGCTTTCTGGTGGGCGAACATGCGCAGCAGGGGGTGTCGGCGCTAAGGGTGGCTAGGGTGCAGCGCACGCCGGCGGGGACTTTCCAACTGGATCAGAAATTCGTTCCGCCGTTGCTCAACATTTCCGCCAGCAACTACCTCATCTCCATCGCCCGGCGCCTGGTGGAAATTATTGCCGCCAAGAGTAGCCTGCTGGCCGGTTCGCGGCGCCAGAAGAACCTGAGCCTGGCGGAGTTCGGTACTTCAGACATCGCCAATTTCTGGCTGCTCTACACCATCAATCTGAATTTTCCGGTGATGCAGCACCTCTTTGAAACCCGCCGCGGCCATCCTGAAAAACTCTTCGCGGCAATGCTCAGCCTGGCCGGAAGCCTCACCACGTTTTCAGCCCAGGTTCATCCTCGGGATCTTCCGAAGTACAATCACGACCGCCTGTCGGAATGCTTCACGGACTTGGACGAGAAGCTGCGGTTTCTTCTCGAAACCGTGGTGCCCAGCAATTTTGTATCGCTACCGCTCAAACTGGTGCAACCCTCCATTTACGCTACTTCCATCAGCGACGACAAGTATCTGGCCAACACGAAAATGTATCTGGCGGTCAGCGCCGACATGAACGAAGGGGAATTGATCGGCAAGACTCCGTATCTGATCAAGGTGTGCTCCGCCAACCACATTGAGCATCTGGTGCGGCAGGCCCTGCCTGGCGTGCCGCTGACGCATGCACCCCGACCGCCGAGCTCCATTCCGGTGAAGCTGAACAGCCAGTACTTCAGCCTCAACCAATCCGGCGTGGCCTGGGAGGCCATCGTGCGTGCACGCAACCTGGCTGCGTATGTTCCGGGAGACTTTCCTTCGCCTCAGATGGAGCTGATTATATTGCTGCCCGAGGCGAGCTGAAGAAAGCCTTCCGAAACCAGCAAGACCAGGGCCTGTGCAAACTGTTCAGGGGATGTTCCCTGTGCAATCAGTCCGTAGGCAATCAGCGAGCGAAGGTGCTCGCGGCCCGTCTTTGCCCCGTTGCACAAGCCCAGCAGTTGGACAATCCATGGCTGGGTCCGGCATTCGACGTGGAATGGATATTCCACCTGAAGGTTGTATTCCGTAGGCGCCCAGTCCCCCTGCTGCAGTTGGTTCAGGACCCTAAGCGCGGCCTGGGGCGACGCGGTCAGCTTTGAATCCAGCACCGCCTTGGCCCCGCTTCCGTCGGCGGCGCCCCGTTCCCAGCGCATCAGCCAGGCCATCTCCGCGCGCCGGTGGGTTATCTCTCCGCTCTGCCGGCGCACCGTGAACGGAGCGCGGCGCTCCTTCTTGCGCCGCATCAACAGCGTCCCGTAAACCAAGGCGGTGGCGCGGCGGCTCTGGAACAGATCTTTCCACCGCCCCGCTTGTTCCAGGGCGGTGGATCCGCGCATCACGGCGTTGGTAATAAACTCGGCGGGATCCACCGACTTTCGGGCAATGAACGCGATATCGAACTCCGGGTTCGCATCCCCCAGCCAGGAGCGCGCACGCTGCTCGAAGGGAGCGTCCCTGGTATCCAGTCCCATGGAAAGCAGACAGAATTCTCCGCCCGGCGTCAGGTACTCCGGAAGGCTCATTACGATTTGCCTGCCCACTTGCTCACCGTCGTCGCCGCCGTCACTGAACAGATTTTTTGGCGACAGCACAGGCACGTGCGGAGGATGGGAGACGATACAGTCGAACTTCCGGCCGGCGAAGGGCTCATACAAACTGCCTTGTTTCACCACCAAGTTGGACAGGCCGTTCAGCCGCCGGTTGAACTCAGCGAACTGCGCGGCACGTCCGCCCAGGTCGCAGGCAAACGCCTCGCCGGCAAAATCCCGGGCAGCCACCAGCGCGGCAATTCCACTGCCGGTGCAAAGATCCAGAAACGCATGGCACTTTTCTCTGGGAATCACATCCATGAAACGGCGTGAATTCCCTTCCATCGCCGGGTACACGGAATCGGCGGCGTCACTTACGCGGTCGGAAACCAGGTAGAGATTTTCAGCGGGATAGAGCGCGACGGGGCAATGGAGACCGTCGGTTGATTCCTCGAGCAGTTCAAACTCGCGCAGCAGAGAGGCCAGTCCTCTGGGAAGGAGCGACCCGGCCGCCGTCAGCGGCAGCGGCCGGCCTTCCAGCAGAAGCCACGTCAGCGCATCCAGGGTGTCTTCAAGCGGCGGAGTTTGTTCCTGACGGTCGGCCGAGGTAATGATCTGGTCAAGACGGCTTACTCCGGCACGGGCGCAGATCTCCGCTTCCTGGTAACCGGCATCGGTTAAAATTTGCCGCAGTGCCGCGAATTGTTCGTCCGAACCCACAGCGCATCCTTTCATCCGCGGTACCGGCTAAAAGTGAAGAAAGCCGCCGGAAACCAGCACGGTCAACGCAGCGGCGAACTGATCCAGCGGCGTCCCGGGGAAGATCACCTCTTCGTCTATCAACTGCTGCCAGAGTTGGCGGCCGGTCTTACGCCCGTCGCATTTGCCCAGCAAATAGATCATCCACGGCTGGGGCTCCACGTCCATCTTGAAGGGATATTCCGCCTGTAATTGATATCCGGTGGCGGCCCAGTCGCCGTCTTGCAGCCGGTTCACAACTCGCAGTTCGATATCCGGCGCTGCCGTTAACGCGCCATCCAGCACCCGCGATGCGCCTCCGCTGCCCGCTGCCAGGCCTTCCCAATCGAGCAGCCAATCCATTTCCGCCCGATTCGTACGGTCACCATTTTGGCGCCGCACCGTGAATGCCGCACGGCTCTCGGTCTTGCGCCGGATCAGCAGCGCTCCGTAAACCAGTGTCGTCACACCGCGGCTTGTGAACACTCGGTCCCATTCGCCAACTTCGCTCGCCTCCGTCTTCCCGCGCATGATGGACCGCGCGACGAAGTCGGCCGGCTCCATCGCCTTTCGGCGCACCAGCGCGATATCGAATTCCGCGTGTGCTTCGCCGAGCCATTCGCGGACTCGATATTCATATGTGCCGCTATTGCGGTCCGAGCCCATGGAAAGCATGGCGAATTCACCGCCAGGGGCAAGGTGAGCCGGCAGCCCTTCCACGATTCGCTTCACGATCTGCTCACCGTCGTCTCCGCCATCGGAATAAATGGCATTGGGCTTCAAGACCGGCACATAAGGTGGGTGAGCCACAATTCGGTCGAACATTTTTCCGTTGGCCGGCCCGTAAAGATCGCCCGCCGTGTTAGTCATGTTCTCAAGACCATTCAGGCGGCGGTTGAATTCGGCGAATTGCACCGACCGGTCTGCGATGTCGAAGGCATAAGACTTCCGCGCGAAGTCTCTTGCGGCAACCAGCGCGGCGATTCCGGTGCCGCTGCAAACCTCCAGAAAACTCTCGCAACGGGATCGCGGAATGATTTGCAGAAAGCGCTGGACATTTTCAACCAAAGCCGGATAGACTCTGTCCGGAATTTCCGCATTCCGGTCTGAAACGACGTAGATATCCTCCACCGGATACAGTGCCAGCGTGCAGATGTACTCGCCGCCCTGCTCCACGAGAAGTCCCATGTCCCGTGACAATCCGGTAATCTCGCCGGAGACGAGAGCCTCCCAGGACCGCATGGATAGGGCGCGTCCTTCCAGCAGAACCCACATCATGGCATCCAGCGTATCCTCGAGTGGCGGCTTGTGAGCGCGCCGGATCTCGCTCATCAGCACATCGAAAATAGTGGGCACCTGCGCGCGCGAACAGACCGCCGCATCGTTAAAGCCCGCATCGCGCAGCAGCCCTTGCAGGGCCGCAAATTGTTGGTCCGTTCCAAATCGAAGAGGGCTTATCATGCCGGCTTAACGGTGAGTCAGGAAATACACTATCACGACAATGGCGATCAGAAACAACACGCCGAACACGATAATAAGCGGCAGATAGTTCGGTTTCGCCGCGGCTGGCGGTGCAGCAGCCACCGGGGGTGCCGCGGACTGCGAAGGGGCGGAAAACATTTGCGTATATTCGCCGGGGCCACCGCCGGAAGATGACGGCGCCTGCGGTCTGGAGGGCGTTGCGAACGCGCCTGTCGCGCTGCTGGAAGTCGGCGGGGCAAACGACGGCGAATACGTCGGTTTGTAGGGTTCCGGCGCTCCGCCCTGGCTCGGCCTGCTGGGCACCCCGAACATCTGCGTGAACTCGCCCGGACCACCGGCGGGCGGTCCGCTGGGGGGTGGGACAGATTTTCCGAAGGGATCGTTCAACGCGGGGTGCGGCCGGGGGGCAGGCGATTCCACAGGCGTTTGGAAAAACTTGGTGAACTCCCCGGCGCCGCTACTGGAGGCGGGCGGCGGGGCAGCCGGCAGCGGTGGTGGTGGCGCAGGGGCGGACGGGGTCTGAAAAATTCTGGTGAACTCACCCGCTCCGGAAGGTGGAGCTTGCTGCGGAGGCTGCTGGATGGGCGTCGCGCCGGATTTGAAAATGTTCGTGAAATCGCCGGGGGCAGAGAAAGGCGGAGGCACCGCTGCGGGCGGCATCGTTCCCCTGTTCAAAACCGGAGTGGCGCCGGAAGCTGACGGCGAGGGAGCGGGAGCCGAGGTTTGAAACATCGCCGTAAATTCGCCAGGCGCGCTGGGAACCGTAGGAGGAGGAGGAAATGGATTGGGAACCGGCGGCTTCTCTGCGTTGTTGACTTGGGATGGTCCCGGCGCATGGGGCAGGGACTGGAACATCTGCGTGAACTCTCCCGGCGAGTTCGTAGCGGGAGGCGCAGATGGAACCGGGGGCGGAGGAGGCGTGTTCGTGCCATGAGCCGTCGGAACCTGCATGGTCCTCGTTGCCCCAAGATCCTGTTTCCCTGGAAAGACCTGGTTCGGAGGAGGCAGGGCAGGGGCCGGAGGCGCGGTGGAAGGTACCTGGAACATGCGCGTGAATTCCCCCGCTTCCTTTGCTGGAGGCGCGGCTGGTTTCACCTCTAACTTCCTGGTCTCGTCTGATAATGCATAGCCCTGGGCCGGGGGCGCAGCCGGCGGAACCGCGGGAGGCACTGGTCCAACTCCGCTGGGGGTCGCGGCGGAGGGTGTCTGAAACATGCTTGTAAAAGCGCCTGGAGTGGCAGGCGGCGCTGTTTGCGGAGGGAGAGGCGGCGGAGGCGCCGGCGGGGTTGGTGCTACGCGGCTAGGCGTGCCGGACGACGGTGTTTGAAACATAGCGGTAAATTCGCCCACGGGAGCCGGCGGGATTGTCTGTGGAGGTGGTGGCGGTGCTGCTGGAGGTGTCGGGGCGACGCGGCTGGGAGTGCTGGCCCCTGGCGTTTGAAACATGGCGGTAAATTCGCCGGCCGGGGCAGGAGGCGCTGTTATTGGCGGTGGTGCTGCTGGAGGTGTCGGGGCGACGCGGCTGGGAGTGCTGGCCGCTGGCGTTTGGAACATGCTGGTAAATTCGCCGGCCGGGACAGGAGGTGCTGTTATTGGCGGAGGTGGCGGGGCCGCTGGAGGTGTCGGGGCGACGCGGCTGGGAGTACTGGCCGCTGGCGTTTGGAACATGCTGGTAAACTCGCCGGCCGGGGGAGGCGCGGCGGTTTGCGGGGGCGGCGCCGGCTGTTGAAAAACTGGAGGAGCCGCAGGTGGTGGCGGCGGTGGCGCCGGAGCCTGTGGCGTGACCATCGGCTGAAAAGGCGCCTGCGTCGGCACCGGCCGGATGGCCGACGGGTGCATCGCGGAAGACGTCGACATTTCGCCGCCTCCTGCCGACCGCGGAGAAATCGAAAACATCCGCGTGAATCCGCCAGGTTCTGGAATCGGAGTTGCGGCTGAGGCCGGCGTAGCCCCAGGGTCCGACTTCCTTATGAACTCCGAGGTCGGCACTCGCCAGTTCCCGGGCTGGGTGTAATTGTCAGCAGACGCCTTGGTGGGCCGCCCGAAAGCTGGCCTTCCCAGCCATTCGTCAAAGCTCTGCGGCCAACTCGACGGCGCCGTCACAACATAAGATGTTCCTTCGTGCGAGCCCACCTCGATTACCTGCGACACCTGCTCCGGTCCCAGGCTTCGCACCCGATCCAAAATGGCAGCGGATTGGCCGGGAACATTTTCGAAAAGGAGATGGACGCCGACCGTCTGCCCCGAAGCCAGATGGCGGGCACTAAATGTCTTTATGCCCGTAGCGGCGGCATCGTCGCGAAGGAGCGCTAAAATCTCATATTTGGCGTAAAAGCTCATAAAACCTATCTTCCGTTGTAGCTGATCTTCACCCTAACATGCTGCCACATTCAATCGCTTATAGGGGAACGCAGCTATGGTAAAGTAAATGCCGATGCCAGCCCGGCTGACCATATGAAATACCTGTCCCGAGTCGTTTGGTCCGAAGGGATGTACCTGGGACCGCACCATTTTCAGGTGCAGAGCCGATATTTCGAGGACTCCATTCGCTTTGCCACCAGTTCCCTCTGGTACATGGCGTTTGGCGTTGTCGGCTGTCTGCTCGATTCCGAAGCTCTGCACAACGGCACTGTCTCCGTCATTCACGCCCGCGGTGTATTTGAGGACGGTCTTCCGTTTCATATGAGCGAATGCGATCCGCTGCCGGAGCCGCGCAATATTGGAGATCTGTTTCCACCGCATCGAGACAAGGTCACGGTACTGCTGGCGATTCCATCCAGAAAGCAAAACGGCTTGAACTGTGTGGAGTCCGAAGCGGGAAATTCGCATGCCGTGCGTTTCTCCGCCGAGACCAACCTGCTTCATGACGACATCACCGGTATCGACGAGAAACCGGTGCGCCTGGGCCGTAAGAACATCACTCTGCTGCTGGACACCGAACCGGCGGACGGTTTTGAAACATTGCCCATTGCCCGGGTAATGCGGGATTTTTCGGGACATTTCGTTTTCGATTCTGCCTTCATTCCTCCCTGCCTTCAGATTAGCGCCAGCGAGCGATTGATGGGTATTCTGCAGCGATTGGTGGATATCCTTGACGAAAAGGGCGTCGGCTTGGCCCTCGCCAAGAATACCGGCGAAAGATCCTGGTCGGAATTTTCCACGCGCGACATCGCCAATTTCTGGTTCCTGCATACGGTCAATTCCGCTGTGGCGCCGCTGCGTCATCTTCTGCTCACCAAGCGCGGCCATCCTGAAGAGCTGTTTATGGAGATGCTGAAGCTGGGTGGGGCTCTCTGCACGTTCGCGCTCGATTCGCACCCCCGAAACCTCCCGTTATACGACCATCGGAAGCTGGACGAGTGCTTTGACGCGCTGGACAAGCACATCCGCTTTCACCTGGAAACCATTGCTCCCACCAACTGCATCTCGGTTCCATTGACGTACGTTGGCAACTATCTTTACGAGGGAGTGATCACCGATCAACGCTGCATGGGCCGCTCGCGGTGGGTCTTCGCTATCCGTTCTCCGATCGGTGAAGTGGAATTGATCGGCCGGACGCCGCAGCTTGTGAAATTTTGTTCGAAATTGTTTGTGCCGGAACTGGTCAAGCGCGCCCTGCCTGGTATGGCATTGGGGCATCTGCCGGTTCCTCCTACTGCTATCTCGGCGAAAGTGGAAACACAATACTTCGCCATCAACAAAGGTGGCCCATGCTGGGACCACGTCGTGCAAACCAAACACATCGGAGTCTATGTTCCTGGTGAGATTCCGGACCCTTCTTTAGAACTGCTGGTGATCTTGGAATCTTGAGTGTATGGCATCTAATCTCGATCGTAGACCCGAAAATCTGGCATTCGTTTTTCAGGAAGTTCTGACCGTTGGTGAGCGGCTGCGGGCAAACCGCCAGGCGGTTTCAGATTCAAACAGCTTCCGCCAACAGATTCGCGAAGCCTTGAAGATGGCCGATAACGAAGGCCGTAAGCGTGGCTATACCGCAGATGATATTCAGTTATCTATCTTTGCTGTGGTAGCGTTCCTCGACGAATCCATTCTGAACCTGAGAAACCCTATTTTCGCCGAGTGGCCCCGGCAGCCTTTGCAGGAAGAGATGTTCGGCCATCACGTGGCCGGCGAAATTTTCTTCCAGAATTTGCAGAAGATTCTGGGAAGAGACGATTCGCAGGAAACGGCCGACTTATTGGAGGTCTATCACCTTTGCCTCCTGCTGGGCTTCGCCGGGCGTTATAGCTTGAGCGGCAAGGGAGAACTTCGCTCCATCATCACTACGGTTGGCGATAAGATCCGGCGCATCCGGCAGTCCCCGCCCGATCTGTCTCCGGCCTGGGCCCTGCCAAACGAGAAGGTACAGACAGGAGGGTACGATCCCTGGATCAAGCGGCTAATGTACAGTTCCATCGGCTGTTTCGTTTTCGCTTTGGTTTTGTTTATTTTGTACAAGGTCTTTCTCGGTTCCGGGATCAGTAGCCTGGAACGGCTTGCCTCGCAAGGGAGGAGCTAGCGCATGAACTACTACTACGCAGCGGCCGGAGCGTACATGGTCTACGTGATGACCGCTTACGGCACCGCGAAGTTGATGAACCTCACCGGAGAGAATTTCTACATTTTCTTCGGCCTGCTGACGGTTCTGGGCCTTCTCGCCTGTGGCGCTTTTATCTGGTTCAAGAACAAGTACTCGAAACCCAAGGGCGACGCCGCCGCGGCGGCGTCCGGCGATAGCGGTGGAGGTGGCGGCGATGAAGTGGACGTCCTCATCCGCGAGGCTGAAACGCGGCTCGGCGCGTCGAAGCTGGCGCAGGGCGCCAACATCGGCAATCTCCCTCTGCTGTTCATCATCGGGGAGAGCGGGTCCGCCAAGACCACGGCCGTAGTGCGTTCCGGCATTGAACCGGAATTGCTGGCAGGGCAGGTCTTTCAGGACAACAACGTGGCGCCGACGCGATCTGCCAATATCTGGTTTGCGCGGAACATGATCTTCGCCGAAGCCGGTGCGCGGATGATGACCGATTCGGCGGCTTGGGTAAAGATGGTGAAGCGCTTGAAGCCCGGCGCCTTGAAGTCCGTAGTCGGCGGTAGCACACAGGCGCCTCGCGGCGTGGTGCTGTGTTTCGACAGTGAAGTCTTCACCAGGCCAAATGCCGCAGACCATCTGACTGCCGCGGCCCGTAATCTGCAGGCGCGTCTGGGCGATGTATCGCAATCGCTCGGCATCAGCCTGCCGGTGTATGTTCTTTTCACACGGGCGGACCGTCTGCCGTTCTACGCCGATTACATGCGGACGCTGAGCAACGAAGAAGCGCAGCAGGTCCTGGGCGTCACGCTTCCCATGCGCCCGAAGAACAGCACTGGCGTCTATGCCGAGGAAGAGACGAAGCGCGTCAACTGGGCGTTCACCGGAATCTTCCACTCGCTTTGCGACAAGCGGAATGAATTCCTGGGGCGGGAGAACGATCCCGACAAACTGCCCGGAGCCTACGAGTTCCCCAGAGAGTTCCGCAAAATCCGATCTTCGCTGGTGCAGTTCCTGGTGGATGTCTGCCGTCCCAGCCAACTGACTGCAAGCCCGTTCCTGCGCGGCTTCTACTTCTCCGGAGTGCGTCCCATCATCGTGAATGACGACATGGTGCCGCAGCCCCAGCGCCAGCCGGACCGCGCGGCATTCGTCCCCAGCGAAAGTGCTACGGGCATCTTTCATATCCCGCAGGCGCAGACATTCGCCGCTCCTGAAATGCCGCAGTTCAGCGGCTCCAAGAAAGTGCCGCAGTGGATGTTCCTGCCGCACCTGTTTCATCACGTGATCCTGAAGGACGCGGCCGCCATGGGCGCCAGCGGTTCCAGCGTGAAGACCAGCAAGCTGCAGCGCGTTCTGCTGGGCGTGGGTGCGGTACTCTGCCTGCTGTTGAGCATCGCGTTCACGGTTTCTTACTTCAAGAATCGCGCCCTCGAAAATACGGCGCTCGATGCGGCGAAGCAACTGTCCGAGTCGCCGTCGCCCGGCGCGGGAACACCATCAAAGGTCGATCTGGAGCGGCTGGATACGCTGCGCACCACTCTCGAAACCATCAAGGATTACCGCCAGAACGGAGTGCCCTTCATGATGCGCTGGTTCCTCTATTCCGGCGAGTCCATGTATCCGAATGTGAGGCAGGCCTATTACAACAATTTCGGAAAACTGCTGTTCTTCCAGACGCAGGCCGGCTGGCGAAACACGCTGGAGAAGCTGCCGAACGTGCCGGCCGCAACCGACCCTTACCGCCCCATCTACGACACCCTGAAGGCGTACCTGATCACCACCTCGAACCACGAGAAAAGTACGCGTGAGTTTCTTTCACCGTTTCTGTTCAAGTCGTGGTCGACGGGCAAGGAAGTGGAACCTCTGAAGGACCTGGCCAATAAACAGTTCGATTTCTACAGCGACGATCTGCGGGATGGCAATCCATACCCGCCGCCCTCCAGCATGATGGCGGTGAACCAGGGACGTATCTATCTATGGGGTTTTGCCGGAGCCAAGCGCGTCTATCAGGAAATGTTGAACGACGTCGGGTCGCGCTATAAGACCGTCTCCTTCCCCAAGCAGTTTCCCGAAGCGACAACCGTGGTGAACGACACTTACGAAGTATCCGGAGCGTTCACAAAAGATGGTTATGCGTTCATGATGGACGCCATCAAGAATGCCAGGAAGTATTTCCAGGTGGACTGGGTGCTGGCCGAATGCCCGGTCGACAAGGTCAGCAATTGCGGCGCGGCCACTGTTCCCATGCCCGTTCTGCAGCAGCAGTTGACCGACGACTACACCGCGGACTTTATCGCGCAGTGGAGGAACTACCTGAAGAATGGCCGCGTGCTGCCGTATGCTTCCCTGGAGGACGCAGCCGATAAGCTCGACAAGCAGCGCAGCAACCGTCCGCCGCTGATGCAGTTGTTGTGGTTGGCTGGACAGAATACGGCCGTGGATTCCAAGAAGATCAAAGAGGCTTTCGATTCGGTGCAGCAGGTGACGCCCGCCAGCCTCGGCAATACTTACGCCGGAGATGCCAATCGTCCCTACCTCGGCGCGATCGGCGAACTGCAGCTTTCCATTTCAGATGTGGCCAAACTGCCGGGTACACCGGATCCCGCCACGGTGCAGGCCACGCGCTCTAAAGCCGGTGTGGCCATCAACACGGTGAAGCAGATTGCGGGCCGGTTCGCACCGGATACCGAAGCCAAGATGGATACAGTGGTGCAGCGCCTGCTTGAGGCGCCTATCACTTTCGCGGATGGAATGCTGGGACGCGTTGGCGAGGCGCAGAAGGCTGCGCAGGGCAAAGCCCTTTGCGATCAGTTCCGGGGCGTGGCGGCAAAGTTCCCGTTCAACCCCAAGGCGCAGGTGGAAGTAAGTCTGGAGGAACTCGCCACATTGTACAAGCCGGGTAGCGGCGCGCTTTGGACCTTCTATGAATCCACTCCTAACCTGAAAATCGCGCTGCCCAAGCCCGCCTACGCGGAGAATTCCGCGGCGGGAATGGCACTGAATCCGCAGTTCGTCACATTCTTCAAGAACGCGGCAACGTTTTCGGAAGCAATTTATCGGGATGGCCCCGACCCGAAAATTCCTTATCGCGTGACGCCGCTCAAATCCGATCCCATTGACGATTTAGCGATGACGTTGGACGGTAATGAAATCAAAGCGCCCCCGGGCGGCGGAGCGACACGGCTGTTGACGTGGATCGGAAGCGGCACTCATGGCGCGTCGATATCGGCGAAGGGTGTACCGCCAAGCACTTACCAAGGTCTGTGGGCTCCTTTCCGGCTGTTCAGCCTCGCTCAGAAGTCCGAGCCGGCGGGCTCCGGCTACAACTTGGAGTGGTATCTCCAATTAGGCTTTGCCGGGAAGACAGCCACCTCAAATGCTGCGCGGTTCAATTTCGACATGAGTCCGATTCCCATCTTTTTCCGCGGCAACTTCGCCGGGATTCAGTGCGTGACCCAGGTGGTCAAGTAGAGTGGACCTCCCTGCGCGAATTGGGAAATACGAGTTGCAGAAGTTCCTGGGCGGCGGGATGTCCCACGTCTACCGCGCTCGGGATACCGTTATCGGCCGCACGGTAGCGGTGAAAATTCTCACTCCGGCAGGTTGCGCCGATGCGGAAGCAAAAGCACGGTTCCTGCTGGAAGCGCAGATGTCGGGCAACATCGCCCACGACAACATCATCAATATCTTCGACTACGGCGAAGAGCAGGGCCGGCCTTATATTGTGATGGAGTTTCTGGTTGGCCAGGACCTCCGCGATGCGATCAAGAACAACCAGACCGGCGATCTGGATGGCAAACTGCGTATTGCCCTGCAAGTAGCGCGGGCCCTGGAATACGTTCATTCGCGCAAGATTATTCATCGCGACATCAAGCCGGAGAATATCCACTTGGATGCGTCCGGCAAGGCGAAGCTGATGGATTTCGGTATCGCCAAGGCGCAGGGCCTCACCATGACCCGTGCGGGCTTCGCGCTGGGCACGCCGTATTACATGGCGCCGGAACAGGTGCTGGGTGAGACCGTCACCGACTCGGTCGATATCTACGCGTTCGGCATTCTCTTCTACGAACTGCTCACGGGAGAAAAGCCGGTAAAAGGGGAATCGGTTGAGCGGCTGTTCTACGCGATTCTCAACGAACCTTTGAATCCGGAAGGCTTGCGCCAGATGGCGGTGCCGCAACCGATTATCGACTTCGTGCTCCGTTGCACTGCAAAGAAGGCGCCCGACCGCTATCCCTCCTTCACCGCCGTCGTTTCCGAACTGGAGAAGTTTCTGCGGAAGCCCGACCCGGTTCCTGTGGTGATGCCGGAGCCCCCGCGCAGGAGTGGCAAGATGGTGGCGATCATCGTGGCCTCCGTGGTTTTGCTGTGCGTTGCTGTGGCCGTGTGGTGGGCCTGGCCGAAGGCGAAGCCGGTGCTGGCAGAGACCATCACAACGCCTACCGGGCCCATGGTGCTGGTTCCCGCCGGCCGGTTCCTGTATGGTCAGGACAAGAAGGCCACGATTGTTCCGGACTTCTACGTCGACCGCTCCGAGGTGAGCAATTTTCACTACGAGAAGTTCTGCCAGGACACGGGCCACGCCTTACCGTCTGAATTTCCGCGTGACCGGCCCGGCTTGCCGGTAGTGAACATCACCATTGTGGACGCGCAGGCGTTCGCGAAATGGGCTAAGAAGCGGCTGCCAAACTCCCAGGAGTGGGAGAAGGCTGCCCGCGGTACAGACGGGCGAATCTATCCCTGGGGCGACCAGGCAGATCCCAAGCGCGCGAACGTATCTGACAATCCGAACAATAAAGAGCAGCACCTGGGGCCCGTGAATGCGTACTTCGAAAACGAGAGTCCGTTCAAGACGCTGCAGATGGCCGGGAACGCGCTGGAATACGTGGACGATCAGACTACGCCCAGCGCTGCCGCAGTCAAGCAGTTCGCCACGGTGCTGAATCCACCGGCGATGGCGAATGAACCTTGGTACAGCGTGAAGGGCGGGTCTTTTGCTAAGCCTCTCGCCGCGGCTGTGGCTTACGAATGGACACCTATCCCGGCGCGCTATTCGGCGCTTGATATCGGTTTTCGATGCGTGCGCAGCGTCCAGTTGACTCAATAGCCGGTGCACGAAGCGGGGCCTCCGCAGTCACGTCCTGGTCCTCGATGTACAGCTGCGCGCTTGCAGTACTCTTAAAGAAGCGAACACTATGATTCTTCCAGCTCTCGTCCTAATGGCCGTGCGGATTCAACCGGACGCACCCGCAGTGGAATACCGTCAGCCGCAGCTCGCGGCCGGAAACGGGATGGTCGCCATGACGTACGGTGCGGGAAAGTCCATCTATTTCGCGGCCTCCAAAGATAATGGCCGCACGTTTGCGCCTGCGGTTACAGTGGCTTCCGAAGGGGTGCTGGCCCTGGGGCGGCATCGCGGACCTCGCGTCACCATTCTGCCCCAATCTATCGTGATCACCGCTGTTGCGGGAAAGAGCGCGGCCGAGGGGGCTCACGCGCATGGCCTGCCCGCCGACGGCGACCTTCGCGTCTGGAGGTCTACCGACAAGGGCAAGACCTGGACCGCGGCCGGCATCATCACCGATGTCCCTGGCGCGGCCCGGGAAGGGCTCCACGCTATCGCGGCCGACCGGAAGGGGAACCTCTTTGCCGCATGGCTCGACCTGCGCGCCAAAGGCACGCGTCTCTATGGCTCCCGATCGCTGGATGGAGGTTTGACGTGGTCGAAAAATGTTCTGGTGTATGAATCGCCGGACGGAACTATCTGTCAGTGCTGCCACCCTTCTATCGCATTCGACCGGCAGGGTCGCATCTCCGTAATGTGGCGGAACGTACTGCAGGGTTCGCGCGATTTGTACTTCTCCACGTCGGAAGACGGGCAAACTTTCGCTAAGGCGCAGCGGATGGGCAATGGTACCTGGCAATTGAACGCCTGCCCGATGGATGGAGGCGCGCTGGCTGTAGATGACGCGGGACTGGTTTCGGTCTGGCGTCGCGATGGAGAGATTTTTCTCGCGCGGCCCGGCCAGCCGGAGACTGTACTCGGCAAAGGGAAAGATGTCGCCCTCGCAGTGGGCAAGAAGGGCCTGTACACGGCATGGTCAGGGCCTGATGGCATTCAGGTTCGTTTACCCGGCGCGAACGCGTCCGTACCCCTGCATCGGGAAGGCGCCTTCGTCAATCTGCTCGCGCTTCCAAACGGCTCGGTGCTCGCCGCCTGGGAACACCAGGGTTCACTCACCGTCGAGCCGCTGCCGTGATAGGTTGAGCGGCCCATGAGATCCTGTAAGTTCCTGTCCGTGCCCAGTTAATGTATTTACGCCAGTATCTCAAGTCTTACTTCGAATCGTCGGTCCGCAGCCGGGGCGCCGATCTTTTCTTTTCGAACAAGATTTCCCTGCTCTCCGGAAACAGTTTGGAGGTGACCGCCCACGCGGAAGGCTCTCAACTCTATCTTGTACGCCTCACCCGAAAAGGTCAGTTGATCCGCGCCTATTGCGAATGCCCCTACTTTGATTCCGGGGCTGCCTGCAAGCACTTATGGGGAACTGTCCTGGCGGCCGAATCGAAAAATTATCTCCTCGGCTTCAATGGAGCCCTGCGCATGCAGATGGATTCACTGGAAGATCTGGATGCATTCGACTTCGATGCGGCCCCCGCCGATGACGACAAGCAGACGCGGCGCCCCTTGATGCCTCCTCCGGCGCCCAGGGTGCCCCAGTGGCGGGAGATTATTTCGCGGCTGCCTCCGGAAATGGTATCCCCGGCGCAGCGCGAGACCTGGCGCTCCGACCGGGAAATTTACTATCTGATCGATGCCGCTTCCACCGGAAGTAATCTCGCCGGCATTCAGTTGGAAGTGAATTACCGTGAACGCAAACAGACGGGGGAGTGGGGCAAGCTCAAGAACACGCGAATACCCCGGACGGCCGTGCCGCAGGTTCCAGATCCCCTGGATCGCGAAATACTGACTGTACTGGGTGGTGTCCCGGACGTTTATGCCTACCAGTACGATTCGCTGCCATTGGTTTTCAGGCTGAAACACACCATTCCCAATCTGCTTCTGCCGAAGATGTGCGGCACCGGCCGGTGCCTGCTGCGCGCCACCAGTCTCACACCTTTCGAATCCATGACGAAGCTGTCCTGGGACGACGGTGAGCCCTGGCAATTCCGCCTGTTGGTGGAGCGCGAGGGACAGGACTGGCTCGTGCGCGGACAATTTGCCCGCGCCGATGAATCCATGGAACTGTCGAAACCCGTGATTTACACCGAAGATGGGTTTCTTATCTACAGCGGGAACATTGCCCGCTTCGACGATGGCGGCGCATCGGCCTGGCTGCAGCTTTTGTTAAAACAGCCCGCGCTCGCCGTGCCTGCCAGCCAGGGCGAAGAGTTCGTCGAGGAGATACTGAAGCGGCCGAAGCCCCCACGCATAGACTGGCCCAAAGAATTGCAGTACGAAAGCGTGCAGACTCATCCCGTGCCTCGTGTGGAGATCCACGAAGAACAGCGTGCGCATTGGAAAAAGAAAAGTGAGCGCCTGGAAGCGGGTCTTTTCTTCGACTACGACGGCAGAAAGGTTCCTGCCCGGTCCGCCTCGGACGGACACTATGATCCGGAGACCCGCAAGTACTTTCTCCGCGACCGCCAAGTGGAAACCGCGGCCGCGCAGAAAATGCGCGAGCTGGGGTTCAAGCCCGTGACTGCTTCCTATGCCTTCTCCGATTCCGATTGGGAGCTCGCCCCCAAAAAGCTGCCCGTAGTGGTAAGGGAATTGGTAAAGGCCGGCTGGCACATCGAGGCGGACGGCAAGTTGTTTCGCAAGCCGGGCGCCTTTCGCGCCGAGCTTTCTTCGGGCATCGATTGGTTTGAGCTTCACGGCGGCGTTCAATACGGCGACACTGAGGTGACACTGCCGGAGCTGTTACGGGCCATTCAGAAGGGCGAAAGGATGGTCCGGTTGAGCGACGGTACCTTCGGCATCATCCCGGATGAGCTGCTCGAAAAATATGGAATGCTTGTGGGTTTTGGTGAGAGCAAGGATGGCCATATCCAATTCTCCCGAGCCCAGGCCGGGCTGCTGGACGTGCTGCTGGCGGAGCGTCCCGAGATACAGGTAGACCAGCTGTTCTCTCAGGCGCGCCAGGAACTGCACCGGTTTGATGGCATCGCGGCCGCCCCTCAACCGCCGGGATTTGTCGGAGAATTGCGGCACTATCAGCGCGAAGGACTCGGCTGGATGGATTTTCTGCGCCGCTTCGGCATCGGCGGATGCCTGGCGGACGACATGGGCGTTGGCAAGACGCCGCAAGTGTTGGCGATGCTGGAGCAGCGGCGTCAGGTCCGTGCCGAAGCCGGACCCTCCCTCGTGGTTGTGCCGCGCTCCTTGGTTTACAACTGGCAGCAGGAGGCCGCACGGTTCTGCCCGCAGTTGCGCGTGCTGGATCACACGGGAGCCGGCCGCGCCAGGAACCCTTCTCAGTTTGACGATTACGATTTGATTCTCACCACCTACGGAACGCTGCGCCGTGACGTGGTGGATTTCGAGAGCACACGTTTCGATTATGTGGTGCTCGACGAGGCTCAGGCCATCAAGAATGCGTCCAGCGAATCGGCGAAAGCCGCCAGGCTGCTTCATGCGAATCACCGGCTGGTGATGAGCGGCACACCGGTGGAGAATCATCTTGGTGAGTTGTGGAGCCTTTTTGAATTCCTCAATCCTGGAATGTTGGGCACGGCATCGGTTTTTCAGTCGGCAGGCGGCTCCATGCGCAACCCCGATGAGGCATCGCGCCAAATGCTCGCCAAAGCCGTGCGGCCCTTCATTCTGCGGCGTACGAAAGATCAGGTGGCTCCCGAACTGCCCGCCAAGCTGGAACAGACGCTATTCTGCGAACTCGACCCTGTGCAGCGCAAGCACTACGACGAACTCCGCAATCATTTCCGCAATTCCCTGTTGAGGAGCGTGGAAACCGTTGGCCTCGCCAAATCCAAGATGATGATCCTGGAAGCGCTGCTGCGGCTGCGTCAGGCCGCCTGTCATCCCGGGTTGATCGATAAAAAACGGACCGGCGAATCGAGCGCCAAACTGGAAATTCTGTTGTCCCAGCTGGGTCAGGTGATGGACGAAGGACATAAGGCGCTGGTGTTCTCGCAGTTCACCAGTATGCTGGCGATTGTGCGTGAGAACCTGGACCGCGAAGGCATAATCTACGAGTATCTGGACGGCAAAACGAAGGACCGGCAGGCGCGCGTCGAGCGCTTCCAGACTGATCCGGATTGCAAGCTGTTTCTGGTGAGCCTCAAGGCAGGCGGCGTGGGATTGAACCTCACCGCGGCCGAATATGTTTTCCTCCTGGACCCGTGGTGGAATCCTGCCGTAGAGTCGCAGGCGATTGACCGCGCCCATCGCATCGGGCAGGAGAAGCGCGTCTTCGCCTATCGCCTGATTGCCAGGGAAACAGTAGAAGAAAAGGTGCTGGAACTACAGGAAAGGAAGCGCGATCTGGCGGACGCCATCATCAACGCCGACAACCGCCTGGTAGGCGACATGAAACGCGAAGATCTGGAACTGCTGTTCTCCTAAGCCCTGCGGGCAACGGTTGGCATATGCTAAACCAATGCGATTCGCCCCCGTGCTGCTCCTGGCCTCCAGTCTCTATTCCCAAAACCTAACCGTCGAAGCTCCGCCGCGGACACTGCCTTCGTATGTCGCTGCCAAGCTCAGCGCCGCCGATCGCGAGTTGTTCGGCAAGCTCATGCGCGTGGGCCTGGAAGCCGCATGGTCGGCGGTTACGCAGGAAGGCTATCCGCTCTGCTTCATCAACGAACTTACGCCGTTAAACACAGATCGTCGCATGGTGGGCCGTGCGCGCACGGTGCGCTACCTCCCCAACCGGAAAGACCTGCGTGAGAAGATCTATGCCGCTGGGCCGCAGTTGAATTACCGTTCCGCGGAAGAGGCACAACCCGGTGACGTGCTCGTCTTCGATGCCGGCGGCGAGACGCATTCCACAGTATCGGGCGCCATGGTGACCACCAGGTTCCTGGTGCGCGGCGGCGCGGGCGTTGTCGTCGACGGATGCATGCGTGACGTTCCAGACCTGGCAGCCATGCCCGCCAGCATTTACTTGAAGTGCGGCCACGCCTCCAGTGTCAGTCCTCTGATGATGAGTGCGGATTACCAGGTCCCCGTGCGCATCGGCGGCGTCACTGTCATGCCCGGAGATCTTCTCGTCGGCGAACGGCACGGCATCCTTGTCATCCCGGCGTCCATCGTGGACAAAGTTCTGGAGAAAGCGATGGAGCATGACTTACAAGAGGAATTCCAACGGCATCTGCTGTTGCAGGGCGAGCCGGTCTACGGTGTCTATCCCACCCTGAACGAGGCCAACCGTAAGAAGTTTGAAGAGTACAAAAAGAGTAGACCCTAGCCGGCTTTTTCCCTCGCCAGCCCCGTCCATACGGCGAAGCCTGCCACGGGAAACAGCGCTGCAATCAGAAATGCCAGATCATAGCGCTGCTGGTCAAAGAGCCGTCCGAAGACCGGCATTGCCAGTGCCACCGCCGCGGACCACGATCCCGCCCCCAATCCTGCGATCAAACCGGAATCCTCGGGCGGGAATACATCGGTGGCATAGGCGATCGAAAGGATCACGAAGCCCGCGGCAACGAACATGGCAAAGAACAGCTCGAACATCACCAGCGGCAATGCGGCGGCGTATGGGGTCAACGCAAGAGGTAGACTCAGAAGCATCGTGATCAGCAGAACCGACCGATACGAAATCGCTCCGCTTCGCCGGAAGCGGTCGGAGATCCAGCCCCAGAAAAAATAGCCGATTTCCCAGCCGAGTGGCGGGATCCACAGCAGGTGTCCAAGTGACGTCTGCGAAAGCCCCTTTACCTTGCTCAAGTAGATGGCCGCACCATAGATGACGAACGCCAGCGGCAGGCCGCCAAATGCATAGGCGGACATGAACGCCCACACACGGCCGTCCAGAGCTCGCAGGCGGTTGGTGCGCGGGACGTTCGACTGGGGTGTGTCCGGAATATCGCGGCTGACGCGCCACCAGATGGCGAGCCAGAGCAGTCCCACGAGCCCGGTGAACCAAAAGGCGCCCCGCCAGCCGTAGCGATGGAAGATCGGCGTGACGATGATCGGGGTGATGATCGCGCCCAGCGATCCACCGCTATAGGACACCGCGATGCCTCGCGAGCGGCTGGAGGGAGGCAGCGTCTGTACGGCCGTGCGCAAGCCGCCCGGAAACGTTGCACCCTCGCCGAAGCCCAGCAGCATGCGCGCACCGGCGAAGCTGAAGAGCCCACCTGCGAAGGCGTGCGCGGCCGAGGCCACTGTCCAGAAGGACACCGCCGCCGTCATTCCGCGCCGCAGCCCGATTCGATCGAGCAATATGCCCCACACCGGATTGCCGATCATGTAGGCGACGGAGAACGCCGAAATGATGTATCCGTACTGCTCAACGGAAAGCCCGGTCTCCTTCAGAATGGTGGGAGCCAGCAGGGCAAGGGTGTTGCGGTCGATGTAGCTGATCAGCGAAACCAGCAGCATCGTGATAGTAGGTATCCAAACTCGCATCGAATGGCCATCTTACTGCGGCGCGCACGCTGCGCTTCATCGGCGCGTAGCGTGCGCTCATCGCCGCCAGATGCCTTTCGTCGCAAAATGAACGGTCAACCGCCGGATACCCGCGTAAAATGGGCGTTGTATGACGGGCCGGTTCACGCACAAATTCAAGTGGAAGCGCGTGCTTCTGGTCAACACGCCGCTGGCTTTGATCATCGCGGGGTTTGCCTACACGGTTTCGAACGACGCAAAACCTCAAGATGTTTTGCGCTACTTCTGTATCGCCCTCGTCTACTCGTTTTCCATTGGATGTCTCGCACATGGATTGATGCCGTATCTCTGGGCGTGGTCGTTGTCGAAGCCGCCGCTGCAAAAATGGCCGCTGGCCGGTCTCGCATTGATCCTGCTTTCGGCCTTGGGCTGTCTGTTTGCGGGCGCAGTTTTGACGGCTGCCGGCATCTATAAGCCATCGCAATTCTGGCTCTACTACAAGCAGAGCCTTGGGCTTTCGACGCTCATTACTGTGATTTTGGGCGGGTTCATTATCAGTTATGAGACCATGCGCGCCCAGTTGCAGCAGACTACGCTCCAGTTAAGGACGAAAGAGCTGGAACGCGAGCGAGCGCTGAATCTGGCTACCGAGGCGCGGCTTTCCTCGCTCGAAAGCCGCATCCATCCACACTTTCTCTTCAATACGCTCAACTCCATTTCTTCACTCATCCAGGACGATCCGAAGCGCGCCGAGCGGTTGGTTGAGCAGATGGCGGCGCTGCTGCGGTTCTCGCTGGATTCCGGACACGCAGGTCTGGTGCCGCTTCATCAGGAAATGAAGATTGTACTCGACTATCTCGAAATTGAGCGGGCGCGCTTCGGGGACCGGTTGCGGTTCGCAGTGGAGATTCCGGCGGACCTCGAAGAGTTTGAGGTGCCTCCTCTTTCGATCCAGACCCTGGTTGAAAATAGCGTGAAGTACGCCATCGCGCCCCGCCGCGAGGGCGGAGTGATCCGCATCAGCGCCATCCGGACGGCCACTGGAATGGACCTCAGGGTTTGGGACGATGGACCGGGGTTTACCACGGCATCCGTTCTTGGCGGACATGGGCTGGATAACTTACAGGCGCGCCTCTCGACTTTGTTTACAGTGGACGCGGGCCTGGGAATGGAGCGAAACGGCGACGGTATGTCGGTTGTTTTGTCCCTGCCGCGCCGGGTGTTGTCATGAAGCCCTTGAAAGCATTCCTGGTGGACGATGAGCAGTTGGCGCTGAAGCGCCTGGCCCGCCTGCTGGAGCAGACGGGGCGTGTAGAAATCGCTGGGCGGAGTTCCGATCCCGTGGATGCCGTCGCGCAACTGCGGACTCTTAGTGTGGATGTGTTGTTCCTCGACATCCAGATGCCGGGCATGACGGGCTTTGAGATGCTTTCGCAGCTGCCGGATGAGCCGCTCGTCATTTTCACCACAGCCTATCACCAGTACGCCCTGCAAGCCTTTGAAGTGAATTCTATCGGCTACCTGCTGAAACCCGTGGAAATGCAGCAACTGGAGAAAACTCTCAACAAGCTCGATCGTATCCGCGGCGGGACGGAACCTCGCCCCGAACTGGGGGTGCTGTTGCAGCAGCTCTCATCCGTCCTGCAAACCCGTGCTCCGGAGTACCCGGAACGAATCGCTTCACGCCTCGGCGAGCGTGTCGAATTTATTGAGCTCGACCGCGTCACGCATTTGTTCGCGAAGGACAAACTGACCTATGCGGCAACAGCGGCCAAGGACCACTGTCTGGATTTAACCATCTCCGAACTGGAGGCAAAGCTCGATCCTAAAAAGTTTGTGCGCATTCACCGCTCCACCATTGTGAATGCAAGTTACGTTCACGAGCTGTACTCCTGGTTCGCCGGGCGGATGTTATTGCGCCTGAAAGACGAAAAAAAGACCGAGCTAACAGTGGCGCGGGACCGCGTGAAGGCTCTTAAAGAGCATTTGGGGATCTGAACACCAGTACGGCATTCAACCCGCCGAAAGCAAACGAATTGGATAAAGCGACTTCTACCGCCGCCGCGCGCGCGATATTTGGAACAATGTCCAGGTCGCACAGCGGATCCGCCTCATTGTAGTTCGCCGTCGGTGGCACAAGTTCGTTTTGCAGGGCAAGCAAGGTGGCTACTGCTTCAATGGCTCCGGCGGCGCCCAGTGCGTGGCCGTGCATCGACTTGGTGGAACTTACCAGCAAGCGTCCCGCATGAGCCCCGAACGCTTTGCGGATAGCGGCCGTTTCACTGACGTCGTTCGCGATGGTTCCCGTGCCATGAGCATTGATGTAACCCACCGATTCCGGTGCGACGCCGCCTTCCTTTAACGCGGAAATCATTGCCAGCGCGGCTCCGTCCGGCGAAGGTTGTGTGATGTGATGGGCATCAGAAGACATGCCGAAGCCGGCGATTTCGCCGAGTATTTTCGCCCCGCGCGCTCTTGCCGCCTCCAGCGTTTCGAGCACCAACACCGCCCCGCCTTCTCCCAGAATGAGGCCGCGGCGGTCCTTTGAGAACGGCCGGCAGGTATCCGGCGAAACCACTCGCATCGCCTCCCAGGCTTTCAGAAAGCCAAAGCTGAAAACCGCCTCGCTTCCTCCGGTTATGGCGGAATCCACCATGCCGTAACGAACCATCTGATAGGCCTGGCCGATGGCATGGTTCGCTGAAGAACACGCGGTGGAAACTGTGTAAGTGGGACCGGTGATTCCCAACGCCATAGAGATCTGGCTCGCGCCGGAATTCGCCATCACACGCGGAATCATCATGGGATTCACGCGCGGCAATCCCTTCTTATACATGTCCACGAAGCCGTCGTCCATGGCGCCCTGCCCGCCCACGCACGATCCCGTCACAATAGCGGCACGGGCCGGATCCGGGAAAACAATGCCCGATTGTTCCACGGCTTCGCGCGCGGCGATCACGGCGTATTGCGCGAACCGGTCCGTGAGGCCAATCTGCTTTTCATCGAAGTAGCAGGACGGTTCGTAGCCGCAAACTTCGGCGCCATTCTGAAAGCGGAACTGCTGCCGGTCTATGGATTCTATTGGGCGGATGCCGGAGCGTCCTGCGGCAAGGGCATGCCAGAAAGCAGTTCTGTTGGGTCCCAGGGCGGAGATGACGCCCATTCCTGTAACTACGACGCGGTGCTCAGGCACTGGCTGTCAGCTTCTCCACACCAGCCGCCATCTCGCGGACTGTCCGGATGCCGCGCGCCTCATCGTCCGGGATGCTGATGTTGAATTCGTTCTCCAATGCAAACAGAATATTGATCCCGTCGAGCGAATCGATCTTCAGCTCCTCAAACGTGCTGTCGGCGGTGATATTTTCCACCGGAATGTGTTGTGTTGTGGCGATCACATTGATCACTCGGGTCATTAGATCGTCGGGCATAAAAGTTGACTCACAGTCTCAAGGCGAAAGCCC
>JBDUEM010000064.1:0-29803 GCA_040002435.1 Bryobacteraceae bacterium
TGTGGAATTTGTTTTGAGCATTTTGGTGAATTGCACCGGCCAGGGGGCCGGCGGCGGGTCCGGGGACCCGCCGTCCAGCGGTATTGATTTAGAACTCGAGCTTGCCTTGGAATTGCACTACTCGCGGCGTGCCGACTCCGGCGTTGATGATGCCCGCGTTGTTCGGCTGTGCGAAGTTCTTGTGGTTGAGTAAATTGAAGATCTGCGCTTCGATGCGGAGCTTGAAGCGCTCCGTTATCGGCGTGATCTTGTAAAAAGAGGCGTCGATGTTGTAGAAGCCGGGACCAGTCATGTAGTTCCTCGGAATGTAGTTGAGGAAGTCGTTGTCGAGTGAATTGGCGCGGCGGATGAAGGTCTCTCCTTTATAGGCTTGACCCAGATCGGCGCGATTGACGCTGGCATCAAACCATCCCGCCGCCTGACGCTGGTCGGATGGAAGAATACCCGTTTTGCCGGGCGCTAGTATCGTGCTCGAGCCACGGACAGCGTAGTAGGGCGAGAATGGGAGGCCGCTACGCAGGTAATAGAAGCCGGCGGTGTTCCAACCGGAGACCAGTCGATTGACCAGGCCGTTTGAGCCCGCGAGGAACTTCTTGCCCTTGCCGAAGGGAAGTTCGTAGTTCCCGTTGACGCTGAATGTGTGCTTGGGAAGTCCGCTATCGGGAGCGTAGATGCCGCGCAGGCGTATGTCCGTAGAGGCGTTATTTGTGAGTCCACCTGGAAGCATCTCCAGTCCACCGAAGGAATTGTTCGAGCCTTCCGAGGTCGTCAGTGTCTTCTGGAATGTGTAGAACGCCTGGATTACTGTGCCGTTGGTCATGCTCTTCTTGATTTCAGTCTGGAGCTGATTGGAGTTGGAGTAACCGATGAATCGCATGAGATCCATGGCGCCGGTGGTGGAACTTGCGAAGTGCGCATAAGCGCGCCGTTGCTGAGCCGTTGCGCCGGCGGGCGCCTGGGAACGCGGAACAGGCACGTTGATGGGGTCGTAATTCACGAGGTTGCTGCCGTGATTTCCGACGTAGGAAACACGGGCACCGAGACGGCCAGGAAGGGCACGCTCGACTGTGACGTTCCACTCCTGAGCGGTTTGTGTCTTGTAGTTGGTCTCCCAGGGCAGGATGTTGAAGCCGCTGCCTTCCGTAATGGAGAGGGCGTTAGGGCTGATGAAGTTGTTTCCAAAAGTCCGCGCGCCGGGCGATTGATTGGCATAGGCGCTGCCGCCAACAGGGAAGACCAGTTCCGCCGCGGTGTTGTCGTTATCATCCACATTGCTTTGGAAGCTGTAACTGAAGGGCGGGTTGCGGCGAGTGTTCTGGTGGTACTGCACCAGCGGCATCACCCAATAGTAGATTCCGTATCCGCCGCGGACCACGGTCTTCTCGTCCAGGCGATAGGCCGCGCCGATACGAGGGGCGAGGTTGTTCTTTGGCATGTTCCAAAGCGCGGAAGGAGATCCCGCTTCGGCAGCCGATTGGAACTTGAGGCCTGCCTTGGTGTAGGCGTCGACGACAGCTTGCGGGAACCCGTGGCTGGCCAGGGATCCTTCCCCGGCGTAAACAACCACGGGGCCACCGGCCGCGGTGAGGTTGAGGTTGGACGACTGGTTGCGTTTATCTGCAAACGGAGTCCAATATTCGTAGCGAAGACCCACGTTGAGTGTCAGCTTGCGGCTCAGCTTCCAGTTGTCCTGGGCGTAGGCGGAGTAACTTGTCTGGCGCGTGTAGAAGCGGGGGTATTGATTGAGCCCCGAATAATCGGTGTAGCCGAGCAGCATATCGGCCAGAGCCGCACCGGTGTTGGTGACCGGTTGATTCAGCGTTCCGCCGGCCGCGGCCACTGGATCCATGAGCGCGGTGAAGCTGCCGGAGAAGTTGTAGTCGCCTCCGGGCTGTCCGGTTTCAAAGGTGTTTACGGCGCTGCGCTGAACGGCGAATCCGAATTTGAACTCATGCTTGCCGCGAGTCCAGGAGAGGTTGTCGGCGAAGTTCAGGGTCAAATTTGGAGCGTCCTGCGGATTGTCGCGGTCAATTCCGTCGAAGTAGCCGTTCGGCGTCCAACTGTCGCCAAAGTAGATGCCGGGCCAGGCCACTGTGCCTGGATACGTGGGCAAGCCGAGAGTTTGTGTGATTGGCGGGTCAATGAAAGTGGGGCCGCGATAAGCGTGGAAGCGCTGCACACCGGCGCGTAGTTCATTCACCATGGATGGGCTGATGAGTTCAGTGAACGATAGAGCCGCGTTGTGACCACCTATCAGTCGATCGTTGGGATTGAGGAAGTATCGCGGGCCGTGATTGACTTCGTCGGTGTAAGTATAGCGGCCCGAGAGACGATTGGCGCCGAGGATCTGATCGATCTTCGTGGTAACGAGAGTGCGCGAGTCTCTGGAGCTGGCATTCGGATTCTGATAGTTCTGCCCGTCGTAATAGGGAATGTTGACGTTGGGGTCCGGGATGTAGCTGGCGACTTTCTTCCCGGGGCCGTTCAAACGATCGGCCGGCAATTTGTTGCCGGGAAATTGGGTGCGGACGTAGGATTTCGTCGTTGGATCGTAGCGGGTAGAGAGCGGATCGTAAATCTTGATGAGATTGCCGGAATCGTCCGTGTAGTTGGAGAAATCCCCGGCCTTCCAGGCGGCAAGCGGCACGACATAGCGTTCCTGACCGGCCGAGCTTTGGCGAATGCCTTCGGCGTCCACGAAGAAGAACGTCTTGTTTTTGCCGTTGTAGAGTTTGGGGAACCACACCGGCCCGGCGAAATTGCCGCCGAATTCGTTGCGAACGAGAAAGTTTACAGACTGCTGATGAAATGTTTTGGCAACCACGGCGCTGTTCTGATTCAACTCAAACAACTGGCCGTGGAATTCGTTGGTGCCGCCTTTGGTGACGACTTCGATAATTCCAGGGCGGCTGTATTCGGCGGTGGAGTTGGCCGTGCTTACTTTGAACTCCTGAATGGTGGGGATGGGCTGCGGCAGGCGCTGGAGTTCGTTGGTGTAGCGCTCGGAAGCCGTCATGCCGTCGACCAGATAGTCAACCGATCCGCCGGGCAATCCATTGACGCGGGTGTAGCCCTGACCCTGGCCGGCGAAACCGTTGGAGACTACGCCGGGCGTGAAGTTCAGGATGTTCAGAAAGCTGCGGTTCTGCATCGGGAGTGCCTCGATGCGGGAAGCTTCCTTCACGTCGTTGAGGGAAGAATCCTCGGTGCTGATGACCGGCGTGACATCCGCGACGGTGACGCTGGTACTGAGATTGCCGGTTAGCAGCGATGGATTCACCACGGCTTCCTGCGCTACGCGAACGGTCAACTGACCGGACCAGTCCGCAAATCCGGAGGCGCTCACCTTGAGGGAAAACTCGCCGGGCGGAAGCCCGTTGAAGGTGTAGATCCCTTCTCCACTGGTACGCTGTTCGCGCTTTTCGCCAGTGCCCGTGTTCGTCAACACTACAAGGGCCTGCGGCAACACAGCACCGGTAGCATCGGTGACCGTGCCTTTAATGGTGGCGTTAGAGAGCTGCGCGGGAAGCGGAGCGACTAACGCCAGCAATAACAAAATTCCTAATAGACGTACGCAATTCGAGAACACGATGGTTCCTCCTTATTCAACATTCGGCTTCCATTTCCACGAGAAAAGATGGTGCTTGTGGAACTGGAAGGCTTGGTAGAGTGGCTCTTTGCCAAAACGTTCGTCTGGCGTGAAGTGATAACTCCAGGACTCGCAATCGAGAATGACGGGGATCTCGGAGCCTGGTGGCGGATTTGACGAGAGTTCGATGACGCTGGTGCGGTTCTGGGCGCTGGTCCACTCGAGTTGCTTATCTTCCTGGATGTCGGCGACTTCGGTGAGCAACGGGGAGTCTGAATAGACTTTCGCGCGGCACCAATTGTTCTTGTCGAAGGGATCGAGGCCCTGGTTCAACTTGACCCAGATGGTTGCCTGTTCGCCCTGCTCGAGTTTTCCATTGCCGTTGCCGCGGCCTTCGGTGACGGTGCGCTGGATAGCGGCGCCGCCGCCCTGGTTGCCTTTTTGGCGGAAGACCGCGAAGGTCTGTTTACGGCCGTCGAGGACCGCTACTTCCACGGGCGGGGGCATGTGATCCGGGGCGATGAGGACCTGGATGTTCTCCGTGGTTTCTTTCAGGCCCGCGGCTGAGAGTTTTAGTTCGAGGCGCGCCCTGGCGAAGTCTCCTTCACCTGCGGTGAACTGGACGGCGAGTCCGGCGGAGAGGTCCGCGGCTTCGCCCGGGCCAATTCGCTCTGCCTTGGACGTTCCGTTCAGGATGCTTACGGTGGGGTAATCGGAGGTAAGTTCTGCCCGAACATTTTCGACTGGAATGTTTCGGGGGTTGAAGATGCGAACGGGGATGCTAACGGACTTGGCCGGCAGAACCCTTAGCGCGTCCTTTGTTGTTTGGGGCAACAGGATTAGGGATTGCGACCCGGTTCCGGGTCCGGCTATGCCTAATTCATGGCCGCTGCAATCGACTTGGAAGTGCAGGCGGCCTTCGCGATCCGCCATGGATTCGCGGTGGATTGTCTTTCCGTTAGTGAAGTCCGTTAGTTGATAATTGCTGCCCGCGTGATAGAGCGGCGCGGTTGTGACGTCGATGGCGGTGCACGTGGCAGGAGGACCATCCGGCGCCCAGCGCCTTGTGTAGACTCCGAGGCCGCCTTGGGTCACATGCTTCAGCGTTAGCAGGGCAGGGCCGGTGGTATTCGACTTTACGCGGTAGTTCCAGACTTCGGTGTCGCGGTGCGCGGTTGTGTAGTTCCATTCCACGGGCACGGTGTCGAGCGCGGGGTTGGCGAAGGCCCGCATGTGGAAGTCGAGAGTCTCGGCGATGGAGGTTGCCCAGTGGCGGTGGTATTCGTCCCGGCGATACTCGAAGTCGACGGTGGGGGCTATGGCGTAGGCTGTGCGCGTTTCTTCGTGATACTGGCTGATGTAGTCGCCGGAGGCGCGGATGAGGCGGATCATCGAGTGCTCGTGATTGAGGACGTGATCTTTCGGACGCCACAGGGAGCGCGCGTCTTTTTCTCCGACGTAGAATTCGGGGCCGGGGTTAAAGGATGAGGCGCTGCCGATGCGGTCAGGATAGCGAGCGCTGAGGTAGAGGCTCATGAAGCCGCCCATGCTTAAGCCTGAGGTTGCGCGGTATCTGCGGCTAGTGAGTGTCCGGTAGGTTGCGTCTATATGGCTGGTGAGTTCGAGGAAGTATTTGCCGTAGTCGAACTCGCCGCCTTCACGGCGTACGTCGTAGGGGGTGCCTCCGTAGAAGCCGGTGTAGTCGCGGGCTACGTAGCCGTCCGCGGCTACTACGATTACTTCGTGATTCGCTACAAAGGCGGTTATTTTGGGGACTGTATCGAGGCCGTTGTCGTATTTTTCGAGGGTGTAGCGGTCGCTATGGCCGTGGAAGTAGTAGATGACCGGGTAGTGTTTGGTTTGGGTCTCGTAGTTGGGCGGGAGGAAGATTCGATAGTGGCGGGGTTCGGAGAAGACTTTGGAATCGTGGGTGCGGTCGTAGTAGGGCTGGGCGGCTTGGGCCGTGATGGAGAACGCTAGGATGAAGAGAATTATCTGGGCGGGTCGACCCGGGGGTCGACCGCAGACCAGGGGGTCTGCCGTCCGGGCACTTTCTCCCTGGATTGTCATTGGACGTTCTCCCGGGCGTCTGGTTGGGTTCGGCTTACTACTTCTACGAGGCCGACGATTTCGTTCAGACTGTTGCGAACGGGGGAGAGTACGGAGATGAAGCCCGGTTTCTGCTTTACGGTGATGCGGCGACCGGTGCTGAGTACCGACTGCATTTCGGGGATCATCTCCTGGTGCAGTTTGCCCCAGGGCCAGAACTGGCTCATCTCGTAGTGATTGCGGATTACTACGTGGATGCGTGGTGGCTTCGAGGGTAGCGGCATCCACAGGTTTACGTCTACCGGATAGTCCACCAACTGGCTGAGGCGCATCAAAGTTTTCTTGGTGCGGATGAAAGCTTCGTCGTTTACGTCGTAGTTATCGCTGTCCGCGTATTGATCGCGGGGGTCGATGCGGAAGATGGAAGCAAGGGCACGGGGCGTTACGATGCGCTGGCAGACATCGCCGTCCACCATGATGGTGGCCACTCTCGCTATTTCGTCCAGGTCGCGCTCCATGCGCGATGCGTCGATGGCCAGGAGGAGGAAGAGCAGTTTCATTTTGCCTCCAGCGTGAGCGCGTAGTCTCTTACACGCTGCCAGGAGGCAGGGTCCAAGTTTTTGAAGCGGGCTTCATAGGGCTTCAACGCGTCATCGAAATCCGCGTTGTTCCATTCGAGGACAGGCTTGGATAAGAGCGCGGGGCGAGTGTTGTGCCAGTCGGCGAGGCGTGTGCCGTTGTAACGCTTGACTACTTCCTGCTGAATCTGTTCCCGGCTGCCTTTCTGTGAAGCCGCTTCGAGAAGCGCGAGATCCTGCAAGCAATTTCGCTGCAGCTTGAGGCGGATGCTGGCGAGTGGTTCGGGACGGCCGAAACGCTCTCCGGAATAGACAAGCACTTCTCCGCCGCCGCCAAAGTGATACCAGGGATCGGGGCCTGGGGAGATGGTCAGCCAGCGGACGAAGCCGTCAACTCCGGTGATCCAGGAACGGAGAGGGTTCAGGGTAATTTCGGTGGAGATGCTCTGGACGGTTGGCGTGCCTCCGTAGGTCCATATCGTGTCGCCGCGGTCCTTGAGGCGCTTTGCGGCGCCGGGATACCAACTGAAGGAGCCTTCTCCGACAACCCAGAATTTAATGACGCCCTTCAGCAGTTCAAACTGCTGCTCCATAGTCCAACTGGAATCCGAGCGCATCACGAATTGCACTGGAGAGGTTGCTGGGACCGCTTTGTCGAGCAACCGGCGATAGTCGAGGAGGTATTGGTTGTCGCGCTCGAAGCGGATCTCGTCGCCATCCCATGGGAAACCTTTGTAGCGTTTCTTGTGATTGAAGAAAACTTCCATGCGAGTGGAGGTCCAGTTCTTCTCGCGGAAGTGACGCTCCATCTCCGACACTACATTTACGAATTCAGCTTCGTATCCGGGCTCGCCCCACCAGAGGAAGGAAGCGGGCCAGTCCGGATTGATGGGCAGGTAGACGTAGGGAATGGGGCTCGGACCACGCCGGGAGTCTTTGAAGGCCGAGCCGTCGAAGAGGGGCCCGTAGTGGCGATCGAAATTGGTCCAACTGGAGACGTGCTTGCCGGTGCCTGTGCCGGTGAGTTCCGGCGCGAATTCAGGACCCACTTTCCCCGCGTGTCCATAGCCGAGTTGATGGAAGGTGCCGCGGTGATCGTAGAAGATGCGGTGGTACTGGTGAATCAGCTTGTACAACGGATCGCTGTTCTCTGCCAGGTCCGCCAGGGTTTTGGGATACTGCTCCTGCAGCCAGCTTGTGCCGTAGGAATTGCTGTCGAGCGTGACTGCATCTTTGTCGGGAATCACGGTTGAGAGGACCGTGATTTCGATGGGGATCGTTTTGCGTTCGGACCCGCTGGTCAATCGTGCTTCGCCGCGGTAGAGCCTGGGTGCGGTGGAGGCGGGAATCCAGATGTCAATCCAGAAGGCTTGCGCGGTTTGTCCGGGAATGCGATTGTCCGGCTCCGGCAGGCGGGAGCGGTAAGGAGAGGTGACGGGGATAAGCGCGTCTGGATAATATTTTTGGTCCGGTGTGTTGAAGTGGAACCATTCGCGATAGGCGTCGGCGGGGAGCGGGAAGTCCAGCGATATTTCGTATTCGGACGGGCGGTCTAGCTTCGCGACGAGGTGGAACGAGGCGTACCCGGCGCGCGCGGCAGTGATGTGCACGGCATCGGCGGACTTGGAGCCGGGGCTGTCGATCGCCACGATTCCGTTGACCGGATCGGGGCGCGAGAATTCCGGTAAGACACGCAAGTCAATTCCCTGGCAGAGCGCCGAGGTGGCTAGTGCGACGGCCGCTAGTCTACTTTGCAAATTCCACATACCCGTGGTCCCGCAGGAACCGGAAGTAGCCGATGAAGTCGAAATTTGTGGGGCCGGTTTCCATCTTGGTGAGATGGATCACGTCGGCCAAATTGCGTTTGCCGTCGCACCAATAAAGCGCCATGGTGACCTGCTTGTCCCATGCGCCGGAGGGATAGCCGTGCCATTGATCCTGCGGCAGGTCGTCCATGGGCAAGCTGCCTGGGCGAATGCGGCGCACGATGATTTCTTCTGCTTCCGGAGAGCGAGCGGCCGGGGTATCTTTTGCACCCGCGGCCTGCAACCTGGCGATGTGCAGGTTTTGAAAATCACGGATCTGGGAGAGCACGGGTGCCAAGGATCGCGCGGCTTCTTCTTTGCGACTGGATGGCACTACGCGCAGGGCCGTGTGCGCGGCTTCTGAGCCGCGATCGCCCAGATACCTGATTCGCTCGATTCCGTAGGAGCCGGCCGCGGCGTTTCCCGAAGACACTGCATCCAGAGCGGCTGCCGCGGTTGACTGCATCTCCTGCAAGGTGTGGTCGAGCGTGATTTCCGACAGCCACTGCACCTGGGGTTCGCCTGCCGTCGCGTTGAAATAGAGATAAGAAGCTACCAGCGCAGTGAGGTCGTGGAGGGACTGCAAATCCACGGTTTCTGGTTTGTCTTCGCTGTTGTGATGGGTCAGTACGCCCGTTCCGCTGTAGGGCCAAACGGTTGGGACGCCGCCGACGGTGGGTTCGCTGAGGTATGTGTCCGTTCCGGTGACGTACTCCTGCCAGTGCCATGGGCGCGAGGGCGGATAGTAGGTCTTCGCGATGCGCTGGATGAGCGCGTCCGTGTAGGACATGGCGACGTGAGGATTCATGTAGAACGTGTATTCGGTGCCTGCCATCTCGTATGCCGCGGCTGGGGTATCCACTGTCATGGCGGCCACGGTACGATTCATGCGCTCCCTGTTTTCGGAGATGTAGCTCAGGGAACCGTATACCTCGGGCATTAGTAGAATGCGGATGGAACGGGCAGGGCGCGGGAGTTTGCCTGTGTCGATCATGCGCGAGATGGTGTGCAGGGCTTCGACCATGGCCGCTACGCCCGTTGCGTTGTCCTGCGCTCCCTGCTCGGAGGTGTGCCCCAGCACCAGGACTTCCTCTTGCGGATTGACGCCCGGAAGCACGCCCGTGATCCATGGATAGCGGCCCTCGTAGTAGCGAGTGTCCGCAACGGCACGCACCATTACTTTCTTACCTGTTGCAAGGATTTGCCGAAGACGTTTGGCTTGCCTCGGGGTAATGGAGTAAGAGAGTAGCGGAGTGCTGGCTTTGGTGAAACCCCAGCCGTTGTCTCCCCACGCGTTGACCCACTGGCGGCCATCTTCCAGGGATGGGTTCTCAGTGAAAGCGTTTACGGCGCCGAGTGCCCCGTACTTCACCAACTGGAATTTGAGGCCGTCAGACTTTTTCGCTGTGAGGACCATTTTGCCCTTCACATCGGCCCAGGGAGTCTTTGTGATGTCTACCAGTTCCGCCGTGATGCCTTCTTTGGGCGTTGAGCCACTCCACATTCCGAGGGACGATGGAATCTTTTGGTAGTCACAGAGCTGGATTTGCTCGGGTTCCGTTACTTCCAGGGTGGCCTGCCGTGCGTCCCAAGCTAAAGGCATGGTCCAGAAACCGGCTTGCGTTTTCCCGTCGGCATGGGCGCCGCCGATCTCCACGTTCTTTACTCCGCTTTCCTCGAGCCGTTTTTTGAGGTACTGCGCTGTTTCTTCGAATTTTGGAAAGGTGAACCAATGATCTGTGGCGTAGACCCGTTTGACGGTTTCGAACGCTCGTTTGGCGTCTACTTCCTTATTGATTCCCTTGACGAGCGGTTCGAGTGGATTCGCACAAGCGGCAGGCGCGCAGAGCATTGCGAGCGCAGAAATCAGGCACGCCGTCCACTTGCTTGTCATTTGCATGAAAGTCACGAGACAAAACACCTCAAAGTTAAACTACGGTACAACTTTCTTTTTTTCGTGTCAATGAGACGGGCTGTAAACTTCTGTCCAGCAGGCTGGCCGCGTCCATATTTCAGAGCGGTTGACTGGTCTGTCCACTAAACCTATTGAAGTATACTCAGTGTGATATGAGGCCATTTCTGGTACAACCTGCTACGGGCGCCGTCATTAGCGCACCTAAAACCAGCGCCGTTCCGGCCGCCGAGAAACTTCTGGTGATTCTGGAGACGATCGCCTCGTCCAAATTTGGGTTAGCATTGCCCGAGATTGTCAAGAAGACGGGCATCGCCAAGAGTTCCGCGCACTGCCTGCTGGTCACTCTGGAACGGAAAAACTACATTCACCGAAGCTCGAAAACGGGGCGCTACATGTTCGGGGCGAAGCTATTTTGCCTGGCTAATATGTCGGTGATGGGACTCTCGATCCGGGAGGAGGCGGCACCGATGCTCCGTTCGCTGGCGGTGTCCACTGGCTTGACCGTCTATATGGCGATTCTGGATAACGGTGAAGCGATGCTGATTTCCAAGATGGAGCCGTGCGGTTCACCGAGGCTGGCCAGTTGGATTGGGAAGCGGATGGAACTGCATTGCACGGGCTTGGGCAAGGCGCTGATTGCGCATCTGCCGCAGCCGGAACTGATGGAGTTTGTCAAGAGCCATGGATTGTCGCGGCACAACGAGAAAACCATTTCGTCGTGCGATGAATTGCTCCGGGATCTGGCCACGTGCGCGCGGCGCGGCTATGCCCTGGACGATGAAGAGCATGAGATCGGATTCCGCTGCGTGGCGGTGCCGGTGGGCCGGGCCGACGGTGAGGTTGTGGCCGCCATCTGCGTGGCGGGAACCACGGCCCAGATCAAACCGGCAACGCTGCTTACACTGGTCCGGAATTTGAAAGAGACTGCATCCGCTATCTCGAAGTGCATCCCGAACTGACGGGGGTGGGACGGATCGGGCTGGGCTGCGTTACGTTTGGCCGGGAGATTGACGAAGACTCCGCTTTCCGGATCATGGACCATGCCATGGAGATCGGCATCTCACTGTTTGACACAGCGGAGGTCTATGGCGGGGGAGAGTCAGAGAAAATTATCGGCAAGTGGATGCAATCGAGGGGTGTCCGCAGAGACGTATTTCTGCTGACGAAGGTTTTTACCAACTTCACGCGATCCCACTTGAAGGAAGCGCTTGAGGGCAGTCTTGACCGGCTGCAAACCGACAGCTTGGAGCTTTACATGTTCCACCGGTTCGATCCGGAGACGCCGATGGAAGAAGCTGTTGCGGCAATGGACGATGCGGTGAAATCAGGAAGGGCTCACGCGTGCGGTTGCAGCAATTTCAGCGCGGTTCAGCTTCGGACGTTGTTGGAGATTGCGCGGGCGGGTGGAATAACCGGTCCGGCCGCGATCCAATCGAATTACAATCTGGCCGCGCCCGGTATCGCCGAAGAACTATTGCCGCTGTGTGTTCGCGAGAAAATTGCGGCCATCACGTACAGTCCGCTCGGTGCGGGATTTCTTACAGGGAAGTATACGGCGGACCGCGCGGCTTTTCCGAAGGGATCGCGATTTGATGTGATTCCCGGGCATGCGGACGTTTACTTCAGCGAGCGCAATTTCCGGGTGGTGGATCAGCTTCACGCGATGGCCGCGCGAGTTGGAGTATCGGCCGTGCGACTGGCAATGGGCTGGGTGTTCCAGAATCCAGCCGTAACGACCGTGCTGGTGGGCGCGAGAACCACCAGGCACCTGGACAACGCCGTGGAGGCGCTGCAAATGAACTTTCCGCCGGAGTGGCTGGCAGAGATGAACGCCTGGGATTAGCTAGCAGGCACTGCGGGCCGCCGTGGCAAATGCAGCCTGCATCGCGCTGACCGAGGCAATTCCCTTCCCCGCGATATCGAATGCCGTACCGTGTGCAGGCGTGGTGATGGGCAGCGGCAGGCCGCCATGGATGGTGACGCCGCGTTCAAAGCCGAGGAGCTTTGTGGCGATCTGGCCCTGGTCATGATACATGGTGACAACGGCATCGAACCGTCCGTTCCGCGCCGCGATGAAAACGGTGTCGGCCGGGAAGGGACCGTCCACCGTTATCCCTTCCGACTTCGCCTGCTGGACTGCGGGGCCGATGGTGGTGATCTCCTCGGTTCCCATTTGTCCGCCTTCTCCGGCATGTGGGTTGAGGCCCGCTACCGCGATGCGCGGGGTGGGGTTTCCATTGGCGATTAGTGTTCTGTTGATGAGCCGCGTGGCATCGAGGATGCGCTCACGAGTGATGAGCCCGGCGACGGCGGAGATTGGAACGTGTGAAGTGACGCGGGTGGTACAAAGTGCGTCGCAGACGTTGATCTCCGACATGTAGCCGGTATAGCCTAATCGCGTTGCCATGAAGTGCATTTCGTCCTCTTCGTGCATGCCAGCCATTTTCATGGCCGCTTTATTGAGCGGCGCGTAGACCAGGGCATCGATCTCCTTACGCTGGATCACTTCGGCAGCCAGGCGGAGGACGGAGAGCACATAGGCGCCGGATACGGCACTGGCGGTGGCGAGTGGATACTCGGACGGATCGGACAGGCGCCAGTCGAAGATGGGCACGGGGGAGTCCGGTTCGGAGGACTGCCGGGCCGTGCTTGCGACAGGGCACGATGGCGCCGAGAGGAGCCGCTGGTCACCGATGACAAGGATTTCCGCCTGCGCGCGGGTCTCCCGTGACGACAATAGTTTTGCGATGAGCTCGGGGCCGATGCCGGATGGATCGCCGAGGAGTAGTCCAATTCTTGGCTTCATAGTTATTTTTTGGTCGCGATGTACTCGTTCACCGCTTCTTCCAGAACTTCCAAGGGCACGCCGCCCGTGAGCAGTACCACATTGTGAAACTGGGGCAGCGAGAATTTGTCACCGAGTTCCCGGCGTGCTTTCTCGCGCACTTCGAGGATTTTCAACTGTCCGATCATGTAAGCGCAAGCCTGGCCGGGCGCGGCGACATAGCGTTCCACTTCGCTGACGGGTAAGCCGTAGTCGATGGCCTGCTGGCGGGTCCAGCCTTTGGTGTGCAAGCCTGTATCGACTACGAGGCGCCGGGCGCGGAAAAGCTGGTCTTCGAGCGCGCCGAGTTTCGCGGGAGGGTCATCGTCGTACCAGCCGCTTTCCAGGGCGAGAGCCTCTGCATAAAGTCCCCAGCCTTCTGCAAACGCAGCCATTCCCTCGCGCATGATTCTGTCGCTGCGGAACCGCGGAAGACCCTTGTCTTCCTGCTGTAGCGCCAGTTGGAAATGATGGCCGGGCACCGCTTCATGATAGGCCAGTGTGCGCATGCCGAGGCGAGAGAACCGGGGGCCGACCAGTGGAACGTTGAACGTTCCGGGCCGGGAGCCATCGCGCGCGGGCATGGAATAATTCGCCGCTGCGTTCCGCTCCTGATACTCCGGAATGCGGCGTACGACGACAGGCGCTTTGGGACGCAGTTCGAAGAGGGCGGCGGAGCGCTGCTCAGCGTCGCGGATGATTTTCTCGTAGTCCGCCAGGATGGCGGTGCGGATGCCGGGCTGGTCAGGGTACAGATTGTCGTCCTGTGCCTTGTTGAAGCGATCCTTTACGGATCCTTCGGTGTAGCCGAGTTTGCGTAACAGTACGTCCATCTGGCCTTCAATGCGCGCTACCTGTTCCAGGCCGGTGCGGTGGATCTGGTCGGCCGTCAGCGATGTGGATGTGGAGTCGCGAAGGCGCGCCGCATAGGCCGCGGCGCCGTTGGGCAGCTTTGAGAAGCCGGCGTCAGCCGTTGCGGTCTTTGTTTGCTCTTCTAATAATGCGATGGCGCGGCGGAGTGCTGGAACCACTGATTCGGCTATCAACTTTGTGGCTGCGGCGCGGAATTTCTGGCGGTCCGGATCGGCGAGCCGGTCGCTATACGATGCGACGAGAACGTTGGCGGCGGGTTCGGGATCGGCCAGGCGTTTGATCTGGTCGATGGTTGCGGTGAGTATGAAAAGTGGCGGGACGATGCCTTGGGCGGCGGCGGTGCGTGCCTCGGCGATGGTTTCATCCACGCGGGCTGCGACTTGGGACAGGCGGTTGAGGTAGTTTTCCGCGTCTCGAGCATTGCGGGCAGGATGCACGTCAGTGAGGAAGCTGACCAGCGTTCGCGGGAAACCCGCGATGCCCTGGTTGAAGAAATATTGATAGCCGCCGTAGGGTGCGGACTTCACTATCGCGTCCAGTTGCCATTCGAGGACGCGAGCTGAGAGGCGCTGCGCTGGAGTGAGCTGTTTGCGGTCAAACCGGCGTAAGTCGGCCAAGCCGCGGCGGGCGCGCTCTACCCTTTGCCTGCGGTGTTGGGCCGTGCGCGGGGCGAGTTCGCGGTCGAGGCGGTCTTGCTCGGCGCCCGAGAAATATTGGGTCCTGGTGGCCAGTTCGGGATCGGCGCGTACCCAGTCCGCGGTGAAGGTGTCGAAGAATCGGTTGATGTCCGGGGGAGTGGCGGCGTGGATGGGAAGGAGAAGGGTTAGGGCGGTTAGGAGGATGATTGGCCGGCGAGGGCGCCGGCTGCGGCCCTGGGGGGCCGCCGTCCGAAATCTGGGCATATGGTGATGATATCTGGCGGTGCACCCTGTATGTGTGAGAGAGTAGTCAGAATGGCGGACGCAGCGGGTGAAGTTACACGTCTTCTCGCCGAACTTCGCGGAGGTAACCGGGGAGCTGAATCGCGGTTGATCGAAGCGGTCTATCCCAGACTGCATCGTATCGCTGCGCGCTCGCTGGGTCGGGAGCGATCGGGCCACACTCTGCAGGCTACAGAGCTGGTAAATGAAGCCTACATGGAGCTGCTGGGTGACACCGGCATCGACTGGAAGAACCGCCTCCATTTCTATGCCGCCGCGGCGCAATCCATGCGACGGATTCTGGTGGATTATGGGCGCATGCGTAGGGCGGCCAAGCGCGGCGGTGATCGCCAACAGGTGGAATTAACCGACGGGCTGGCGATTTCGGAAGAGCGCCTGGATGAGGTTGTCGCGATCGATGAGGCACTGACCCGGTTGGAAAAATGGGATCCGCGACAGTGCCGGGTGGTGGAATTGCGTTTTTTCGGCGGCCTGACCGAGGACGAGACCGCCGAGGTATTGGCAGTTTCCCCACGTACAGTCAGACGCGACTGGATTCTGGCGCGCGCCTGGCTGCACGGAGAGCTGCGGCGATGGTCCGCCGCCTCATCTTAAGAAGACTTGCGTGTAGGCGCTGGGCGTTTTCGCTGCGTCGAAGACGGTGCTGGTCTGGCCTCCGAGCGTGACGTTGACTAATGAGATAGGGGGGGCGGCTGAGACGAAATAGCGCCGCTTCTTATTTTGCTGCTTGGCACCGACGAGCGGCACGCCCGAAGTGGCCGAACCGAAATTGGTGAGGACGGAATTGCCGCTTCCGCGAGGAGAATCGATATCCAACTGAACGGTGAGGGGGCCGGAGGTAACGACGACCTTGTCACCGGGAGCCAACGCGACTTGAACAGTCGTGGGCGTTGCCGATTTCGGGCAAGTAAACACAATCGTCAGATCCGTGAAGAGAGGTCGGTCCGGCGGGGTGAAGATATGTTGCGAACCCTGTGATCCCGGAGCCGGGGAGTCCTTGGAGAGTTCACCGACATCTAAAAGGCCGTCCATTGCCCCCACACCGGAGTCGAGCAGAAACCGGATGCGGGTGGAGCCGCCGTCGTCAATAATTACTGGATCTGATGCTGACATATTGCCTCCTCAGGCACTGAAATAAAACCTCTACTTATGTCTAAAGCGCAAAGCGACGGAAAAAGCCGACATCAAAGTTGTGCCGTCGCGGAGAGCGACTTGAGATCGGGCCGCTGCAGGTAGCCCTCGACGCTTCCGGGAGACCAACTGGTTCTCAATTGGGCAAGCGAGGACGCTGCAGCTAACCGATGGGATTCTATCTCACCCGGGTTCGGAGATGTGCAGGCGACCAGCAAGTGGGCCCTCCACGAGGCCTCCAGAATCTTGCGCGGTTCAAAGAAGGCGAGGGCCTGCAGGGAAGACTCCCGCGCGGCATCGCGGAGGGCAGGGCTGAGATTTCCGGAGGCGACTAACGCTTCGGAGAGCATCAGGCGCGCCGTGGATGCGGCCAGAATGAGGTTGGCACGGTCCCACTTTGCGATGATGTCCTGAGCCATTTGGTTGCCGCGGGCGACCTGACGGGTGCGAATCAGAACGAGGGATTCCATCAGTTGCGCGCCAAGCTCCTCACCGTCGGCGTTGGCGGGGGCAACTGCTGCCGCCTGCCGGGCGAACGCCCGAGCTTCCGGAATACGGTCCTCCTGATAGGCGAATTCGGCCTGCTTCAGCCGCAGATCGAAGAGCATCAGACGGTTGGGATTCGGATTGCTTTCGAGAATCCGTTCGACTTCGGACAGGCCCTTCTCGGCCTCTTTTTCGCGACCGAGCCGCGCGTACAATTCAGCGGCATCCAGACGCGGCACAATGCTTTTTGCGCCTTGCAACTTGGCCGCCTGCTCCTGCTGCGCGAGGGCCTCCGGCCAGGCGCCGAGAGCGCGAAGATTCTGACCGAGACTTTCGCGGACGATCGCCTCCAGCTGGACATCCTGCAGTTTTTGGGCAGTCGGCAGCACGTCGGTAAGAATGCGCACACCCTCTTCGAATTCGGCGCGGAGCAGGTGAACGCGGCCCAATATCAGCGTAGCCTGCACCAGTTCCTTGCGATATCCGGCCTGGCGGTAGAAGGGCAACGCGGCTTGAATGAACTCGCCGGCCTGTTCGGGCTTCTTCTTCTGCTCGTACAAGGAGGCCAGGGACAGATACGCGCGGGCCTCGTTGCGGCGGGCCTTGCTGCGCTTGGCGAGTTCCAACGCCTGGCGATAATAATGCTCGACCTGCTCCAGTTCGCCGTGAGCCAGGAAGGCGTTCCCCAAATCGATGAGGCCGCCAGTGGCAACGTTCTCCATGCGGTGGTTGGTCGCTTCATCAATGGCCTTCTGGGCCAGTTCGCCGGCGCGCTTCGAGTCACCGAGTTTGCGGATACTGACGCCCTCAAGCAACTGCAATTGGATCTGCTGGGTGAAGTTGCCGAGGGTTCCGGCGTAGCCAAGCGCCTTCTGGATTACAGGCAGGGCTTCCTTCTCGCGGCTGGACCGATTCAGGAAGCTGGCGCGCTGGCGAAGGGTTTCCGTGAGGCCTTCATACTCGCTGGCGGCGTTGTAAAGTTCGGCAGCTTCGGTGAAGGACTTCAGCGCGGCGGCCACTTCGCGGCGCCTGCCCTGGACGTAGCCCAGGCGGAGTTTGGCGGCGGCATAGCTGGGATTGAGTTTCACGGCGCGTTGGAAGGCCGCAAGGGCCACATCGGTCTGCTCACGCTGCTGAGCGAGCCAGCCGGATTCGAGGATGGCGGCGGGTTTCTCCTGAGGGGCGGCTTCGTCTTCGAGCCGTTGAAATAAAGGCGCGGCGCGATCGTATTCGCGCGAGACGACAAACTGCAAGGCGCGGAGACGCGTTTCGTCCTGGCTGGAAAGCCGGATCTCCTGAGCGGCGGTCATGGCGCGAAGCATGGATTCCTTAGCACGCTCAGAGTAGTCCAACTCGTCGTAGGCCCACGCCAGGCTGGCGTGCGCGAGGGCGAATTTAGGATCGGCTGCGACGGACTGTTCCAGGGCCTTGCGGGCGGCTTCAAATGTCATGGAGTGCAGCGCGTCCTCACCCTTGGCGTACCATTCGAGGGCGGTTTGATTGGGCCGGTAGGGCTGGTGCATCGCGACCCAGAGACCGATGGCAATGGCGAAAAAAACGACCGCCATCACGGCGGCGCGGATGGCATCGCGGCGGGTCCAGTGGCGGCTGCGGGTCCACCAGGCGCGATCCTGGAACCAATCGGCGACGTCGGCCGCCGTTGCGAAGCGGCGCAGAGGGTCCCGCTGCAGGCAGCGGCTGATGGCCGCATCCCAGCGCGAGTCCAGATGCGGGACGAGCGACCGCGCCGTGGGGCCTTCGCCACTGACGCGCTGCACGGCGGCGTTGATGAGGTGCTGATTGTCAAAGGGCATCTGGCCCGTCGCCATTTCAAAGAGCACGATGCCGAACGAATAGATATCGGAAGACGGCGTTACGATTCCGCCGGTCATCTGCTCGGGCGACATATAGGCGACAGTGCCGATGACCTGACCGACCAGGCTCAAGCTTCGCGTTTCGATCACGGTATCCGAATTGGGATCGATCCGGGCGAGTCCGAAATCAGTGATGACGGCGCGTTCGCCGCCGGGGACCGGAACCAGGATGATGTTGCCACTCTTGAAATCGGCGTGGACAATACCTGCCTCATGGGCGGCGTGCAGCCCTTCCGCCATCTGGACAGCGATGGGAAAGGCCTCTTCGCGGGAAAGGCGGTTGCAGCGCTGGATGCGGGCGGAGAGAGTCTCACCGGAGAGCAGTTCCATGGTGAAAAAGCGAAGCGGCGGGCGGGCGCTGCCGGCGAATTCATGCACGCCCACTTCGAAAACGCGGCAGACGTTGAGGTGAGTCACGCGGCGGGCGAGATGGATTTCGGTGTTGAACCGGCGAAGGTACGATTCGTCGCGGGCGATGTCCGCGCGCAGGGTTTTGAGAGCCACGTCTTCGTGGAGGAGAAGGTCGCGAGCCTGATAAACCTCGCCCATCCCGCCGCGGCCGATGAGCTTCGAGATGCGATAGCGTTTGGCCAGCACTTCACCGTCAGAAAGAGAAGCGGTGCTGATGACGGGTTGATTCAGAAAGTCGCCCGAATTATCGTGTTCCTGGAGCAACCGCTGCACCTCAGTGAGCAGTTCAGGATCGTTGGGACAAGCCTTCTTCAGAAAGGTGGCCCGTTCGGCGCTTGGAATGTCCATCGCCGAATCGAAAATTACCCGGATCTGTTGCCATCGCGTGCTGGTCATTGCGGGTAAGTCCCGATTATACCCGTTGCCTCAGGGCTTGGCCGCTATCAGTTTGCGAATCTCGTCGACGGAAGCGGAGACCTTTCTTTCATACAATGTCCTGCCGATTTCGGCGGTGGAGGGTCTGGGGTCGCCATTGATCCCATTCCTGCTATTTCCGTTGACGAGTTTGTCCTTGCGGATCCAATCCGGGCCGTCGAGGTACATGAGCAGCGAAGTGTCCGAGACGCCGGCGTGGGTTCCGACGGGCAGATTGTTTTTCTTCAGCCAGTCGTTGAAGTCGCTGTAGGCGCGATAGACGGCGCCGCAAAAATACACGCGGACACCCTTGGGCCGGAGTTTGGTGTCGAGCCGGGCGGCGAGCGCTTCCAGTTCCTTCTGACCGCCGCCATGGTCTCCCATCAAGACGATGTGGCGAAAGCCGTTAGTGGCCATGCTCTTTACAGCGGCTTCATTCACGCTGAGATAAACGGGCATGGGAATGGTGACAGTGCCCGGCCAGTTGGGGTTGAGGTGCCCGTCTGCGGGCGAGAACGGCATCACTGGAGCGAGCAGCGCGTTGCCCAGTTTGCGAGCGATGTCGACGCCGGTGCGGTGGGCGATGAAGGTGTGGCCGCCGAGTGCCGCGTGGGGGCCACGCTGCTCCGTGCCGCCGTTGTAGATGAGTACTGTGGTCTTCCCGCCCTTGTGAATGGCGTCATGAATCTCGGCGTAGGTCATCAGTTCGATGTCTACCTGAGCGGGTGTCTGGGCGAGGCCGAGAGACGTGAGAAAGAGTGCCGGGATAATTTTTCGCATGGCCGTTTAGCGCGGCATACCGGCGATTTCGGTTCTTATCTTATATAACGTCTTGCCGGCGGTGATGTAGAGGGTTTTCATGTCGGGCCCTCCGAAGGCGTTGTTGGTGATGGTGTCTTCGGCGATGGGGACGAATTTGAGCAGTTTGCCCTGGGGCGAGATGATGTAGATGCCGCACTTGGTGTCGAGGGTTTCCGGAGTGCCGCGAGGTCGGATGAGGCCCGCGGAGGCGTAGAGGTTGCCCTTCGTATCGATACTCATCCCATCGGCGCTGCGGCCCGGATAGAAATTGTAGTGGACCCGCATGTTGCGGACCGAGCCGTCGGGTTGCAGGTCGTAGGCGCGGATCATGCGCGCGCCGTTCTGGGCGGTGTTCGCCTCGATGAGATACAGGGTCTTGTCGTCGGGAGCAACTTGAATCCCGTTGGGCCGCTGGATATCAGGGGCTGTGAGAATGCGTGTGACCTTGCCGGGTGCGTCGATCCGATAGACGGACATGCCGGCCATGTCTGTGAAGTAGAGGCGGCCTTTGCCATCGATGGTGACGTCATTGGGCGCCTGGAATGGTTTGCCCTGGTAGTTATCGGCGAGGGTTTCCATCTTGCCGGTCTTCAGATCTGTTCGAGTGACGCGCGGCTTTCCCTTCACCTTTACGCCGTAGCGCTCCCATTCGGCGCCCTCGCAGGCAATGAGGCGGTCCTGGGGATCGATGAGAAGCCCGTTCGCCACGTTGCTGTGTTCGCGGTAGACGGAAAGCATGCCGTTGGTGCCGAGTTTCATGATGCGCTCGTTCACGATTTCGGTGAAGTAGACGTTGCCGGCATGGTCTACGGTGGGGCCTTCAGTGAATGCGACTGCGGCGGCCACTTCGGGCTCCTGGGCGGCCGCGGGAATCAGGAGAAGCAGGGAGCAGAGTAGTTTCGTCATTTTGATTTTGGTTGCGCGCGGAGTTTTGTTCCCCATGGCGCGCCTCGTTTTATCCATTCTGCCAGTGTTGCCACGTCGCGGGGAGTGAGCGGCGTGCCGGGCGGCATCATCAGATCGCCATCGCGCCGGATGGCGTGGATGAGGAGGCTGCGTTCGGGATCTCCGGGAATGATTGCCGGGCCGCGGCTACCACCCCGGATCAGTGTTTCGCGGTCGAGGAAGGAGATGCCGCCGTCGTTCAATTCCTGGTTATGGCAACCCAGGCAGCGTTTGGAGAGTATGGGCGCGACGCGCTTATCGAAGAAGCGGGCATCTTCCTTCGAAGGCGTTTGTGCAACGGCAACGGCGGTTAGTGCGAGCAGCGGAATGACAGACCGGTGCACTGCTTCACTTTTTCATGCCGACGCCAAATTGATTTCCGGCGCGGATCACTTTGCCATTCGCCACGATGATGTCGAGCATCTTTTCGCTCTGCACATCGCGGCCGACTTCGTCCTTTAGAGTGGCGACTACTTTCTTGGTGGCTACGTCGACGATCTCGCCGGTGGAAGAATAAGCTACGGATCCGTCGAGGCTGAAGCTGAGCCAGCCCGGGGAATCGCGCAGCTTGATGCTCTGCATCTGTTTCGGCGGCATAACTGTGTTGTCAAAGACGTGGATGAAGTTATTGGCGCCGTCCGCGAGCCAGAGTTCTTTCTCATCCGGGGTGAGCGCGATGCCGTGGCTGGGGCATCCGTGCCGTTTGACCGGCCCCTGCTTGTAGCCTTCCACTTCCACGCGGTGCAGCATCTTGCCGGTCTTGATGTCGCCTACTTCGAAGCCGAGCAGCTTATTGATGTTGACGTAGCAGAGAGTGTCGCTTCCGTTCACGGTGAACGGGCGGATGACATCAGAGAATGGACCTACCTTGGAAGATACCGTGTGCTTCCTGGTTTCGGCGATGAAGAGAAACGGCGACTTAAGGCCGGCCATATAGACGTGCGATCCATCGTGAGAGTAGATGGTGTTGTGCGAACCGGCCTTGGTCTCGATCTTGGTAATGACTGCGCCGTTGGCTGCGTTGACCACGGTCCAGAAAGGGCCTTCCAGTTGGGGAACGTAGAGGAATTTGCCGTCGGGAGAAATGGCCAGGCGATCGCAGCCCCCTTCGTAGGTTTTGTCCCAGATCTTCTGCCCGGTGATGGCGTCGAGGGCAATCATGTGATTCAGCGTGGTGACATAGACCCTTCCGGTCTTGGCACTAGCGGCGATGCCTTTCACGTTTTCGGGCTTCTGGCCGGCGGGCACCTCCCAGGTGGGGATGCGGCGGACGAACTTATATCCGTTGTCGATGTCGTAAATGACGACGCCTACGCCGCCGTTTTCTTCATAGTTGCGAATGCCGGGGTTGGCGACATAGAGAAGGTGTTTTTCCTTTCCGGAGGGTGATTCGCCCGGCGCTAACATGGCGGCGAAAAGAAGAGCGAGTAGACCTTTGTGCATTCGTGTTTCCTTGGGTGAGCTTGCCGATTATATTACAACCGCGATGCGCCGACGCTACGCAGTTGATGGAGTGCGGCATCGCGGAGGACTTCGGCCGCATCTTCGGAGAAGGGAGCCACGGTGGTCTCATATCCGCCTTCGTGAAAGGCCTGCCGGGTGGGGATGTAGCCGAAGCCTCCATTGCTGTAGCCGGAGAACAGCGTGTGAGCGAACGGCGATCCGGCGGTGATCTCGATGCCTGTTTCCGCGAACGGCTCGCCTGCCACTGCGGTGAGGGCAATTGGTCCGAGGCAAATGGTCTGGAGCGGCCAGCCGGGGTGGGTCTTGCCGTGAAACAGGCGCGCGAGGTCGGCCTGCGTGCCGGCCTGTGTGGCCAGTGCGGTGGCGGCGCGAATTTCCGATTCCGTGCCCGTTGTTCGAATGCGAGTGCTCTTGGCGCGAAGCTTCTCGGCTTCGGCCTCGGCATCCGCCGGCGAAGGAAACGGCCGCACGGGCAGTGGTGTCATTTCATAGGCAATTCGAAGGGGGCATTCGCCGTCAGCGAGCCTTTCGTAATCGTAGAGAGCGATGGGCGCACCGGATTCCTGGAACCCGCGGACCGTGCGGCGCGTGGGGCGGGTCTCGATTTCGAGGGCCAGTCTCGCGCCTTCGAGTCCAAGAATATGGCCGGCTTTCCGGTAGACGCTGAGGTCCCCCGTGAAGCCTACACGAGGCCCGAGATTCCCTGCCGCTCCCTGCAGGAACAGGCAATGCGCGTCCAGTTCGCGCTCCATCACCTGCCTGGCAGCGCCTGGATAGTCAGGCGTAAAGTAATGCGACTGCCAGGCGATGGTGGTCGGGTGACAGGCGTAGTGCAGAAGCGCGGCGACGGGCTTCCCCTGTTCGTCATCGAAACGGACAACGCGAACTGTCCGGTCCACTAAGCCTTCGTCATTGACGCCCACACCCATGCGGCCGTCCGTCAACTGGACGCGGCGATTGGCGTTGATGGCGCACGCGCCCGCAGCCGCGCCAACTCGAACGGGGCGCATGTTCTGCTGCGCCTGCCACACGGCGCCGGCGATGCGTCCGGGCAACTGATCGAGATACGCCTGGACCATGTCGAGCCCCTCGCGGATCATCGGCAGGCGGAACGTATTCGGTCCGGAGTGCGTGTGGGTGCAGGAGAGACGAATGTGGCTGCGAGACAAGCCGGACAGCTTTTCGATTTCCTGCAGGATGCGATCTGTGAAGGCGGCATCGAAGCCGATGGCGTCTACGTCTACAATTGCCGCCTGCGTGGCGCCGTCCGCCAGTGCCAACGCTGTGGCGAAGAAGGGCATATCCGCGGCGATGCCCCGCTGGTGCAACTGCGCTCCCCAACCGCCTTGGGGCGTCCCCGGAGCCGGGGTAATGTCACTTCTACCTGTTCCTGCCAATAGCATCAGACAAAAGTATACGTGCTTCGCCCAAGTCTGCAGGCGTTTTCAGGAATCTGCTGTGAATTGCCATCAGATTTCGACGATGCCGCGCTGCGCGGCCACGACTCCGGCATGGGTTCGGTTGTTTACGCCGAACCGCCGCAGGATCACATTGACGTGCCACTTCACGGTGGTATTGGGCACGCCGAACACGGGCCGGGGCAGCTGTAACAAGGCGGCTACGGCGAACTTCGGCACTATTACGTCGGCGCGAGCGAACATGCGGCAGATTCAACTTGCTTTGAAGTATGACTTTTGATGCTTCCGGGGTTCTACAGCTATTCCCGGGCGATTCGCAAGTTTCGTCCCCTGCTGCACACGTTCACTTGAAGGATACGGGGGCGGTGGGGCCCATGCAGGTTTGCCGCCTCGGTAAGAGGTCGCGGGGGTTGGGTTAGGGCCGGCGGGGGCGCCGGCTGCGGACCCGGGGGTCCGCCGTCCATGCCACTCTACAATCGAAGTTAGATGAAGATTTGTAGTTTCGCATTGGTGCTGGCCGCCCTTCCTGCGTTCGCGCAGCCGACCGTTATTGAGCTGCTGGAGCAGAAAACGCTGGATCGGGTTCGGGCTGTGAATGCCTCGCTCAACGGGGTACTTGGGTTTCACGCGATCGATCTCACTACGGGCCATACGCTGTTTCTCAACAGCGGGTCGCTCTTCCCGCAGGCGAGCTCCATCAAAATCGCCATCATGATTCAGATGTTCCGATCCGCCCGGGAAGGCGCCTTCAAGATGACCGATCCGGTTACTCTCGATCCGAAGGAAACGGTCGGCGGATCCGGGCACCTGCAGATCCTGCTGCGTTCGGGGCCCATCACTATGACGGTGCGCGAGCTCGTCGGCGCCATGATTGAGACCAGCGACAATACCGCGACGAATCGCTGCATTGCCATGGTCGGGATGGAGCGCGTGAACCGCACACTGGCGGAGATGGGCTTCCGACAAACACGGCTGCAGCGCCGCATGCTGGACACCGCGGCAGCGTTGAAGGATGAAGAGAATATTTCGACGCCGCAGGAGATGGCGCACCTGGTGGATCTGATTTATCACGGAAAGGCTGTGGACGCGGAGGCATCGAAGGAGATGCTGGTGATGCTGCAGCGCGTGAATGCGGACATGCGGAAGGTGATACCCGGGTCCATCGCGGTTGCCGCGAAGCCCGGTGAGCTGACGGGAGTGAGATGCGAAACCGGCATCGTATTCCTCCCAAATCGGCCTTTCGCCTTGAGCGTGGCCTCCACATTTCTGGATGACGGCCGCAATCCGGTGGGCGAAGTGACCCGGATTATCTACGAGCACTTCGAGAAGCTGGCCCATTCGAATAAGTACGGGAACAAACTACAATAGATCTCGTATGGAACTACGAGGGAAGACAATCGCGATTCTAGTGGACAACGTCTATCAGGAGATGGAGGTCTGGTACCCATTGTTCCGCTTTCAAGAGGCGGGCGCGGAAGTGATCACCGTGGGCCCGGCGGCGGGGCAGATCTACACCAGTAAACTGGGCTATCCGGTGAAGTGTGACCGTTCCTACCAGGACGCGGATGCCGCGGATTTTGACGGTGTAGTCATTCCAGGCGGCTACGCGCCGGATCACATCCGACGCCACTCGCTGGCCATCCAGTTTGTCCGGGATATTGACGCGCGGGGAAAACTCGTCGCTTCCATTTGCCATGGACCTTGGGTGTTGTGTTCCACCGGGACGCTGCGAGGCCGTAACGTGACCTGCTTCTTCGCCATCAAGGACGACGTGATGAACGCGGGCGGAATTTACCAGGACGCCGAGGTAGTGGTGGACAAGAACCTGGTTACCTCCCGCAAGCCGGAGGATCTGCCCGCATTCTGCCGCGAATCCATACGAGTGCTGCTTGCCGGATAGCGTAATCTCGGTCCGCGGCCTTACTAAATCCTACGGCGATTTTGAAGCCGTCCGCGGCCTTGATTTCGAGGTGCAGAAGGGCCAGGTCTTCGGCCTCCTGGGACCCAACGGGGCGGGAAAGACCACTACTGTCGAGATTCTGGAAGGGCTGAGACCGCGCACAGGCGGCGAGGTTTCCGTGCTGGGCTTCGATCCGGCGGTGAACACGAAACAGATCAAAGATCGTATTGGTGTTTGCCTGCAGGCGACGAATCTTCCGGAGAAGATTACGGTGCGGGAAGCGCTGCACGTGTTCTCCAGTTTCTATACGAAGACCACGGATTCGAGTGCGCTGCTGAAACGGCTGCAGCTCTGGGACAAGCGCGATGCTTTTTACGGGCAACTTTCGGGCGGCCAGAAGCAGCGAGTCGCGCTCGCGCTCGCCCTGGTAAACGATCCGCAACTGCTGTTCCTGGATGAGCCGACCACCGGCCTTGATCCACAGGTGCGCCTCGAAATCCACGGTTTGATCGAAGATTTGAAAGCGCGGCACTGCACCATCCTGTTGACCACTCACTACATTGAGGAAGCGGAAAAGCTGTGCGATCAGGTGGCGATTGTGGATCAGGGCAAGATCATCGTCACCGGGACACCGCGCGAGATACAGGCGCAGACCCTGGGGCACTCCATCATCGACATGCGGCTGAGCGCGCCACTTCCGGATATCGCGATTCCCGCGGTCCTGGATGGTGAGACGCTAGTGCTCAGCGACGACCGGCGGTCCCTGAACGTAGCGTCGTCCAGGCCGACGCGCACGCTGGTGGACCTGGTGAAATGGATTGATCAGCTGGGCATCGAGCTTGTCGATATCCATCTCAAGCGGCCCACCCTGGAAGATGTGTTTATCGAACTGACCGGGAAGAGCCTGCGCGAATGAAGGGCTACCTCGCGCTCACGGCCCTCAACCTGAAGCTCGCGCTGCGCGAGAAGTCAGTTCTGTTTTTCAACTACATTTTCCCGCTGCTGTTTTTCTTCGGCTTCGGGCAGTTGATGGGTGCGCAAAGCGGCGGCATCACGCGCGTGGTGACGATGGTGCTGGTGATCGCCATCATCGGCAGCGGTCTTTTCGGGGCTGGTATGCGGGCGGTTGCGGAGCGGGAAGCGAATATTCTGCGGCGGTATAAAGTGGCGCCGATTTCGCCGGCGCCGCTGCTGGTGGCATCCATGGTGACGGGCTGGATTCTCTACATGCCGTCCGTGCTGCTGTTGCTTACCCTGGCGCATTACTATTACTCGATGCCCGTGCCGGAACGCTTGTGGTCCCTGCTTTTGCTGATCGGAATCGGATCGTTTGCCATGCGCGCCATCGGTTTGATTGTCGCCTCCGTGGTGAATTCGGTGGCCGAGAGCAACATCCTGATTCAGGTGCTGTATATGCCGATGCTGTTCCTCAGCGGCGCGACCATTCCCATCACGGCACTGCCCACAGTAGCGCAGGTAATCTCGCAGTTTCTTCCGGCTTCCCATCTGTTCGCTGGCATGCAGGGCATTCTACTGCGAGGCGAGACGGTCGCGCAAAACTGGGTGGCCACGCTGGCGCTGCTGGCGACTACCGGAGTTGCCACGCTGATATCAGTAAAACTGTTCCGCTGGGAGAAGGAAGAGAAGATCGCACGCGCGGCGAAGCTATGGCTGGTGGCTGTTTTCCTGCCGTTCCTGATCCTCGGCGGCTACCAGGCATACAGCAAGGAGAACATCGAGAAAGGCAAGATGTACGAACGCGTATTCCGCCAGAGCCGGACGCGGTTGATCCGCGGCGCGCGCATTTTCGTTGGCGATGGAAAAGTCATAGAATCGGGCGGTGTGCTGATCAAGAACGGAAAGATCGTCGAGATTTACGATGGCGCGGTGCCGGATGCGAGCTCAGTTAATGCTGAGCTGGTGGAGGGAACTGGAAAGACCGTGCTGCCCGGGCTGATTGATGTCCATGTTCACCTCGGAGCTCCGGGTGGTATCTACGAGGACCAGAAAGAGTACAGCGCGAAAGGCATCTTTGATCGCGACCTGGCAGCCTATCTATACAGCGGGATCACCGCTGTTAAGAGTGCCGGCGATTTCACCGACGAGGCCATTGCCACACGCAGCCGGATCGAGCGAGGCGAAAGACTGGGCGCGGAGCTGTTCGTCGTCGGGCCGCTCTTCACCACCGCCGGCGGGCACGGTACGGAATACTTCAAGGGTGCGCCGGAAATCGTGAAGACGATGAGTGCGCAGCAGTTCATTCGAACTCCCGCAACGGCCGCCGAGGCCAAGGAGCAGGTGGACGCACTGGCCGCGCGCAAGGTGGATGGGATCAAAGCGATTCTGGAGGGCGGGGTCGCGGGCATGCTCTTTAACCGGATGGATACCGGTATCCTGCAAGCCATCGCCAATGAGGCGCACGCAGTGCGTTTGCCGATTGTGATCCATACGGGCGATGCGAAGGATGTTGCCGATGCCCTTGCGGTTGGGGCTGATGGAATTGAACACGGCTCGGCGCGCGACCGTATTCCCGATGAGGTGTTCGCAAAGATGGCTAAGCAAGGCGCGGCCTACGATCCGACCTTGACCGTGATGGAAGCGCTGACACAATTTGCCGACGGTGACACTGACTTGCTCGACCGCTCGCTGGTGCAGCAGACCGCCCCTGCGAACCTGATCAAGAACACGAAGAAAGAAATCAATTCGCCCGCGATGGTGAAGATGCGGAAGAGGTTGAGCGGCTATCCCGCCGACTTGGGAGTGGCGGGTGACAATCTGCGCCGCGCCTACAACGCCGGCGTGCTGCTGGTAACCGGGAGCGACGCCGGGAACATGCTGGTGCTTCACGGTCCTACCGTGCATCGCGAACTGCAGCTTTGGGTGCAGGCGGGCATTCCCCCGAAGGCTGCCCTGCAGGCTGCAACTTATAACGCCGCGAAGCTGCTGCGGGCTGACCAGAGGATGGGGCTGATCCGCAAAGGGTACGAGGCGAATATTCTGGTGGTGGACGGGAACCCGCTGCAGGATATCTCTTCTACTGAGCGGATTTCCATTGTGTTCTTTAAGGGTGAACGTATCGACCGGTCGGTACTTTTCGATCAAAAGTAGCCGCTGCGGTTACTCCGGCGATGCGGCGTGAGTGCGGCCGGGCTACGATTTGCTGCTGCCTGACGCCAGCACTTTCTCCAGCCGGTTGTAGCCTGCGATCATTCCGTGCTCCATGCCCGACCTGGTTGCGGTATCGCGGGCTTCTTTGGATTCGTACAGCACCGTCAGTTTGACTTTCGTGATCTCTCCGTGTTCTTCGAAAGCCGTGGTGTCGATTGCCTCGCCGGGATACCAGGGGTCGTCGAACTTTTCCGTGGCGACCAGCTTTTCCGGACGAACGACTGCGCGGAATACTCCGCCCATGCCCATTTCCTTGCCGGTAGTCTCTTTGCGCCAGACGTAGCGGTACTGACCGCCGATTTTCAGGTCTATTTCGCAGACCGGCATGGTCCAGCCGTCCGGGCCGAGGAGCCAGAGCCTGACCAGTTCCGGTTTGGTGAAGGCATCGAAGACCAATGGGCGTGGGGCGTTGAAGTCACGCTCGACTACTACTTCGTGGTCTGTGGGAGTGGATATTTTGAAGGTTTGTGGATAGAACAGCATGGCGGCTCCGATTGGATGGAGGCCGCGCCGGGGGGCGCGGCGCGGACCGGGGGGTCCGCCGTCCATCCATTACCATTTGGTTGCATAACCAAGCGGTATCTTAACGGAACCGGTTCAGAGATGTCAAGCCGCGCTGCGCTTTTTGGAGCGGCGGCGCCAGACTCCAGATCCCGCGACCAGTCCCAGCCCAAGCAAAGCGAAGCTGGCAGGTTCGGGCGTTGCCGCGGTGATCTGGAAGTTGTTAGCCGTGAAATTGGGTAGTGTGCTGATGGCGGCGGGGCCGGTCGGGTCCAGGATCCGAGCAAGGATCTTCAGATCCGCGGTGTTGTCGCTGAGGTCGGCCGAATAGACGAGACGGCGCAGGTTCAAAGCGCTGTTCATGTAAATGAAAACGCCCGGACCTGATTGCGTTACCTGTGCGGCGATGAGATCCGCTGCGTTTCCGGCGCCGAAAGGAGTCAAGGGGTTGTTATCGTTGTCGGTGTTCTGGAGGACGATGACATTAGCGCCGCTTGTAGGAAGGAGTGACGCCACGTTATCGGCGAAGGAGACGGCATTCCCCATGTTGAAGGCGGCCCTGTCAAATGAAAACACATCGTTGGCGAGGGAGAATGTCGGCAGGAATAGCTCACCCCCAACCACCTGCCGGCCGGGTGAGTTCAGCACATTAGTTCCCGCGAAGGGATCAGTGTCGAACTGAAAGGTAGTTGCAGTAGCTGTCCCGGTAATGAGAG
>JBDUEM010000065.1:0-29723 GCA_040002435.1 Bryobacteraceae bacterium
CGCACTGTTCCAGAAACCAGCGTCGTGCGATTTGATTCGGTTTCATATTCATCCTCATTCCTTGGTAATGGTCTCGTCCAGATTTAACAGCACCCGCGAGACGGCGGTCCATCCGGCCAGTTGCGCGGGCGTGGCGCCCTTCGGTAATGCGGGGGGCTTGGCAGGGTCCGCTGCTGCCAAATCCCACGGCTTCGCATTCGCGCTTTCAAAGTGTTTCGTTTCTTTATCGAGTAAGTTCTCGAGCTCGGTGGATTCCGCCGCAGTAGGCCGCCTCGATAGGCACCGGCGCACTGCGTAGGCGATCCGCTGCTGATCGTTCTTGCCGCCTTCCTGCAACGTGTGCAGGGCTAGCGCCCGCGCCGAATCGAGGAATACCGGCTCATTCAGCGTCGTCAGAGCCTGCAGCGGGGTGTTCGATCTGGAACGCCGCACGCAGGAGATATCACCGTTTGGTGCATCAAACGTTTGCAGCATGGGGTACGGGATGGACCGGTAACGGAAGGTGTACAAGGCGCGCCGGTACCGCTCGTCGCCTTTCGCCTCGATCCACACCTTCGGCCCGTAGCTGGCCGGCGGGAGGAAGAGGAACTCCGGGGCCGGCGGATTCACGCTCGGTCCGCCTACTTCCGGGTTCAATAAGCCGCTTGCAGAGAGCGCGATGTCGCGAACAATCTCCGCGTCCACACGGAAGCGGGGCCCGCGCGCGAGCAGACGATTGTAAGGATCCCGCGTATACAGATCCGGTGTCACGTTCGAGGATTGCCTGTAGGTGGCCGACATCACGATCACCTTATGTACCGCCTTCATGCTCCAATTGCGCTCCATCAGCTCCACCGCGAGCCAGTCGAGAAGTTCGGGATGCGACGGCGGTTCGCTCTGCTTCCCAAGATCCTCACTGGTGCTGACCAGACCAATTCCGAAATAGTGCTGCCACATGCGATTGACCAGGGCACGGGCGGTAGTGGGCGCCTGCCGGTCCACCATCCAGCGGGCAAACGTCAGGCGGTTGGCGGGCGCGTCCGCAGGCAATGGATTCAGGAACGACGGTACGCCCGGGGTCACCAGTTTTGCCGGCTTGAGAAAATCGCCGCGCGTCAGAATGTGCGTCTGACGGGGATCTTCGCGAGTCTGCAGGACAAGCTGTGCGGAACCCTCCGGATGCTGCTTCCACAATCCGGCGATGGTTTCGTTTGCATCCTTCCACTCCGGAACCGTGGTCCGCCAGTATGCGAACGCGGCGTGCGTTTGCGCGGGGGTGCGCTGCTCCGCGGGAACCGACAGAATCTCCCGCACATGTTTTGGCAGCGGATCGGCTACGGCATCAGGAGCCGTGGTGAGGGAAAGCCGCATGCGGCCCAGGTTGTTGTTTTGATTATCGTCGCTGTTCCACCCGCCGTGATTCTGTTTCAAATAGAAAATGAGAATGGTGCCTTTGGGATTCGATATCGGCGTCTCAGTTACGAAGACGGCCTTGCGAGGCTGATTACGCAGTCCGGGACCGGCGTCAATTCCCCATGCGGTTTCATCTTTGCCGTCGATGGCAAATTCAATTGGCCCGGTGACGCGGCGCTTCTTGCTCTTGTCCTCGAACATCGGTTCGAGCACAGCCTCCGGCAGGTTGATGTCCGCGGTTGCCCTGGAGAATTTGACCTTCGTGATCTTGTCGGGGGCGTCCACCGGTGCGGTCTCCACTTCAAACTCAGTGAGGGCGCCTGTGCCCTTCAATGAACGTCCCGGACCACCGAGGGGCAAATTCGGATCGCTCAGCAACTCCAACCGGAAAGCCGTGATGTTCTGCACATCCGTCTTCACCGTCATCTTCACGCGATGCTTGGTGGGCGCGTAGCCCTGCGCCAGCAGTGAGCCGTCTTTCATCGGAATGTACTTCTGGCCGCCATTGGAAATGTCATCCACTTCCGGCCGCACCACCGTCCATTCCGGCTGGGTGTTTTTTACCTTTGCTTCCCAGGCCGCCATGCGATTCTGCCAGTCCGGGCTGCGGTGTTGTATGCCGGCTTCCACCTCTTTGATGCGGCCGAATAGATCAGCCCGCATTCGCTGTTCATCCGGCGTATAGACCGGGATATTCGCTTCGTACGAATTGTTGATGAACGCAAAGATCTTGTAATACTCTTCCTGGGTTAACGGATCGAACTTGTGGTTGTGGCATTGCGCGCACTGGATGGTGACACCGAGAACACTCTTGCCAATGGCGTCAATGCGGTCGAACATGGCCTCCATGCGGAACTGCTCGGGGTCCACGCCGCCCTCCTCATTGATCATGGAGTTCCGCAAAAAGCCAGTGGCTACCAGTTGATCCTGCGTGGGGTTGGGCAGAAGGTCGCCGGCCAGTTGCTCGATCACGAACTCCGAATACGGCATGTCGTTGTTCAGCGACTTGATCACCCAATCGCGATAAGCCCATACCTGGCGGATTTTGTCTTTCTCGTAACCGTCGGAATCGGCGTAGCGGGCCGCATCCAGCCAGTGGCGGCCCCAGCGCTCGCCGTAGTGCGGTGATCGCAGCAGCCGATCCACCTGCTTCTCGTAAGCGTTTTTGCTCTTGTCTTTCAGGAACGCGTCTATTTCGGAGATGGTGGGAGGCAAGCCTATCAGGTCCAGGCTCAAACGCCGCAGGAGGGTGGTCTTGTCCGCTTCGGGCGACGGCTTCAATCCTTCCTTGTCCAACTTGGCAAGGATGAAAGCATCAATGGGATTCGCTACCCAGTGGGAGTCGCTGACGGCCGGCATCGCGGGGCGCTGCGGCGGAATGTACGCCCAGTGTTTCTTGATGGCAGTGACTTCCGTGCCCGCGCCGTCCGGCCAGATAGCGCCCTGGTCGATCCAATCTTTTATTGTGGCAATCTGCGCCGGCTCCAGTTTGCCGCCCATTGGCATGCGAGCCTGATCTCCAATACCGGCCACGCGCTGATATAAAGTGCTTTCGGATGCCTTCGATGGTTGGATCGACTTGCCGGATTGTCCACCCGCAAGGGCCGGCGCTTTCGAATCCAGACGCAGCCCGCCCATCTGCTTCTTGGCGCCGTGACAGCCGTAGCAGGACTTCGCAAAGATGGGCTGTACGTCGCGTGTGAAATCAACCTGCGCCTGCAAGGTGCCGCCGAGCAACAGAAGCCCAAGCGAGCTTGCCCGATAGATAGATATTTGCATCTTAAACAAGTAGTTCCTTTAGGACGGTCCCGTGCACATCCGTCAACCGGAAGTGCCTGCCCTGAAATTTGAATGTCAATTTGGTGTGATCCACGCCCAGGCGGTTCAGGATGGTGGCGTGCAGATCGAACACTTCCACCGGATCCCTCACCACGTTGTAACTGAAGTCGTCCGTTTCGCCGTACGTCACACCGCCCTTGATACCGCCGCCCGCCATCCAGAGGCTGAAGCAGCGGGGATGATGATCGCGGCCATAGTTGTCTTCCGTGAGCGTTCCCTGAGAATAGACGGTTCGTCCGAACTCTCCGCTCCAGACCACGAGTGTGTCGTCCAGCATGCCGCGCCGCTTCAAGTCCTGCAGCAGGGCGGCGGAGGGCTGATCCGTCTCGCGGCACTGTCCTCGAATCTCTTTCGGCAAATTGTTGTGCTGATCCCAACCGCGGTGAAATAGCTGAATGAACCGGACTCCACGTTCCGCCAGACGCCGCGCCAGGATGCAATTCGCCGCGTAGCTGCCCGGTCTCCGCGCATCGGGGCCATACATTTCGAACGTGGATTCCGGCTCTTTCGAAAGATCCGCAAGCTCGGGAACGGAGCTTTGCATCTTGAACGCCATCTCATATTGCGAAATCCGCGTGGCGATTTCCGGATCCTGATAGTCCTGCAGCTTCAGCTCGTTTAACTTCGCCAAGTCGTCCAGGAAACGGCGGCGTGCCGTTCCGGAATAACCTGCCGGATCGGACAAGTAAAGGACCGGGTCGGCACCGGAGCGGAACTTCACTCCCTGATATTTGGTGGGAAGAAAACCGCTGCCCCATTGTCTTTCGGCCAAAGCCTGCGTGTTGCCGCTGCCCTGTGAGACCATCACCACGAACGCCGGAAGGTCCTGGCCAACGCTGCCAAGCCCATATGAAATCCACGAACCGATGCTGGGCCGGCCCGCAATCTGAAACCCTGTCTGGAAGAACGTAACGGCGGGGTCGTGGTTGATGGCTTCCGTCTGCATGGAACGGATGAGGCAGATGTCGTCCGCCATCTTCGCGGTGTGCGGCAGCAGTTCGCTCAACCACATGCCCGATTTTCCGTGCTGCGCGAATTGAAACAGCGAAGGCGCGGTGGGAAACTTCGCCTGATACGCCGTCATACCCGTCAGCCGCTGTCCTTTGCGTATCGACTCGGGCAGTTCGGTGCCGCGGAGTTTCTGCAAGTCGGCTTTGTAGTCGAACAGGTCAAGCTGCGAGGGCGCTCCGTGCTGAAAAAGGTAAATGACGCGCTTCGCCTTGGGCGGAAAATGAGGCAAACCGGGAAGCCCGACGCTGGCCTGCGCGTCGCTCGATAGCAACGAAGCCAGTGCGGCGGAGCCGATGCCCATACTCGAGGACTTGAAGAATGTTCGCCTGGTCAGCATCTTTTATTCCTTCGTCACCGTTTCGTCCAAGTTCAGCAGCAGGCTGCCCACGGCGCTATAGGCGGCAAGCTGGCGCGCGTCCAAGGCGGGATCGGTTTCGGCAACGCCTTGCTTCAAGTAGGCCTCAGGAGAAGCGCCCGAGAAATAATCGAGGTGGTATTGCAAACTGTCCCGCAAAACCTGTTGCTCCACAGCGGAGGGCAGATGGCCCGTGACGGTGCGGAAGCCGTAGCGCAGCCGATTCTCGGCGGTTGAGCCGCCTTCCTTCATCATGCGCTGGCCCAGGAAACGCGCGGCTTCGAGGAAACTGATGTCGTTCATCAGGTTCAATGCCTGCAGAGGCGTGTTCGTCCGAGTCTCTCGCACAACGCAGGCTTCACGCGAGGAGGAATCGAAGTTTGTCATCATCGGCGGCGCGATGGTCCGCTTCCAGAAAGTGTAAAGGCTGCGGCGGTGCAGATCGTCGCCCTGGCCCGGCACATAGTCGCCGTCCTGCATATTGATTTCTTTCCACAGACCGGCCGGCTGATACGGTTTGACGGAGGGGCCACCAACTTTGTCCACCAGCAGGCCGGCAACAAACAAGGCTTGGTCGCGCACCATCTCGGCGGGCAGCCGGTTCCGTGGGCCGTGCGACAGCAGCCGATTTTCAGGATCGCGCTGCACTACTTCCGGTGTCACCTTGGAGGATTGGCGGTAAGTGGCGCTAGTCACAATGGTCTTCTGAAGTGCCTTGACATCCCAACCGGAACGGATGAACTCGGTCGCCAGCCAGTCGAGCAATTCCGGATGCGACGGCAGGTCACCCTGCATTCCGAAGTCTTCCGTGGTTTTCACCAAGCCAGTACCAAAATACATCTGCCAGAAGCGATTCACGGTCACGCGGGCCAATAGCGGGTTGCCCGGCTCGATCAACCATTTCGCGAAGCCCAGACGGTTGTTGGGCGCCCCTTGCGGCAACGGCGGCAAGACCGCGGGGACGCCAGGCTCTACCTTCTCGCCCGGCACATTGTATGCGCCGCGCACCAGCACAAACGTGTCTTTGCGAACCGGCCTTTCTCCCATCACCATCACGGTGGGGAACGACCGTTCCAGCTTTTGCTTTTCTTGCAGCAATGCGGCCAACCGATTGTAGGGGTCACGTACCGCGGGCGGTGAGACGTTCTCCAAGAAGTACGAATGGATCTCGGACGCCTCCGCGGCTGTTCGAGTTCCGGCTGATTTCTGGGCAATCGCCTGCAAGGACTCGCCCAACGCCAATTCGGCGATTTCAGTTTCCGGCAGCACGCGTTTGTACACCAACACATCGTGAATCAGCCCGTGGAACCGGCGGTCTTTGCCCCAGCCCCCACCGACACGCAGCGGCTCTCGAAACTTGTAGCCTGCATTTCCGAACGGACGGTAGAGCGCGTCCAGTTCGACTTTTACCTTTGCCGGCTTTCCGTCGATGTAGACATGAATGCCTTCCGCCATCCGCGAGCCCGAATAGGTTACGGCGATGTGATACCAGCGCTTGGGTTCTAGGACTGTTTCTGTTTCGAGGCGGATGGCATCGTCGGCCCAATTGTTGGTGATGTTCACATAGACCCGCCCCTGGTTCACATGAATACCGTAGCCCTTGCCTTTGGGCTGATCCGCCATCTTGGTGACGATGCTGCCGTCGGGTACGGTGTCGGAATGAATGCGCGCCGCCAGGGAGAAGCGGTCTTCAATGTCGAATTGCCCTGACGGCAAGGATTCGATGACCGTATTTCCGTCAAAAGGTGCGGGCTTCGGGAAGGAAATATCGAGCCCTGCGCGGGGCACCCAAAACGCGGGTTCGGCCGTGTCCAGTGTCTTCTCCCAACGCCGTTGAGCTTCGTCGATCGCCGCCGCCTGGGATTTCAAAATCGCTTCCGTATCGGAAATGTGCTGATCCAGGTTCCGCATGGAAGCTTGTTGTTGCAACGTTGGCGCGGGCACCACAGGCGGCGAGTTTCCGTACTTCATAGCGCGGCCCATCTCCGGAACGTTATTGAAGTAGGCGAAGATCTGATAAAACTCTTTCTGCGTAAACGGATCGTACTTGTGGTTATGGCAACGCGCGCAGCCAAGCGTAACCCCCATGAAGACGGTGGACGTGGTCTCCACGCGATCGACCACATACTCCACGGCATACTCTTCCGGAATGATGCCGTCTTCCGTATTGGCGCGATGATTGCGATTAAAGCCCGTGGCGATCTTCTGCGCGGTTGTGGCGTTCGGAAGTAAATCACCCGCGATTTGTTCCAGCGTGAATTGATCGAAAGGCTGATTGCGATTGAACGCGTCGATCACCCAGTCGCGCCAGCGCCACATCACGCGCTCACCGTCGAATTGATACCCGTTCGTGTCGGCATAGCGGGCCGCGTCAAGCCACCGCTCGGCCATCCGTTCTCCGTAGCGGGGCGATGCGAGCAGACGGTCCACAGCTTTCTCGTAGGCCCGCGGGGATTTGTCCGCCAGGAAAGCGTCCATCTCGGCGATGGTAGCAGGCACACCAGTCAGGTCCAGGCTCACCCGGCGCAAGAGCGTTTCTTTAGATGCCTCCGGAGATGGCGTCATCTCTTCCCGCTCCAACCGCTCGGCCACGAACGCATCAATCGGACTGCGCACCCAAGCGGCGTTCTTCACTTGCGGAATTGCCGGCTTGACCGGAGGCAGGAACGACCAGTGTTGCTGCCACTTGGCGCCCTGGGCGATCCAGGTGCGCAATGTCTCAATCTCATGGTCGGTCAGTGAAAGCCCCGAATACACCGGCGGCATTTTGATCGACTTCTTGTCCGCGGTAATGCGGCGGATTATCTCGCTTGCTGCGGGATCGCCTTCCACAATCGCGTGTCGGCCGCCCAGATCGGACTTCGCGATCGCCTCGCGGTCCAGGCGCAGCGGAATCTTCTTTGCAGTTGCATCCGGGCCATGACAGCGATTGCATTTATCGGACAGAATGGGCCGGATGTCGCGGTTGAATTCCAGCGGGCGGTCCACGCCGAACACACTTGCGGAACAGGAAAGGAAAGCTAAAGCAAGGGTGAGAGGCCGCATTTCAAAAGATCTTCATTCTATATGGTTAACCGATGTGACAGTGGGAGAGACCGCGCTTTTCGAGGTACTGCTGGTGATAGTCCTCGGCAATGTAGAAGTCCGACGCCTGCGTGATCTCCGTAACAATCGGCCGGCGAAACTTGCCCGACGCCTGCATGTTCTCCTTCGATGCACGTGCCGCCGCTTCCTGTTCGGGGCTGTGGAAGAAGATGGCGGATCGGTATTGCGTCCCGACATCGGGACCCTGCCGGTTCAACGTTGTCGGATCGTGATTGGTCCAGAAAACGTTGAGCAAATCGTCGTAGGACACCTTCGCGGGATCGTAATCCACCTGGACCACTTCAGCGTGGCCAGTCTTACCGGTGCAAACGTCTTTATACGTCGGATTCTTGAGTGTGCCGCCAAGATAGCCGACGGCGGTTCCGGTAACGCCAGCCAATTGGCGGAATGCCGCCTCCACACCCCAAAAACAACCTGCGCCAAACGTAGCTATAGCCATAGGAATGCTCCAGCTACTATTGTCCCGCAGTTTTTCTATTCGTACCGTAAGGCAACCATTGGATCTACCTTGGTGGCCCGCCGGGCGGGGATGTAGCAAGCCAGGGCCGTGACGGCCGCCAGCAAAACCGCCATCACACCGAAAGTAGCTGGATCGAAGGCCTCGACACCGAACAGCAGACCGCTGATATAACGCGTGAGGACGAATGCGCCGATGGCTCCGGCGGCGACTCCGATCAGCCCTAACCGCAAGCCTTGCCCCACCACCATGCCAATCACGTCCGCCGGCCTTGCGCCCATGGCCATGCGGATGCCGAACTCCGTGGTGCGTCGCGCCACGGAATAGGAGATCACTCCGTAGATGCCCAGGGTCGCCAGAGCCAGCGCGACGCCGGAGAACAAGCTGAGGAGCAGGGTCAGGAATCGCGGGCGGGAACGCGCTGCCTGCAGCACTTCCTCCATAGTACGGATATTTGAGATAGGCAGAGCCGCGTCCACCGATTGAATCTCTGACCGCGCGGCGGCAACCAGGCGCGTGGGGTTCTGCGTGGCGCGAAGCACTACCGTCGCATTGCGCAGGGCTCCGCTGCTTCCCGATTGCAGATAGGGGATGAATATTTCGGTACCCGTCGGTTTATCGATACCTGCATTCTTTACGTCGGCCACAACGCCAACCACAGTCCTCCATTCCTTCTCGCCGCCAGGTTTGATTCGCCGCCCTAGCGGGTTCTGGCCGGCCCAGAAAGTGCGCGCCATCGTCTGGTTCACCACGACGACTGGCGGAGCCTCGCCGCCATCACGTTCATCCAAAAACCGGCCGTCCAGGAGCCGAATGCCCAGGGTCTCGAAAAAGTTCTTTCCCGCAAGCTGGTAATAATCCACATTCTGCATCGGTCCGCCAGGCACGGGGACAAACCCTTCAATCGAAGTGTCGTTGGCGTTCAGCGGCCGCACGGGCGGCATGCCGGTCATCATTGTTGCACTGGTGACTCCCGGCAATTGCGATACTCTCTGCTGCACATTGGTCCAGAACGCCTGCAGACTCCTGCCATCCTGATAGAGCGCTGAAGGCAATGATACGCGCATCGTGATCACGTTTTGTGGAGAGATGCCGACCTGCACTTCCTGCAGTTTCCAGAAGGCGCGGATCATCAGTCCGGTACCGATCAGCAACACCAATGCCAGGGACAATTCGGCAATTACCAGCAATCCACGAAAGCGCTGCGAACCCGCGGAGCCTGTGGTGCGGCCAGCGGCCGCTTTCAGCGCGCCGTGCAGATTTCGCGTGGCAACTTGCGCCAGCGGTGCGAGTCCGAAGAAGAGGCCGGTCGCCATGGAGATCACAATTGTGAACAGCAAAACGCGCCCGTCTACTCCGATCTCCCCGGAACGCGGAATGCTGTCCGCACCGCTGACGGCAATCAGACGCAATCCAGCGAAGGCGAACAGCAGTCCCAGGAAGGCGCCGAGCAGCGAAAGGACCAGCCCTTCGGTGACGAACTGCCTCACCAGCCGGCCGTAGCCTGCGCCGATAGCTGTCCGTACGGCGATTTCACGCTGCCGCGATTCCGCGCGCGCCAGCAGCAGGTTGGCCACATTCACGCAGGAGATCAGCAGAACAAAGCCCACCGCGGCCAGCAGCATCATCATAGCCGGACGCACTCCGCCGACCACTTCGTCATGTAAACCGTAGGCCACAATGGGGTGACGTTCCGGATGAAACATGTGGTTGTTCGGAGAGGCGAGGAGCCCCTGCTGCTGTACCAGTCGGTTCAACTCACCGCGCGCCTGTTCATAACTGACTCCGTGCTTCAGGCGTCCGAGGAGCGACAGGAAATGGCTGCCGCGCCCGCTCTGGCTGGGGTTCAATTGCAACGGAATCCAAACTTCCGGCGCATCCACTTCGCCCGGAGGAAACTGGAACCCGCCCGGCATCACACCGACCACCGTGCATCCGCGCCCGTTTACCTGCACGTTCTTGCCGATGATGCTGCGCTCGCCGCCGAAGGCCCTTTGCCAGAGTCCGGAGGAGATCACAGCGACGAGCGGCGCCCCGTCCACATCGTCAGCCGCCGTCGGTAGACGGCCCAGCAGTGGCGCGACGCCGAGCGAAGTCAGCAGGCCGCCCGTCACATTCGAGGCCGTCACCCGAATGGGTTCGTTGCCACCCGAAAAGTTCACCCCGCTGTTCGTCCAGCCCCCAATGGATTCCCATGACTTCAAGTCGCGCTTCAGGTCCACATACTCGGGAGGCGAGACCCAGAAGCGGCGCAAACCGCCATTCGGAAAGGTTGGGAACTCGGTGTAGATGCGCACCAATTGCTCGGGGGCGGCGTAGGGTAGGGGGCGCAGGATCACGGCGTTTACCACGCTGAAGATGGCAGTGGTGGCGCCGATTCCCAATGCAAGACACATGACAGCCGCCGCGGCAAAGCCCGGGCTGCGCTTTAAGAGACGGAGGGCGTAGCGGAAATCCTGCACCAGAGTTTGCATAATTCTCCCTGCTAGCTATACGACGTTCAGTCCCAAAGGTTCCGCAAGTCGGCCAAAAACCTCGGATGGGCTCGATGCGGGACGGGTGATGAGGTCAAACGCCAACAGCCGGATTCGCTGTTTCAGCGCCGGGTCACTGATGTACTCCGCGGGAGATTTTCCGTCGATTCGCGCCAGCAACAGCAGCGGAAGCTGTTCGAACGTGCCTGCCCGGAGGATTGCCTCTGCCTGCGGGACCGAGCGCAGAAGCTTGCCCCAGTAGGCTTCGGCGCACTTGTGGTAACGGGCCGTTGCGGCGGGCCGGTGGAAGGCTTTGAGCACCAGATGATTTAATAGAAACGCGGAATCAAAAGATGGATCGCCGTAGTGGATTACTTCAAAATCGATAGCCATCACCGATCCGGAAGCCACCATCATGTTCTTTGGACTCCAATCACCGTGCACCAGGCAAACGCCGCCCGCGCCGCACCGGTCAATCGCGCTCTTGAAGTGGGTGGCAAAGTTCGGATGGCGTTTGGCAGTTACTTCGTAATACGGGTCCAGCCGAAGCTGCCGGAATACAGTGAGATCTCCGAACTTCTTAACCCATGGTTCCGAGTGCCACGTCGCCTGAATGATGGCTGATTGAATCAACGCGACCTGTTCCGCGGTCGCCGGAACGGCCACGCCGGACATTAATTGCTCCTTCCAAGTGACGGAGCCGGCAGGAGCGGCGGTCATGGCGTAGGCATAGTTGTCCAGATCCTCGAACAGCACCTCCGGCAGCCATCCCGCCGGCAGGATAGGCGCTAACTGCGAGAGCGATCCGGATTCCCGGAAGATGCGGTCGCGGTCGGAATACCAATCCTCCTCGACGCGCAGCTTCGGCAGGGATTGCTTCAGAACGAGGCGCAGCCCGGGCGTTTCAGCCAGCACGACGTGGTTGCTGACGCCTCCGCCAAGAGAAACTGCCTTGATGGATGCGGCGTCAATTCCCAACCGCTGCGCAAGGTACGAGGGTGCAGCTTGTTCGTCTAATTCGAGCACTAAGCTATTTTGAGGGATAAAATGGCTTCATCGTGAAACTGGCAGCTGGACTCCTATTCTTCGCCGCGATACTTCCCGCGCAGGATTATTCCCGCGACGTCCAGCCCATCTTCGCCCAGCGGTGTTACGGATGCCACGGCGGCAAGATGCACATGAGCGAATTCCGCCTGGACCGGAAAGCCGATGCGCTTCGCGGCGGCGGTTCAGGAGTTCCCGCCATTGTTCCCGGAAACAGCAAGGACAGCCTGCTGGTAAGGTACATCTCCGGTGTGAATGCGAAGACGGTGATGCCTCCCGGTGGCGAAAGGTTGACAGCGGAACAGATCGCAACCATTGCGGCGTGGATTGACAAAGGCGCTGTCTGGCCGGATGAGGCGGTGACCTCCACTGAGGCCCCGGCGAAGAAATCCGGACGCGATCATTGGGCGTTTCAGCCGCGCGGAAAAGTGACGCCCCCTGCGGTGAAGAATTCCGGTTGGGTGCGCAATCCTATCGACGCGTTCGTCCTGGCGAAGCTGGAGACTCGCGGTTGGAATCCCGCCGCGGAGGCAACTCCGCGCCAGTTAATGCGGCGTACGTATCTTGATTTGACGGGGCTTCCGCCGACGCTGGCCGAGCAGGAGGCGTTTCTCAAGAACCCCGACGTGGACCGTCTGGCGGATGATCTTCTGGCGCGTCCCACCTATGGCGAACGCTGGGCCCGGCACTGGTTGGACCTGGTTCGCTTTGCCGAGACCAACGGGTACGAGCGCGATGCCACCAAGCCCTCGGCCTGGCGCTACCGGGATTACGTCATCCGCGCCTTCAACAACGACAAGCCATTCGACCGGTTCACGCTGGAGCAGCTCGCAGGCGATGAGCTTCCCGATTCCTCACCTGAGACGATGATCGCGACAGGCTACATGCGGCTTGGGCCGTGGGACGACGAACCGGCCGATCCTAAGACCGACCGCTTCGATCAACTGGACGACATGGTCAGCACAACGTCGCAGGTTTACCTCGGCCTGACGCTGGGCTGCGCCCGCTGCCACAATCACAAGTTTGAGCCGCTCACCGCAAAGGATTACTACAGCATGGTGGCTGTGTTCAATGGCTTGGAGCGCCCAAGGAACGGGCGTACGGAGCTGGATCTGCCCATCGGAAATCCCGAGGAGAATGGCGCGTTCCTCGAACACAGGGCGAAGGTGGAAGCGTTGGACAAGCGCATTGCGGCCGGGAAAAAGGCCGGCTCGAAGGACGAAACCCAGGATCTGGAGACACAGTTGAAAGCCTTGCGCGCCGCCGCTCCCGAAGTACCGCTGGGGTACTTCATGAAGGAGACGAAGGAAACGCCGCAGACGTTTTTGATGATTCGCGGCAGTGCAACGAACCCTGGCCCTGAGGTGCAGCCTGCAGCGCCGGCCATCCTCGTGAAACAGCAGGCGCCGTTTGAGACGCCTCGCCTGGGCCTGGCACGCTGGTTGGTAGACCCCGAGAACCCGGTGGTAGCCCGCGTGATTGTGAACCGCATCTGGCAATTCCACTTCGGCGAGGGCCTGGTCCGGACTCCCAGCGATTTCGGTGTCATGGGCGAAAAGCCGACGCATCCGGAACTTCTCGACTACTTGGCGAATTGGTTCATCGACAACGGCTGGTCCATCAAGAAGCTGCACAGGTTCATCCTCGCCAGCAACACCTATCGGATGAGTAAACAGCGGAATGCCGCCTATGCGGCCGAAGACTCCGACGACCGGCTGTTGTGGCGGTTCCCCTACACACGTTTGGAGGTCGAGGCGATTCGGGATTCCATGCTCGCCGCCAGCGGCCGGTTGAACACCAAGATGTACGGACCCAGCATGTATCCGTTCGTTCCCAAGGCGGCGCTGGAGGGCAGCAGTGATCCAGACAAGATCTGGACCAATTCGGCGGAAGAAGAAGCTTCCCGGCGCACCATCTACGCCTTCATTAAAAGATCGATGGTGGTTCCGATGCTCGAAGTCCTCGATTTTTGCGACACTTCGCGAACCTCCGCCAAGCGTGTGAACACTTCGGTGTCAACGCAGGCGCTGACGCTATTCAACGGCGATTTTGTGAACCGCCAGGCGGAGCACCTGGCCGAGCGGATTGGCAAGGACACCGAACCCGCGAAGGCGATCGATATGGCATACCGGCTGGCTCTGGCGCGTCCGCCGACGAAGGCCGAAACGCAGACGATGATCGAGTTTCTGAAGACGTCTTCTCTGCAGCAGATGTGCCGCGTGATTTTCAATTTGAACGAGTTTGTTTATCCGGATTAAGAACATGATGAACCGCCGTCAATTTCTCGGTTTCCCAACGCTGGCCTTGATTGATCTCCTTTCAAGAGATCAATTTTTCGCGGCGAATGCAGCCACTACGTTGCAGTTTCCCGCGAAGGCCAAGCGGGTAGTCTTCCTGTTCATGAATGGTGCGCCCAGCCAGGTTGACACATTCGATCCCAAACCTGCCCTCACCAAATTCAACAACACACCGTACAAGGGCGATGCGGTGGTCGGGTCAAATGGTCGCGCCATCGGCAATCTGATGCAGTCGCCGTTCGAGTTCACCAAGCACGGGCAGAGTGGTCTCGAAATCAGCAGTTTGTTTCCGCACACCGCAAAGCACGCCGATGATCTGTGTGTCATCCGGTCGCTCTATACCGACACCGCGGCCCATGCCTCCGGCTGCCTGCAGATGAATACCGGCAGCGTGCTGATTGGTAAGCCATGCCTGGGAACCTGGCTCAGTTACGGGCTCGGCGCAATGAATGAAAACCTTCCCATCTTCGTGGTAATGACCGATCCGCGCGGCGGCCCTATCAGTGGCGCTAGCAACTGGACCGCGGGGTACATGCCCGCCGCCTATCAGGGCACGCTGTTCCGGAGCGTCGGTGCTCCTGTGCTGGACTTGACCACGCCCGAAGGCGTGTCATCAAAACAGCAGCGCGCCTCGCTGGACCTGCTGGCCAAGCTGAATCACCAGCACGAGGAGGTTCACCCGGACGAGTCGGAACTCGCGGCGCGTATTAAGTCCTACGAGCTTGCCTACAACATGCAGACCACCGCGGCGGAGACGGTGAATCTGGAACTGGAAAGCGCGGCCACCCGCGAAATGTACGGGCTGAATCAAAAGGTCACGGCGGACTTCGGACGCAAGTGCCTCACCACACGCCGGCTGCTGGAACGTGGCGTCCGCTTCGTGCAGCTCTATTCGGGGGGCGGCCACATTGAGGATACTTGGGACGGGCACAATGATTGCATCTCGAACCACAAGCTACATGCGGCGGAAACCGATCAACCGATCGGTGCGCTGATTGCGGATCTGAAGCGCACGGGATTATGGGCCGACACGCTGCTGGTCTGGGGCGGTGAGTTCGGCCGCACGCCGACCAGCGAAGGTATCGGCAAATTTGGCCGCGACCACGATTGGCACGGTTTCAGTATGTGGCTGGCCGGGGGCGGCGTGAAGGGCGGACAAGCTATTGGGGCGACGGACGAACTTGGGTTCAAGGCTGTGGAGGATCCCTACCATGTGTCCGATTTTCACGCGACCATCCTGCGCATCATGGGGTTGGACCACACGAAGCTGACTTATTTCTACCAGGGCTTCAATCAACGGCTGACAGGGGTGCGCGGCAACGTGATTGAGAAAGTGCTCGCCTGATTCAGCTGCCGTAGAGATCGCCTTCCGGCACCGGGGATTGCGCCTCGCCCTTCATTCCAGCTCGGGCTCGCGCGGAGAACATCGGCCCGCGAGCTTCCTTTACTGGGGCGAATTTCATCATTCCCACGGGAACCTCCATATGGCCATAGATGGCCTCAAAACCACCATGGCGGGAGTAACTCTCATGCCAGAATCCTGTGCCTCCGGAGTTCTTCAGAAACGTGGTCCACCAGATGCGGTGGGGCTCAGAGCGCGTCCAGGCCTCCAATGATTCGAAGTCGCGCCAGTATTGCCGCATGCCGGCATGGGGCGGGAATAATCCCCACAGCAGGTTCTCGTGAAGCAACAGGCCATCCGGCTTAGTTAATCGGTGCGGAGTGGCGTAGAGGTACGTGCGAGAAGCGATATCCGAACCTAATTGTTAGATCCGGCTGTTGAGAAAAAGAAGGCCATCGCGATTAGGACGTACACGGCAACCAGAAGCACGCCTTCAAACCAGTTAGTCTCACCATCTGCAACAATGGACCTGACTGCAAACACGGTCGCGACGATGGCAATGAGATCCAGTGGATTGGAGAAAATAAGGTTCATGGGATGGCCCATAAAGTAAGAAATCAGCACCAGGGCCGGCGCCAGAACCATGGCCACCTGAACGCTTGATCCAAGGCAAAGGCCGATAACCAGTCCCATTCGGTCCTGTGTCGCAAAATAGACCGCGGCGATGATATCGGCGGCGTTGCCGATCACTGAGAGAACGATAACTCCCAGGAACAATGAACTCAGCTCCAACTGTGCCGAAGTGGCCTGCAGGCTTCCCGATACAAGATCGGCTTCGACGGCAACTATGGCAGTCCCGCCAACCAGCACGGCGATCGTCTTCCAGACAGACCATGTCGAGCCGTCCTTCTCCTCTTGCGACTTGAAGACATCCCTGTGGGTCACCAGAGTGTAGATCAGGTTGGCGACATAGACAAGAATCAGGACCACCGAGACGCTAATGCTAAGCTTCTCATCCAATGCTGCCGGGTTGGGCGCCGATAGCATTCGCCTCTCTGTAAAATCGAAGAGTGCCGGCAACAGCAGCGCAACCACGGAGAGAATGAGCAGACTTCCCAGCGATCCGGCGCTCTCCCGGTCAAAGGTCTGTTTCTTTCGTTTCAAGCCTCCGGCGATCAGCGCGACGCCTAACCCGAGAAGGCTGGTACCGATAATGGAACCGGTAATCTGCGCCTTCACCACCTCAGTGTCGCCGTGATTTAGCACAAATAAGGCCAGAATCAGCTCGGCAAAACTACCGAATGCCACGGTCACCAATCCACCGATAGCAGGGCCGGTCCGTTTGGCGAGTTGTTCGGTGGCGCGACGCATCCGGTCGGCGACCGGTACTATGCTTAACCCCGATGTGGCGAAGATCCAGAGAGGGGACGCGTGAATTCCAAAACCAAGAATCCAGGATACGGGAACAAGGACAAGCAGAAAGGAGATTATCATGCGTTCCGGGTCACCACCGGTTCAATCAGGATCAGGCAGCAGTGCGCCCGCACATTGTTACCGGGCAGGAGTTCCCGTGGGCAAAGCATACAAGTAAGCGGCGAGGTCGCGTGCGTCTTGTTCCGTGACTCCCATGTCGAGCATCGCGTTGCCCGGAACAATGCTTTGAGGCTCGCGCAGCCACTTCACCAAATTTTCAGGGTTATTTCGCAACATTCCCGCTACGAAGGCGCGCTGCCCGAACTCTCCGAGTGGAGGCCCAACTCTCCCGATTGCCCGCGGAACGCCGGGTATCGTGTGGCATGCGCCGCAACCGTATACCTCCATCAATGCAGGCCCTCGGGAGGCATTCGCGCCTTCCAATTTCCATGGGGAAGACGGCAATCGCCGATCGCATCCGGTGATGCCGACGAACAGAATGAAAATGATCCAGACGCCTCGCACAGCCGGAGCTTGTGAGCTGCTTCTACTCCGTATGGCCGTCGTGCTGGCCGCCTCCCGTCTTTCGGCTCCGCGCATCCAGGCAACAAATAGAAAGCCGAGGGTAGCCAAATGAATCAGGCTGGCGGGTATCCACATGATCAGGCCAGCCAGTTGCTGATCCTCCAGCGGGGTCAGTCCCCAAGCCGCGGTCGTGGGCAAGTAGGCCACATACAAAGGCCGGCCACCGAAGGTGAGGATGGCGCCAAGAAGTCCATTCTGCATGCCGAAGGTGGTTACGAACAGCATAGCGATTCCATAATCTAATCGCCGTCTACCGAGCGGCTCCACAACCAGCGCCCAAAACATCAAAGAGGTCACAAAAAAGCAGATGTGCTCGAAAGCATGCACCCACTCATTCGACAGGGCCCAACCATAAGGGCCCGGTAGATGCCAGAACCAGAGAGCAGCGCTGCCAAGTATCCAGACGGCGACGGGAGACATGACTGCATGCACGCCGTCGCGCAAGCCGGTAAAGACCCACGCGCGGGCTATCCAGCGGCGAATCCGTAACGGGAACGCCCACAAGAAGGCAGTCCCCAAGCGCCCCATGATCAGCAGCGGCGGGGCGACCATCATCAGCACAAGATGTTGCAGCATGTGGGCTGTGAACAACTCATCGTCGAGAGCGTCGAGTGGGGAGATTAGGACTGCAAATAGTGCAGCGATTGCGGCCCCGAACGCGGCGTAACGCCACTTGCCAAACACGCGCGAGCGCGCCGCCTCAGGAATGCGCCACAGTCCACAAACATAAGCGGCTACAGCGAGCGAGAGGCTAGCCAATATCCACGGATCCCAATTCCAGCCGAGTTGCCCAAAGCGCCCGCTATGCATCGCCGCGACCGGCTCCGCGAACAAGTCCGGCGTCAGCACGATACATGCGAAGGCAGCTGTCCCTTTTACCCACCGCATAGTGGCACCATAAAAAGCGCGGCCGTGCCGAAAATCAGCGCGATGAGGAATAACGCGCTGGCGATCATTCCGGACAGCCCCATGAATCGCGTTCTGCCCTCACCCCCGTCCAGGAGATGGTGAGCAGAGCCAGGCAGTTCATCGCGGGTCTTGCGCCAATTTCGCCATGCCACTCCGCCGCCCGCTACGGCAAGTGTGATTCCAGTGCAGCTGATAGCCAACAAGACCGGCCACAGGCCTGGAAAAAAGGGTTCCGCGAGTGGGTTCTGGTGTGGAAAGCAGTCGCGGCCTGCCAGCGCGGTGCTGGATAGCAGTTGTAACGCCCAGGCCAGAGGAGCGGCGCCCAAGCCGAACCAAAGCGGGATGACGCCAATGCGAGCGCGATGCGGCGACGGATGGGTGAATCTTGGCGAAGACACAGCGTTGTCAGGCATACCGTTAACTCAAACGCGGCACAACATAAAAGGTAAAGAGAACCCCGAGCCACACGACAGTGACGAAGTGCCAGTAGATGCCACCGATCGATACCGCGGAGTGACGTGCGGAACCGAAATACCCTAACGCGGTCCAAAGCAACAGGGCAGCTAGCATCAGCATGCCCACGGCCACGTGCAGCAAGTGAAACCCGGTTATGGTTAAGTACAGGGAACTGTAGACGCTGGTGGAAAGCGTGAAGGGCTGGCCGCTCCACTCTTTCAGTTCCAGGACGATAAAGGCAAGTCCGAGAACCAGTGCCGCCACCAGTCCGATCAGCAACTGTCCCGGTCGGCCGCGCTCGATTCCACGTTCACCCCACCACATAGCCACGCTGCCGGCGATCAGGATGAATGTGCCCGGAACCGCAATCGTCAGGTCCGGCGGACCGTTGGGAGGCCACTGTCCCACTGCGTGCGATGCCAGATAGAAATAGCTGAAGAACAAGTACGCAAACAGGCACGATTCCGTCAGGATGAGCGCCAACATGCCCCACCAACCGGAGGCGCGATGGCCTTTGCTGCCCACAGGGAGTGGACGATTGGCAATGAAACCTTCAGTCATGACTCACATCGACCTGGCCAAGTGCGCGACGGGGCCACAGCCAAACTACACTGGCTACCAGGATCAACAGTACGGCAAAGCCGCCCCACAGCCATAAGTGCAGCAACAGGCTGATAAAGAAAAGTGTCATGCCCAGCGTAACCACCAACGGGGTGTACGTGTTGCCCGGCATTTTCAGGATGATATCCGGTTCAGCGTCTAGCGCGGTCGTTCCGATAGTCTCACGGCCAATATCAAGGGCCATGCCCTCATTCACCGAACTCCGATCCGGTTTCCCATTCATTCGGCTCTCCCACAAAGGATAACGGCTGGCGACTACAGGTATGACCGCGAAGTTATAGGCGGGCGGGGGAGAAGGAGTGGACCATTCCAGCGATGAACCATCCCAGGGATTATTGACCGCCCGCTCACCCCCCCTAAGACTCAGGAGAACATTGATCAGGAAGAGCAGGATTCCGAATGCAAACACGAAAGCGCCGACCGAGACAATTAGATTGGGGGTACCCCAGCCGAGCCCGTCCGTGTAGGTGTAAACACGCCTCGGCATGCCTTCGATCCCAAGGATATGCATCGGAAAGAAAGCGACGTTGAAGCCCGTAAACATAATCCAGAAGCTCCACTTTCCCAGGGTTTCCCGCATCATGCGGCCGGTAAATTTAGGGAACCAGTAATAGATGCCGCCAATCACGGGGAACACGTTTATGCCAATGAGGACGTAATGCAAGTGGGCCACAACGAAATAGGTGCTGTTGAGCTGCCAGTCGACAGGCACGGCCGCCGTCATAAATCCCGAGACGCCACCAATTACGAAGAGGAGAACGAATCCGGCAAAGTGCAGGAATGCCGCGGTGAACACCGGCCGACCCGTCCAGATGGTGGCCACCCATGCGAACACTGCCACCGAACTCGGAACCACGATGGTCATGCTGGCGGCGCTGAAATAGGAAAGCGACAGCAACGGCAGGCCCGTTGCGAACATGTGATGCAGCCATACACCGAAGCCCAGTATCATCGTCGTGACCGTTGAAAGTGCTACCGCGGTGTAACCGACCAGTGGCCGGCGGCAAAATGTGGGCAGTGCATCGGAAACGATGCCCATCGCCGGGAGCACGATTGCATAGACCCACGGGTGGCCGAACATCCAAAATAGATGCTGCCAAAGTAACGGTTGTCCGCCTAGCGTGCTATCGAAGAAGTGCGTGTTCAGCTGCCGATCCATCCACAACATGAGAAAGGCCAGACTCACGGCCGGAACGGCGAGCAAATTTCCTACCGAGGCGGTCAACGTTCCCCACACCAGGATGGGCATGCGGTTGATGGACATCCCGGGCGCCCGCGTACGTGCCAAGGTAACCAGGAAGTTTATCGAGCCGACAGTTGTGGAGATGCCCAGAAAAACCATGCTCAGCGCGTATACATCAATGTTTGGCCCAGGGTTGTATGTGCGGGACGCGTACGGCACATAATTAAACCATCCATCGTCAGGAGCTTTGCCGACAATAAAGCTGCTGTAAAGGAATAGACCCGAGAACAGAAATATCCAGTACGAGATTGCATTTAGCCGTGGAAACGCCATATCACGCGAGCCCAGTAATAGGGGCCAAAGATAATTACTGAAACCGGAAAGCACCGGCAGAGCGTAAAGAAAAATCATCGTCACGCCGTGCATGGTGAAGACCTGATTGTACTGTTCGGGTGTCAATACCCTTGCGTTGGGTTGCGCCAGTTGCAAGCGCATTACCAGAGCTTCCAGGCCCCCGATGAGAAGAAACAGAAAGGCGGTAACAATGTACCGTATGCCGATCTCCTTATGATCGACAGTGGAAAGCCAGCCGCCAAGTCCAGGACTACTTTCCCAGATTTGCTTCAGCTTCTCAGCATACCGGGGATCATCAGCCTTGTTTGCAATTACGGGAGTGCGCGGGGTTTCTTCGATTGCCAATTAGCATCTCCTCAGTGCAGCGTACTCAGGTAAGCCGTTACAGCCAACAACTCTGGACCTGACAGGTTTTGATCGGGCATGCGAGCGCCAGGTTTCAGCGACTGAGCATTGGCGATCCAGCCCGCCAGATTGCCTCGCGTGTTTGGCAACAGTCCGGCAGCCAACGTGCCGCGGCTCATCAGATGCGTTAAGTTAGGTCCGCGTATTCCCGCCGGGGTCGTACCGCGAATGGTATGGCAAGCCGCGCAATGTGTCTGAAACACCTCATGGCCGCGAATCGTGTCGGCAGTGACTGGGGGCCGAGTACTTTCGATCTGATCATCTTGCCAGGAAGCAAAGGTTTCCGGCGGATCCGCGACTACTACCAGAGCCATGTGGGCGTGCTGTACGCCACAAAACCCTGCGCACTGACCACGATAGACACCCGCCCGGCTAGCCTCTAGCCACATGCGATTAGTCTGTCCGGGAATCACATCCATCTTGCCGGCCAACTGGGGGATCCAGAAGGAGTGAATCACATCTCCGCTGATCAACTCAAAACGCACGGGCTGGCCAACCGGAATGTGAATTTCATTCGCCGTTGTGAAAATACGAGCTGGGGCTGCACTCTCGTAACGCGCGGCCCACCACCACTGCGACGCGGTCACCTGCACGGTGAGTGCCGGCGAACTTAGCGGCCGCGCCACAGCATTTATAGTGGTCAGCGTCCATACCATACACGCTGCAAGCACAACCGAAGAAATCCCAACTCCGATGTAGATCCATGACATTCCCCCGGTTTCGCTACTCACCGCAAGTCCCCGGGGATCCGCGGATGGGGCACGGCTGCGGAAGAGGGCGCCCAGCAGAAGCACCGTTATGACTACGATGACTACCAGTGAGATGATGCCGAGGCCCCATCCAAGCTGGGTAATAGGATCCACGGCCGGTCCGAAGGTGCGCTCATACGACATCGGACCTTCCGCGCAGAGTGCCAGCGGCGAGAGCAAGCTCCCGGAAAGGCTCACGAAGCAGGTTCTCATAACGGCGGTGCACCTGACTTCAACGGCGTGGATGGATTGGGCCTTTCAACAGATCCTGGCGTGGACGGCAGCGGTGCGATTGTTGGCAGCGTAACGATGGGCGGTGGCGAATCCTGCTGTGCGTTCCCTTGGGCGTTAGGGGAGACTTGTTCTCCCGCTCGGTCACCTTGCCGGGCATGACGATAATCTGCCACGGGCACGCTACCGCCGAGCGATTGCACAAAGGAAACCAGTTTCCAGAAGTCGTCGGAAGGCAGGGCGACGCCCCACGCTGGCATGCCGTTGGACCGGCCATCCCGGATGCTCATGTAGATCTGAACTGGCAGCCCGCCGTAGCGCCAGTAAGTATCGCTCAGGTCGGGTCCCATATTCCCCTTCCCGTTGTACCCGTGACACCCGGCGCAGTTCATTTTGATAAAAAGTTCGTGGCCCTGCTTAATAGCTTGCGGGTTGTCCTGGTGGGGATTGGCAATCGAGAGGCTCACAACGCTGAGCGTGGGCGCGCCGGCCACTTGACCCACGGGTACCCGCGCAACGGCATCTTCAGCAGGAAGCCCGCGCGTGCTTTCCGGAGCTGTCGTGCTGCCGCCTTGAAAGCGGCCGCAGGAGCTGCACAACAAAGGTAACCAGACGAAAAGGATACCGAGGACAAACGGAATGGGATGCTCCTTCATGGCTTATCTCATGGCCCCATTTTTGGACGTCGGCGAAGGGACACCGCTTGCGCTACTGCTGCCCGTAGATTGGCCCGGTTCGGCGGTTAGCGTATCACCGCCAATTGAAAACACATAAAGAGTATTTCCTCCGGGCGGGAAACCGGCCGGCCTTTGCGCCATGACGTCGGCGCGCACCGTCGCAGCCCCGCCCACGCCCGCTGAAATTGCAATGTATTGACGATGATCGGGACCCAGGAACGTCATTGGTTGACCAATAATGCCTGAGCCCAGCATTTGGGACCAGAGCACCTTGCCGTCGCGGGCGTCTACCGCGCGAAACCAGCCGTCAGCGGTGCCATAGAACGCTAGATCTCCCGCGGTAGCTAGAACCCCACTCATCGTCATATACGTTTCCTTGATCGACCACGCCTTCTTACCTGTAACGGGGTTCCATGCCATAAACTCGCCCAAATTTCCGCCTGGCGCGGGGTAGCGGTGCATCTCCATGCCGTCGTAAGGAGTGCTGGGAATATAGGAAGCCTTGTGGTCGGTAACATCCATGCAGATATTGAAAATCGCGGCGTAGACCAAGCCCGTTCGCGGTGAGGCGGCTGAAGGCTGCCAATCTTTACCGCCGATATCGGGTGGACAGAGATTGGTCAGTTTGATTTCCGCATGTGGTTCCTTGTCTTTATTAATGAGCGGTACACCGGTCTTCATATCGAACCCGCTGGACCAGTTCTGATAAGCGAAAGGCGTCGCCAGCAGTACCTCGCCGGTGGCACGATCCATTGTGTAAGCGTACGCATTGCGATCAAAGTGCACTAGTACCTTCCGGGTCTGGCCGTTAATCGGAAGATCCATCAGGAGATTCTCGTTCACGCCGTCGTAGTCCCATTGATCGTGCGGCGTGGTTTGGTAGGCCCAGCGAGCCATTCCCGTGTCGGCATCACGGGCAAAAATGGCGCTCGTCCATAAGTTCGCGCCGGGCCGCTGTTCCGGAACGCGAGGGCCCGGGTTGCTGGTGCCGTAATAAACCAGGTTCAATTGCGGATCATAGGAAATCCAGCCCCAAACGGTACCGGCGCCGTGCTTCCACATGCCTGCGGGCCAAGTGCTGATGCCGAGGTCTTTCCCCTTGAACTGATCGTAAAACGGCTTGAAGTCCGCACCGATCCTCACCTTCTCATCGGATCCAGTGCTGTATGCGCGCCATAATTCCTTGCCCGTCGCCACATCGAGCGCCGCTATCCAACCCCATACACCCATTTCCCCACCGCTGTTGCCTACAAGAACCTTGTTGCCGATAACGAACGGCGCCATGGTCATTGTTTCGCCAGACTCAACATTGCCCATCTTTATGCGCCAGGCCTCCTTGCCGGTTTTAGCGTCCACCGCCACCGTGTGAGCATCCAGCAAGTTGTAGATCAGCTTGCCACCGGAGTAAGCCAAGCCGCGGTTGACGGTGTCGCAGCAAGCCTTTCCCTTTGCAATAGGATTTGGGTTCGGAGCGAAACTCCACTTGATCGGTTGGCCCGGCTTGGTCAAATCCAGTGCGTAAAGAACGTCGGGAAAGGGCGTGACAACGTACATTGTGTTATCAACCACCAGCGGAGCCGCTTCATGCCCGCCCTGGGTCCCGTCAGAAAAGGTCCAGGCGATTCGTAACGTCTTGGCGTTCGAAACATTAATTTGATCCAGAGTGCTATAGCGCGTATTAGCGTAATCGCGCGCTTGGCTACGCCACTCGCCCGCCGGATCGCCGGGCGAGTGATCAAACGTGGCACCTGTCAGGTTGCGACCCGCAGCAGCTTCGATCCGGGGCTCTGGTGCCGGCTTTTGCGCATGATCGCATGAAGACAGCGTCCCCGCCAGTACGGCACAACAAATGGTTGCAATGATGGCTGATTTTGGCTCTCTTACTAAGAATGGCATCGCTTTTCCGGATTCCACCTGGTTCTTCTCTTGCATTCTTCGTGCCGCTTTAATCTCACTTCGGCACGCCGGGCTGCGCAATTGGCGTTGCGCACCCGATCACGCCCGGCGTCTCCAGCACATAAAGAGGCCTAGTTACCTCCCTGTATCGATGGCTAAAAGTTGTACCCGACCATCAGACGGAGTGTCGGTGAGGGATCCGAATAAACCGAGGTCTTCAACTCCGCAAACATGCCTCCCCTGTACCGAATTCCGCCCAAAATATTCAGTCCTACGTCACTATGAAAATCTCCAAAGTCGATTCGCTTGCCTGAACCGTCGGTCCGCTCAAAATTCTGGTGCAGGAAATTGAATCCCGGGCCGGCGCCCACATATGTCGACCAACGCCCTTGCCGCGAAGACATCGGCAAACGATAGATCACTTCCGGATTCAAAGCGAAAAGAGCGGTAACTTCGCCATACGCAAATTCAACATTCGGCCTAAAAAACACGTCCTGGCTGAAGAATGGGCCGATTTGCACCTGCGCTCCAATCAGTACGAGTTCGGGATCCAAAGCAACTCCCGCTCGGACGCCCAGTTGAAAACGGAGCGCCTGGCGTTCAATATCCCGTTCCACGCGGCGGATTTCCGGAGGAACCACTGGACCCTCTGACGACGTCTGATTGGCGGTAGATGGGTCAAAAGCAGTTATCTGCTTAGCCAACCGAACTCCCGGCTCGTCGCCAGAAATCGAAGTAACGCGCACGTTGGAATCCTGCGCGAGCGTTGCGGGTTTGCGTGTGTTGCGATCGACTACGAAAAGCTGATACTGGCCGTTAGCACTTTTGAGAGTCAGCGTATTTCTCGAGAATGACGCCACAGTGCCAGTCATTGTGGTTTCGTCTTCCGCCATGGAAGGCTGTGCCGCGGCCAGCAATAAAGATGCGAGCACAACGGAATAAGTCAATGTACAAACGCGTGAGCGTTGTAGAACAAAATTCATTTATGATTTTCCACCCTGCATTGGAAACAGCAGGTTGGTGGCCGTTAAGTGTAATCGAGGCCACGCAATCCGCCGCCGGCCGGGGAAAGCCTACTACCGCTTACTCCTGCTCGCCGGGTTCGGTATGGCGATACGCGTGCACGCTGATGACAGTAGGCTCCAAGTAACCTGCCGGGGCAGAAAACAGGGCGGCTGGTTAGTCCCACCCGATAGCAACCCCGGCAATTTATGCGCGATGGGCCAGAAACTAGGTATATGTTGCCGCCTGCGCATGGTTTGTGCGCGGCGCCGCGAGAAGAGTCCGATGTCCCGCGCTCCCAAATGATCGGGGAGGTCAACATTCTGATCAATGCGACATAAGGAAAGGTCCGGTGATTCGAGCTAAGGATGATGCGTTGGGAATGTTTCAACCGCGAGAGATGGAATCCTTACTTGACGAGGAGGCTCCGAATACTTCGAATCCATGCCGATTACTCGAGAACTACGAAAACCGACGCCACGCCATGCGGATCGTCGCTCCAATCATTTTTGAGGAGTGCATAAGGCTTAGGCTGGCTCTCCGGGACCACAGATGCGCCGCCAGGAATTGGAAGTCGTTCGCAAACAGCGGGAGGGCAAGAAGAGCAGTCACAAGTAAATCATGGGCAACAGGATCAGCACTTGGACCTTCGGCCAGGGGCTCGGCGAGCAACCCGGCGCCGTGCCTCGATGAGACACCGTTCAAAACAACCAAGCCGGCTCAAACAAAAAAACAGGAGATAACAAATGAATCACAATCAGACTTTGCTAACCGTTGAATCACTTACGGAGTTGGCAGCGTTGCAACAGCCGCCGTGCCTTTCGCTTTACCAGCCCACACATCGGCACCGGCCCGAAAATCAGCAAGACCCGATACGGTTTCGTAATCTCGTTAAAGAACTGGAGACTTCCCTCCGTCAGAAGTATCCGGACGTGGAGACCCGAGTCACTCTAGAGCGATTTGAAGCTCTCGGTCGCGATCACGCCTTCTGGGAACACACGCTGGATGGCTTGGCCGTGCTTGGCGGGCCGGCCCTATTCCGGGTCTTCCGGCTACAGCAGCCTGTATCCGAACTGGCCGTGGTTGCAGACAGCTTTCACACCAAACCCCTGCGGCGTTTCCTGCAGTCGATTGGCCGCTACCAGATCTTGGGATTGAGCCTGGAGAAGATTGAGTTGCTCGAAGGAAGCCGCGATTCTCTGGATGGAATCGATCCGGCTCCAGGAGTTCCGCGTACCATGACCGAAGCGCTGGGCGGTGAGCTGACCGATTCGCATCAGACGGTCGCCTCCTACGGCGGCGTTGGTCAGGGCAGCTCTCCCATGCATCACGCCGACGGGGGGAGACGAGACGAGGTCCAGATTGACGCGGAGCGATTTTTCCGCGCGGTCGACCGCGCTGTGCTCGAACACCATTCCCGGCCCTCGGGCCTGCCCTTGATTCTGGCAGCGCTGCCCGAACATCATCATCTTTTTCGCCAGGTAAGCCACAATCCCTTTCTGGTTGCGGACGGGCTGCCGATCCATCCCAGCGCCCTGCCGGTCGGCGACCTCCGCGAACGCGCGTGGCGAATAATAGAGCAGCAATTTCAGGCGCGGCTGGCTACCTTGGCCGATGAGTTTGGGAAGGCGAAGTCTCTCGGGCTTGGAAGTGACGCCTTGGCAGAAGTTGCGCACGCCGCGGCTGCCGGGCGGGTGGCGACGTTATCCATTGAGTCCGACCGCCAGATTTCCGGCAGGCTTGACCTCACCACGGGCGACGTCGCAGCCGCCGGTGTCGGGGATTCCCGGGCCGACGACGTTCTCGACGACCTCGGCGAACTGGTAGGGCGAATGGGCGGCCAAGTGCTTGTCCTTCCAGCGGAGCACATGCCGACGAGGACTGGCTTGGCCGCAACTTACCGCTACTGAAGCAAACGAACCTTACAGGAAAATATTATGCTGATTCAAATCAATACGGACCATAACATCGAGGGTCGCGAAGCCCTGGCCAATCACTTCCGTGGCGTGGTTGAGAGCGCCCTGAGCCTGGTCAACGATCACATCACCCGGGTAGAGGTGCATCTTAGTGATGAGAACGGGAACAAAAGCGGACCAAGCGACCAGCGTTGCCTGATAGAGGCCCGCCTCGAAGGTCGCCCGCCCGTTGTCGTCACTCATCATGCCGGAACTGTGGACGAAGCAGTAAACGGTGCTTCTGCAAAGATGGCCAGAACCATCGAGAGCACTTTGGGGCGGCTCCGCGATCAGAAGAATAAAAGGACCGATCCACCTCTCGGCGAGCCGACAGACTAGGGACCGCAAACCGTGGCGATCGCATCCGGCGATCCTTACGGGTATCTATAAATTGCATTAGCGTTCAAGCTATTTGCGGTCTGATTCGCCCCGGTAAGCAGTTCACAGACTGCAGCCCGCATTGGAAGGCCATCGGAGGTAGGTTGCCCACCCCGGAGGTTACTTCGGTCGTGCGTGGGATCCCTGCGACTAGGAAAGCGAATAGTCTGGGCCTACCAAGCTTAGCCACGATAACTGGTAGATTGTTCCCCCGCTTCGGATGTGGCGATGTACATGCTCTACGCCCTACGTGTTGCTCGCGCTCGAAACGGTTTCGTGACGGAAAGGTCAACCCGGTGTTCAACGTGAGGCAGACCTTAGGAGTAGTTACCGGTTAGGCAGGTTTACGAAGGGGGATCATGAGAATAGATAAAATAGCGGCCATAGCATTGATGTTTGCATCGTCGTCGATGGCGCAGACGGTGACTGGATTAGCCATCTCGAGTGCCAACGATAGGCTTAATGAGCAATTGTTGCAAGAGCGTCGTGACAACAGCAAGAAGATGGGGCAAAAACAGGTTGTCGTTTCGCCGGGTGATCGTGTAATCCCACAGTTTGTAGATGGGGGTTCCTGGAAGACTAGTTTGTTCTTCGTCAACCTGGAGAGTCATAGCGTTACTTTTCAGGTCCTCTTTTTTAACGACGACGGGCGAGATCTTTATGTGCAGATCCTGGGCCAGGGCTCGGTTAGAGGGCTTGACGTAACGCTCGATGCGGCCGGCAGTATCCAATTCGAAACTCTGGGATCAGGCGCAAATCTCACGCAGGGATGGGCTTTATTATCGCAAAGCAACAACGATTCGGTCGGCGGGATGGCAATATTCCGGCAGTCCGTAGCGGGCCGTGCCGATCAAGAGGCGGTAGTGCCGATCGTCAGCCAATACGATAATCACTTCGTATTGTTGTTTGATAACACCAGTTTCACAACGGCAATCGCGATCGCAAATCCAACAACAGAAGCCGTCGTTATTCCTGTCTATATCAGGAACCAAGCCGGACAAATCATTGATCAACGCACCGTCAGGCTTGGGTCCTACAGTCACACGGCTTTTACGCTGCCCGACACCTGGGTATCCACCGCGGGAAGGCGCGGTGCCATTGAGTTTCTAACTTCGGGCTTTGGAGTTGCAGCCCTCGGTCTCCGTTTTAATGGTGCGGCATTTACTTCGTTCCACGTTCTTGAGAATTCGAATTGGGCGGTCCCGCCGCCTCGGTGACTCCGATTGAAGTCGACTAGGATGCGTAGCCGGGTGCATTTTCTGAAGCTGGCAGATGGCCACGGGAGTGTAAATCTGCCTCGCTTCAGATCGGGGTATCCGAGCATCAGTATGGCCATCGTGTGCCCGAACATATGGCACGACCCCCAGCGGCTCGTCACCCAACGGAATCATGCGATCCTTCTTGTCCTTACCCATGCGGATGGTAAGCGTCGAGCGGTCCATACCTCACCGTCTCACCGCTCACGATGTTCGTCATCGACGTGATCTGCCCTTGTTCGCCGTCGCCAAATAAGTATACGGAAAGCTCATGGCGGCCTGCGTGAGCGACCCGTTCGTCGTCAACTGCAAGCGGCTGTTGTAAGTACGCCCCTCG
>JBDUEM010000066.1:0-29482 GCA_040002435.1 Bryobacteraceae bacterium
AGGCCGATGGACGATCAAAGCCGCCATTGATGAAGGTGTGCCGGTGCCGGTGCTTGCCAAACCGACGGCATTCAATCTTGCATTCGGTGCACCTCATTGTCGGCTTGGTTTGGCTGCTCATAAATCTATATTACAGCAAGCGCTTGCTGTTTGTCAACGCAAAATATCAGTTCAGGGCTAAAAATTATTGTGATAGAATCTAAACGAAAGGCGGGGCTGGTAGGCCCCGCGATCTTCAGTAAGGTGCTTTTATGGAGGCACCTTGAAGCGTACAGTTACAACACCACGTCTGACTCGGATGGTAATCCGAAGTCTTTTCGTACTAAGGTTTAGATACACTAAACCCTCCTGCAATTAGAATCCCCGGTGCTAGTAACACCGGGGTTCTGCTTTTTATGGCAGAAGTTATGGTCAGGCAGCTTGGGGTAAAAGCCGTCTGCGAAATTCCGTTCGTCCCGATTCTTTTCTTGACTCCATTTCCCCGCTGTCAGATAGACGTTTTAGGGTGGCGTACACAGACGATAGTAGTTTTCCCTTGTCTGTGTTGTGATATCCCATTTCCATGAGTTGGTCTCTCACATCCACCGGAGCCATCCAATGATCTCCCATTATTTGCCTACATAGATCCGAAAGACCTATAGCCTTAGGTTCGGTGATTGGCGTAGGCGGAATGCGTTGCTCTGAAGCGACAACAGGAACGGTCATCTGCGCCGCTGCCCCTGGCGTCTCCCGTTCAAGGATCTTGATGGTTTTTGAGATGGTGTCTAGTTCCGCCTGAATTAGAGCGATCTGCGCTTCTAGGCGGCGCTGGAGTTGTTCGAGTTCACGTATCGCCTGCATGTCTTAGATCATAGACGAACCGCAGACGTAAAGTCAATGGATAGCAACTATGAACAAGCTATGGATCACGGATCAATAAAGCATGATTCATTGATCTGTAGTTTTTGGCCTTCCCCCGGCTCTAGTCTTTCGCATGGCTGCGATGCGTTTAAAGTATTCAGACCCACTTTCCGCCGTCTTCTGTCCGCCCTTAGCCCCAAGCTCTGCGGCAGGGTTGACCTGGGCAGATTTCTCGGATCGCTGCACTAGATCCTTGGTGAGCGCCAGTGCAGTCGTAAGGGACTCGCGGGCACTCGTTACGGATGAATCAGGCTTGTGTATTATCGCCAGAACGGCGTCGGCTTGCGTGATGATTCGGTACAGCGCTTTTAGATCGCGTCGCGTGGATGATCCCATCCTTCTATCGTGACAGCAAGCGCTTGTTAAGGCAATGCTCTGGAAAATTTGTTCAACGCAGGTTTAGGACACTACCGAAAAAATCGGCCTCGTCCCATACTGCCTGGCCGGCCGGAGTCAAATGGAGATTGCTACTTTCCCGGAAGAGGTCGCGGCGCACGATCATTTCGTCAGCCAAGCCCTGTGCCGCTTCCTTGCGCCCTCCTACTGCAGGACGGGCGGTAACGCAGGCCTTTTTTCCGCATAGAAGGCCCGCAGCTTGCGGGCTGCCGCGGGACCGGCAATTCTGCTCAATTCCGTTTCCGAAGCGGCCCGGACACGCTCTGAACTGCCGAATTCCCGCAACAGCTTCTGCATGGTACGGGCGCCGATGCCGGGAACATCTTCGAGTTCCGACGTGAGCGTCCTGGCGTTGCGGCGGGTGCGATGGAACGTGACCGCGAAGCGGTGGGCCTCATCGCGAATGGTCTGGACCAGGTGCAGCACTGGGGAAAACTTGTCGAGCACAACCGGCTCATCCTCCTGGCCAAGGACGTAGATCCATTCCTCCCGTTTGGCGATGGAGGCGATGGGCTGATTGATTACGCCGATGGCCTCTAATGCGTCGGCGGCCGCGTGCAACTGGCCGAGTCCACCGTCGATGAGGATCAGCCCGGGGAAAGGCTGGTTTTCCTCCTGCAACTTGGAATAGCGGCGCGTGACCACTTCGGCCATGGAGGCGAAATCGTCGTTTCCCTGCACGGAGCGGATGATGAACTTGCGGTAATCGGCCTTCTTCATGCGGCCGTTTTCCCAGACGACCATGCTGGCTACTTTGTCTGTTCCCTGAATGTGGGAGATGTCAAAACACTCGATGCGCTTCGGCGGTTCGGGCAGGGTCAGGGCATCCTGCAAGGCTTCCTGAATGGCCAGCGAGGACGGCGTGAGCACGCGGAAACGGGAATCAAAACTGTGCTTTGCGTTGGTTTCCACGAGCGACAGCATGGCTTTCTTCTGGCCGCGCTGCGGCGTGTGAATTTCAACTTTTCGGCCTCGCTTTTCAGAGAGGAGATCCTGCAGGACTTCGAGATCCTCAAACTCCACGGGAACGTGGATCAGCGCCGGGATATAGTCCTGGTTCAAATAAACCTGCTTCAGGAGGGCGGAGAAAAACTCGGGTGGATCGAAATCCATCTGATCTTCCCAGAACAGTTCGCGGCGGTCCACAATGCGGCCGTTGCGCAGGTGGAAGAGATTTACGGCGATCAGCGGCGGCTCGGCGTAGTAGGCGAAGATATCGATGTTATCGCCTTCGGCCGCGGCCATCTTCTGCTTCTCTTCCATCTCTTCCACGGTGGTGATGAGATCGCGCAGGCCGCCGGCTTCTTCAAAGCGCATGGCTTCGGAGGCTTCCTGCATGCGGCGGCGGAGATTGGCGGTCAGGTCGCGCGTGCGTCCTTCGAGGAACAGCTTTACGTTGCGGACGGCGTCGGCATAAGCTTCATCGGTGGTTAACCCGGCGACGCAGGGACCCAGGCAGCGGTGGATGTGATATTGCAGGCAGGGGTGGGTGTGCGTTCGGGAGAAATCCACCTTGCACGAAGGTATTTTGAAATGGCGGTGAATGAAGTGCACCAGCCGGTGGGCGAGGTTTCCAGGAAAATAGGGACCGAAATAGGATGAGCCGTCCTTGCGCAGCCTGCGGGTTACAAACACCCTGGGATACTTTTCGTTGACGACTTTGATGTAGGGATAGGTCTTGTCGTCGCGAAGCAGGACATTGAAGCGGGGCTTCCACTGCTTGATGAGGTTGTTTTCGAGGGCGAGCGCTTCTTTTTCGTTGTCTACTTCGATGAAATCGATGTCGCGGGCTTCGGCGATCAGGGTGCCCGTTTTGGGCTCGGCTAGGCGGTCTTCGTTGAAGTAACTGCGAACCCGGGCGCGCAGGATCTTGGCCTTGCCGACGTAGATTACGGTGCCGTGGGCGTCCTTGTAAAGATACACTCCGGGCAGAAGCGGTAATTGCGCTACTTTGTCACGGAGGTCCATCGGAAGGCTATAATTCAAGTGTGACATGGCTTCGGCTCGGCGTGGTAATTCTGGCCGCACACGGCGCAATTTTCGCCCAGGATAAAGGCAAGCAGGAAAAGGCGGAACCGCAATATCAGGAGCCGCCGGAAGAAGACGTTGCCATCCCGCCCAAAGAATACACTTTCAACCCTTTGCAGGCTTCGAAGGAAGTACGGATTGGGAACTACTACTTCAAGAAGGGCTCGTATAAGGCCGCGGCGCACCGCTTTGAAGAGGCTCTGAAATGGAATCCGAGCCTGGCGGATGCCGCATTCCGGCTTGGCGAGTCGCGAGAGAAGCTGAAAGACAAGCCGGGCGCACAGGAAGCTTTTAAGAAGTATCTGGCGATTGAGCCGGAGGGCAAAGAAGCTAATCTGGTGAAGAAGAAGCTGGGGCAGAAATAGATCAACCGGCCAGCAATTGTCTTCTGCTCTCGTATAACTTCATCTGCTTCCTCATTGACGCGATGATGCGGTTCACGCCTTTTTCCCAATTGGGGTAGACGTCCACATATTGCAGGCAATCGCTGATCCGCTTGGGCACTTCGCACGGCTCAAGCCGAAGGGGAACAATGAATATTTCGTCGAGCGGCATTTCGGCGGCACACTCCAGCGCATGGCGAAGTTCGGATTGAAAAGTTCCCCTCTTATACGTAGAGCGCCGGGAGAAGCAGGGAACAAAGAAGTCCGATACCTCGATGGCCTGCTGGATGGATCGCGGCCAATCCTGACCGGGCAGCAGTTTCCGCTTATCCAGCCAGGGGTGAAAGCCCGCGTTCTGAAGCGCATCGGCCAGGCGGCGCACTTCGATCAGATCTTCCTCCACGTAGGCGAGAAAGACTTTGGGCCGCGTTTCCGCGCGGAATTCGAATTGGCCGTCCGGTTTGGGAATCAGGACGCCTAAACCATCCATTTCCACGCTGCGGCCGGTATCGAGGCAGGCCCTCAGAATGCGGCCGACTTCGTTATTGCTTGGCACGGGCTCTCTTGAATCGCACGACCGCGTCTTTATCGGGAACAAATTCGCCCAGATTGGGGACCGAGGCGGCCTTTCCCTGCCGCAGGTTTTTCAAGATGTCGTGTACCACACGGTCGAGGTCGTCCGCGGCAGCGCCAGTGGACACACTTGTCTGTTTTGCCAGCAGTTTCGCCAGGGCCAGTTTCTTCATAACGTTTTAATAATATTTGGAGCGTGAACCGGGCTGCGGGCTTCACGGCGCGGACGCGGTGACTAGGGTGTGCCGGAAAATGTCTATGGCTTCAGCCATTTAGCTTGTTTCGCAGGTGCGAAAAACTTTCTGAAAAAAGTTGTGAACGTGTTTTTCAATGAAGGGATTTTAACAGTGCCTTAAGAGCGGGTTCATGTGGGCTTGCAATCATACTCCTGAGACGTACACGTCCTCACATCCAAGGAGAATTAAACCAAATGAAAAAGTTCATGAGCCTCATGCTCGGCCTCGCCCTCGTGATTTCGACCAGCGCCGTTACCTTCGCAGCCGATGACAAGCCGGCCGATGGCAAGATGAAGAAGAAGGGTGGAAAGAAGGGCAAGAAGACCACCGACAACGCGCCGAAGGCGTAGTTTAACCCTTTTCTGGAGTTTTTCGCCGTGCATGGCAGCTTGACCAGCAGCTATGCGCGGCGATTGTATTTTTGGAACTGTTTTCCTGCCGTGTGGGTGTAGCAGTTTTGTGGTTCGGCGGGTCTTAGGGTTGTGCGCCGAATTGCATTGTGTGTTTTGGTTTGTCTCCCCTGCCTTTGCCAGACCCTCTCCATCGGTGCCAAAGGAGGCGTCCGCGCCAGCGGTGAGTTGGAGGGATCTGGAACTTCCGAGTCCAAACGATACCTGATTGGCCCTGCCCTGGAGGTGAAGCTTCCGTTTCGGTTCGCGGTGGAAGTGGACGCTCTCTATAGCCGCTTCGGACTGCGCAGCAGCGACGCGATTTTTGGAAATATTTTCAACCAGTCGTGGCGGGCCGATTCCTGGGAGTTTCCCGTTTTAGCCAAGTTTGAGCCGGTCCGGCCGATTTTTTTCGAGGGAGGGTATGTCCCGCGAAGTTTGCGCGGATCCACCCACTTCGATTCGATCCTGGCGGACCTTAGCGGAAATCGGACGCGGCAGATTTTCGATCAGAAGACAGATTACGATGTCAGCCACGGAATTGTAATGGGGGGAGGCGTGGATTTGCCTTTAGGACCGCTACGCCTATCACCAGAGGTGCGCTACACGCGCTGGCTGAATCGCGCCTTCGATAACAGCGGCTCGCGAGGATTTTTCCTGCAATCCTCGCAGAATCGAGTCGAGATTCTGGTGACAATCTGGTCGAAGTAAACTAACCGCCGGGGTTGGGCGGCGCCTGTTCCCAGGCTTTGACGAAGGCGAGGTCTTTCTCACGGGCGTGCAGGAAAGCGAACCGGGCCACCTGGCGGCCTACTGTTTTCAATCGCTCATTTAGCTGGGAGTTCCGCACCGAACCATCCGCGTTGAAAGCCTTCCAGGCTTCGGGGATGGATGCCTGTTCCGGGACAACCCATGCATGTAGCGCACGGCCCACGTTGCGCAGGCTATTTAGCGCGTCGAAGGCACCGATCTGCCCGCCGGAAACACCGACGAGGCCGATCATCTTTCCTTCAAACTCATCGAACCCCATCAGGTCGAGCGCATTCTTGAGGACGCCGCTGAAGCTGCCGTGATACTCCGGAGTGCCGAGGATGATTCCAGAGGCTGACTTTACCAATTCGCGGAGCGCTTTCAACGAATCGGGATAGGTGGCATCGTCCGTTGCACCCGTACTCAGGGGCAGCCGGTAATCGCGGAGGTCGATCAGCCGGATGCTCGCACCGGCTTCCTCCGCACCGCGAAGCGCGGTGGCGACCGCCATGGTGGTATAGCTGCCCGCGCGGAGGCTGCCTGAAATTCCGACTACGAGCGACTGTTCAGGAGGCACCCTTGGTTGATGATGCGCGACGTCCGGAAGATTAACGGTTACTGTTTGTCGTAGAGTTCGGTCCAGACGAGCTTACCTGAACCGCCACTGGACAGGATGCGGCGAACGATGTGACGGCCATCCTTCGTCATGGTGACGGTGATCTCAAGGCTTGCCCCATCGTCCGCTTTTGTAGCAAAGAGAATGGAAAAGGGCGAAAGGCGCGTGGCCGTAATGCCGTCGTGCTCCTTGCCGTCGATGAGACCGTCAAACTTCATGCTGTTGTCGCCGGCAGTTGAGGTGTTGAAGGTTCGTTCGTATTTCAGTTTCGGTTCCTGATGCTCAATGACGAGCCGTCCGGATTCGGGCTTGGGAGCGGAATTCCATTTTGAGCGGGCGACATTCAGCACCCATACGCCATCCATATCCGCCACATCCGCAGCTAGGAGAGTTGAAACACTAAGTACCACCAGCGCAAGAAACTGTCTCATCCTCTAATTGGACGAAGACTCCGGCGGAATGGATCAGAATTCGTTACCGAATCAGCATTCCGGCGAGCGGCACGACGAGAATGGCTGGAAGCAGAATCCAGGACCAGCGATTTCCGAAGTTCACCGTGTATCCGAGTCCGAAGCGTTTCTCGACAAATAGTGCCGGGTCGTCGGGGTTGACGTAGATCAGGCCCCACTTCCAGCAGTTGTCAGGCGTGCGATCTCCGGGAGGATTCGAGGAGGTCTGAGCGCCGGACAGCCGGGCGCCGCCCTGGCCGTGGCGAACGAAGAGTGCCACGATGACGGCCATCGATAGTAACGTGAGGCCGATCAGCAGACGTGCGGCGGAGGCGCCGGGCGTGATGGCTAACAGCGGAAGGGCGCCGAAGGAGAATGCAACTACGTAGGCAGAAATGAGAAGCGTCCAAACGCTTAAGCGCCGGAAACTCTGTTCGCTGCGGCCGGGTTCCCCGCTCACGGAAATGCGGCGCGCGCGTACGACCAATGCGGCGGATACCAGCATGGCAAGGCAAGACAGTGTGCCTAACGCCAAAAAGCCGTAGACATTTTGCGGCGTACGTTCCACCCAGCGGTTGGGGTTTCCGTCGATACCCCAGTGCACGGGAAAGTTTTGCGGAATCTGGTCCCAGTTCCAATGCAGGATGGCAGCGCAGGCGGCGAGCAGGGCAAACGGAATGACAAACGCGATCATTCCGCCGGGAAGCGATTCGGTATGCGGCGAGAGGTCTACTTCCAAAACGCGGCTGGGGACAACAGCAAAAGGAAGCGTCCGCTCATGTGCGGATTTCATTGCGATGAGGGGCGCGAGCGATTCCCAGCCAATAGCAACGGCGTACAGTGCCTGGTTGCTGAGGAGCGCAGCGGCAATAGCGACGGCGAGAGCCACGGCGGTTTGAATGCCGATGCGTGTATTGTATGTACGGCGAATCGCCAGCCCTTCGGGTGTCTCCCGGAAACCGGGATCTACCGTAACGGAAAAGAAAATACCAGGACGCGTGAGCTGCGGCATGCGATACCACAACAGTCCCAACAGCAGAATCATCAACGCGGGAAACCATGTAATGGGGTTCATTTCTCCAATCCTTCCGCGAGACTACGGAGCTCGCGAGCGATGTGCGCCGGAGACAGTCCAGACGCGCGCAGTTCCGCCACGAGCTCGCGCAGGCGGCGCGAGAAGGTGCTGGAAGCAACGACGTCCGGACGCGCCGGAGCTTTGCGGGACAAAACCAACGCCCCGCGACGACGCCTAAGGTCCAACCAGCCTTCGGCGGCTAAAATCCGGTATGCTTCGGCGACGGTGTTGAAGTGGACGCCGAGATCGATCGCCAGCTGCCGCACGGGAGGCAGGATGTGCCCGGGCTGGATGTCACCGGCGACCAGCGCATGCCGTAGCGCATCGACAATTTGCCGGTAGACCGGGGCGTCACCACCGAGGTCAATTTTCAGAATGAGAGGGGCGGTCGTCATTGTCTAATGTACACGTACAATGTACATTCAAAAACCATCGCTGTCAAGGGTTTTTGCGAGGCCATAATATTTGTTGTTGACAATAGTTGTTGTAAACGAGTATTATTGATTTGTGGCCGGGAGAATCCAGAACGAAATCAGGCAGAGCAAGGCGATTGCCCATCCCTCTGAGGAGGCGGTATTGAATATCCTCCGCACTTCAGATGTAGTGACACAGTTGCTGACCGATGTGTTGAAGCCCTCCGGATTGTCGCCGACGCAATACAACGTTCTGCGAATTCTGCGGGGCGCTGCGGGCAAGGGCGCCTGCTGCAGTGAAATTGGAGAAAGGCTGGTGACACGCGATCCAGACGTAACGCGGCTGATCGACCGGCTGGAGAAGCGGAAGCTGCTGGTGCGGACCAGGGACAAGGAGGACCGGCGTTACATTACGATTCAATTGACGCCGGGCGGCCTGGACCTGGTGAATGAATTAGACGGCCCGATGGATATTTGGACCCGCAAGCTGATGCAAAACATCAGTAGCGAAGAGACGAAGGTGCTGATCGGGCTGCTGGAGCGGTTGAGAGAAGGGTTGTAAACAAGCACGGTTTAGGAGAAATGAATATGAGCCAATACGAGATTGATCCCGCGCATACACGTGCGCATTTTAAAGTCCGCCATTTGATGGTTTCCAATGTTCGCGGCGAGTTTTCCAAGGTTACCGGTTCCGCTACTTATGATCCATCCGATCTGAGCAGCGCGAAGCTGGAAGCGACGATCGACGCGTCCACGGTAAACACGAGCGAGCCGCAGCGCGACGAGCACCTGAAGAGCCCGGACTTTCTGGACGTAGCGAAGTTCCCCACCATCACCTTTGTTTCGAAATCGTTCGCCAAGACGGGCGCGGATACGCTGAAGGTGACAGGCGACCTGACGATCCACGGTGTGACGAAGGAAGTGGTTCTGAATGTCGAGGGACCCACGGATGAAGTGAAGGACCCCTGGGGAAATGTGAAGGCCGGAGCGACGGCTACCACCAAGATCAACCGGAAGGACTTCGGCCTGACGTGGAACCAGGCCCTGGAAACCGGCGGGTTGCTGGTGGGCGAAGACATCACGATTACGCTGGATGTGGAATTTACGCGCAAATGAAGCAGCTATCGCTGACCCATTTAGTGCGGCAACCGGCCGTCCCCTCCGAGGGGCGGCCGCCGTTGCTGGTGCTGCTGCACGGCGTGGGAAGTAACGAGCAGGACCTTTTTGGCCTGGCGCCGTCGCTCGACAAACGGTTCCTGATTGTGAGCGCGCGCGCCCCCATCACTCTGGATCGGGGATCCTACGCCTGGTTTCACATTCAGTTCACTCCCACCGGCATTGTGATTCAGCCGGAAGAGGCAGAGGCGAGCCGCCTGCTGATTCTGAAATTTGTGGATGAACTGGTGGAAACCTACGGCGCGGATCCGAAGCGCGTGTACCTGATGGGATTCAGCCAAGGGTGCATCATGAGCCTGGCCGCGTCGCTTACGGAGCCGAAGAAATTCGCCGGCGTGGTGGGCATGAGCGGCAGACTGATGCCCGAAATCGAGCCGAAGATCGCGCCCGCCGAAGAGCTACGCGGACTGCCCCTGATGATTGTGCATGGCACACAGGATCAGGTATTGACGGTTAGTTATGGACGCGGAATCCGCGATAAGCTGCTGACTCTGCCGGTGGACCTGACTTATCGAGAGTACGCTATGCCGCACACTGTATCGCCGGAGAGTCTGGCCGATGTGGCGGCATGGCTGAAGACCCGTTTGGGTTGACTTGCCGCTAAACTTTGGACTATAGTCTAACTTCTGGACTATAGTCCGATGAGTTTCCTCACTCTGAGAGAGAAACAGAAGCGCAGCACGCAGCTTGAAGTGGTGAAAACCGCCATGCGGTTATTCGCCGAGCGTGGTTTCGACAACGTCCGTGTGGAGATGATTTGCGAGCAGGCAGGCATCTCCCGCGCCACATTCTTTAATTACTTTCCCCAAAAACAGATGATCCTGGCTGCCGTTGGCGCTTCCCGGATCGAGGCAATGCAAGGCCTTCTCGAAAGCCAGATCACCTCCCGCCGGAAGATGAAGCTGGCGCACGTGTTCTCTCTCTTTCTGGAATTCTGCGAGGAGAACGAGCAGGTGGCCGGGAAGTGCCGGAACCTGATGCTGCAGGTGCTTCTGAATCCTTTGAACCAGTCATCCTATGTGGATTTGAGGAAGCGCTTCACCGAGGTATTGGCTGAAGTGCTGGCCGAGCTGCGGCTGCGGGGCGATCCGACAGTGATTGCGGGATCGCTATTCTCGCTCTATGCCGGCACGACTTTGGAATGGTTGATGGATTCCAGCCTGAAGCGCGGATGGCTCTCAAAGACGATGAAAGCCCGTCTGGAACTGGCCGCCGAGGGGTTCGCTCCGGGAACGAAACGATGAAGAAGCGGTTTATTGTGTTGCTAGTCATCGCAGGGCTGGCCGCGGCGGGCGTCTACTTCCTCCGGGGTGCACGGCAAAAGGGACCGGCGGCGATCCAGCTCTCCGGCACAGTCGAAACCCGCGAGATTCAGGTGGGATCCAAGGTGGGTGGACGTGTGAGTGAAGTACTGGTGGACGAGGGGCAGCTTGTGAAGCAGGGCGCGGTGCTGCTTCGTTTTGAAGTGGATGAACTGCTGGCACAGCGAGACCAACTGCGGGGAAAAGTGGCGGAAGCGGAAGCACAGGTGAACAAGCTGCGGGCGGGCTACCGTCCGCAGGAAATTCAACAAGCTGAAGCGGCAACGCGGAGGGAGCTGGCGGGGTTGCAGGAACTGCAGCATGGTCCGCGGCCGCAGGAGATCGCGCAAGCGTTAGCCGACTACGAAGCAGCAAAGGCGGATGCGGCCAACGGAGCCACCTCGTTTGCACGCATCAACAAACTGCATGCCACGGGCGACGTTTCATCGCAGGCGCTGGACGAAGCGCGGGCGAGACGCGACCAGCTTGCGGGGAGATCAGAATCGGCGCGCCAGCGGCTGGAACTGCTTCGCGCGGGGACGCGCGCGGAAGAAGTGCGAGCGGCGGAACAACGCTATCGGGCAGCACAGGCCGCAGAGCAGATGATGCACCGCGGTTACCGCAGAGAAGATGTGGCGGAAGCAAACGCGAGGCTGACTCAGGCCAAGGCGCAGCTTAGTGAACTGCAGGTGCGCCTGGCGGAGAGCGAAGTACTGGCGCCGGCTGAGGCAAGGGTGGAGGTTGTCAGCGTGCGGCCGGGAGATCTGGTGGCGGCGAGCCGGGCTGTGATGACGCTGCTGGAGGCGTCGCAGCTCTGGGTGAAGGTCTACGTGCCCGAGCCGGAACTAGGACACGTGACTATCGGCCAGACGGCAAGTGTACAAGTGGATTCCTTTCCGGGACGGAACTTCCAGGGTACGATCGAGCAGATTTCCGACCGCGGAGAATTTCTTCCGCGCAACATTCAGACGCGCGAGGACCGGAATCACCAGGTGTTTGGGATCAAGGTAAGGCTCGAGAACAGTGCCGGTCTATTGAAATCCGGGATGGCGGCAACAGTGAAATTGCAGGTCCAGAAGTAGCCGATGGGGCCCGTGATCACGGCGGAGAATTTGACCATCCGTTTCGGGGATATCACCGCCGTGGACAATGTCAGCTTTGCAGTGAGCCGTGGCGAAGTGTTCGGGTTTCTGGGGCCGAACGGCTCCGGCAAGACTACGATCATCAAGGCACTTTGCGGACTCTTGAAGGTAAGCAGCGGATCTGGCAGCATCCTGGGCATGGATATCCGGAAGGAATCGACGGCAATCAAACAGCACGTCGGTTACATGTCTCAGAAGTTCGGGCTTTACGAAGATCTGACGGTGACGGAAAACATGAATTTCTACGGCGGTGTCTATGGCCTGGACGACGCCGCGCTGGAACGCCGAAAGAAGGAAGTCGTGGAATTGACGTCGCTGGCTCCGTATCTCGACCGCCGCTCGGGGCGCCTTTCCGGGGGCTGGAAGCAGCGACTGGCACTGGCTTGCGCGATCCTACATTCGCCGGAGGTAGTGTTTCTCGATGAGCCGACGGCTGGGATCGACCCGGTCGCCCGCCGATCGTTGTGGGACCTTCTGTTCCGGCTGTCCGGCGAGGGTGTCACCTTCTTTGTAACTACGCACTACATGGACGAGGCGGAGCGGTGCGGGCGAGTGGGCTACATCTATCTATCGAAGTTGATTGCGATTGGCAGCGTCGATGAATTAAAGGCACTGCCCGCCGCGAATCCGGAAGGCACGGAGCGAGTGGAACTGGAGTGCCCAAATGCATCCGTGGCGCTGGCTATGGTGCGCAAGCTGGCTTACGTCCGCGAGGCCACTATCTTCGGGCGGGCCATTCATATATTGATGGACCGGGCCGCGGGCCGCGGCCAACTGGCGAGCGATCTGGAGGCATGCGGCTGCGGCGCGTCGTCTATCCGCGCGGTGGCGCCGTCACTGGAAGATGTGTTCGTCACACTCACGCTGCAGCAGGAAGCGCAAACGAAATGACGCTGGCCAAGCGCGGAGGCAATCCTTTCTCCGGCGCGTGGCCGGTGTGCCGCAAGGAATTCACGCATATTTCGCGTGACCGGGCGACGCTGTTTTTCGCGCTACTGCTACCGGTGATGCAGTTGATGCTCTTCGGATTTGCTATCGACACCAACATACGGCAGATTCCCACGATTGTTCTGGATGAAGCGCGGACGCAGGAAAGCCGGCGGCTGCTGGAGATGTTCGCCAATTCCGACGCCTTCAAGCTGGACAGCATTGCGCGTTCCGACCGCGAGATGCAGAATGCCATCGTTTCAGGCAAGGCGAAGGCCGGAATCAAGATTCCGGTCGATTTCTCCCGCCGCCTGCAGGACGGCCAGCAGGCCACGATACTGGTGTTGATAGACGGCTCAGATTCCACGGTGACCAATTACGCAGTGAATGTTTCCAGCGGCATCATGCTGCAGGAATCGCTGCGGCGGCTGACGGGCGGCAATGTGACGCTGCCGCTGGAGGTGCGGCACGCAGTGCTTTTCAACCCGTCGACGAGATCGGCAAATTTCTTCGTACCGGGCATGATTGCGATTGTCCTGCAGGCGATGATCATCATGCTGGTGGCGTTCTCCATCGTCCGGGAGCGCGAGAAGGGGACGCTGGAACAACTGGCCCTGACGCCCGTGAAGCCTTTAGGTCTGATGGTGGGAAAGATGACGCCTTACGGCTTGTTAGGCTTTTTGGAACTTTGCACGATCCTGATACTGATGCGGTTCGTGTTTCAGGTGCCCATCCATGGCAGTCTTCTGCTTCTGCTGCTGCTGTCACTGCCCTTCCTGCTTACGATCCTGGGAATTGGCTTGCTGGTCTCGACCAAGGCAAAGACGCAGACGGAAGCTTTTCAACTTGCAATGGGATCGCTGCTGCCGTCGGTGTTTCTATCCGGCTACATGTTCCTGATAGACAATATGCCGCTGGTATTTCAATGGATCAGCCACTTGATGCCGGCCACTTACTACATCGCCATCCTGCGAGGCGTTGTTCTCCGCGGGGCGGGATTCGGCGACCTCTGGGTGAATGCCGCGGTGCTGACGGTGATGGGAACCGGGGCGATTCTGCTGGCGGCCCGCCAATTCGTGCGAAGCGGAGCGCAGTAGGCGCCCGTGACGCACGGGCACCCATTAGCCGACAAAACATTCGCTGGGCGCTTGCTCCGCGACTGCTGGCTGGTGCGAGCCAAAAGATTTTACGGCACGCGACTCGTCTTCGTAGATCTCGAGGACCGTATCCAAGCGCGTTACCTGGAACATTTTTTTGATGGGGGCGCCGACGTTTAAAAGTTTTATATCGCCGCCGGCGCCGCGGATTGTTGTCAGGGCGCTGATTAGATCGCCCATGCCGAAGCAATCTATGGCAGAGAGGCCGGCCATGTCAATGAGGAGGCTGCGGGCACCCGCTAGAACGAGTTCCCATGTCTTCTCGCAGAGGACCCCGACTCCCTGGCTTCGGGTGAGACTGCCGCTGATGCCGATGATGGTTACCTCACCTCTGGTGCGCGTTGTTATGTGTATTATCATTTTCTGATTTGCTCCTCGGGCGTGGCCAGGGGTCACGCGCGGGCGTGGGCGCCCGCCGTCCATTAGTCCGTGGGTGTTCCCAGCATGTGCTTCATGTGGCGCGCTTCGTCGCTGACTCTTTCGTACTTTAGATAAGTGCCGAGGGTTCTGGCGATCTGCTGTGAGTCCTTGTGAATGTCGTTGGTGTATTCACGATACTTGCCGGTCCACAGCAGGCTGCGGTTGGCATCGAAATAGCGGATCGCGTTTCCGGCTTCCAGGGCTGCGTCATTCACCAGAGGCAGGGTCTTGTCCAGCGTCTCCCGCTCCCAGGGAGCCAGCGCGGTGCGTTCGGCTTGCAGCCGATTGACCTCGTCAGCCATGCGGTTTACTTCAGCCTTTACGGCATTCAATCTGGCCAGGTGCGCGTCGGGACCATTCAAGGTATCCCAGCTAAGCTGAGAAAGCTCGTCGGCATCTTCAGCTACTACCTGCGCTTGATGGTCCAGATCTTTTAGCGTTTGCCGTATGCCCGATTCAGATCTGGCAAATTGCGCCGTTGAGAGCGTAATCGCAATCAGCGACGCCAATGTAACGGAAATGTTTCTTGCGGTCATGGTGCTTACTCCTCTACCTGAATGACGTGCGGGTAGTGGGAGAAGTAGGTACCGCCGATGCGGCATTCTGGAGACGAGCGCGCTGGTAGGGCCTGGAGGACCCCGCATGCTGCAGTGCGGTGAGGACACGGTCAGGATGTCCTAGATCCACGAAGCCGGCGCCGCAGACTGGGATGACGCTCAACAGATCCGGACGTGCCGCCAGGATCTGACCGGAAAAATCGACAGGCGGGATGCGGGAATATATCTCCGCGACCGCATCTGATTCTTCCGGAGTACCGAGCGCCGGGCGCACGGTTTCGAAACGCCAATACAGATCCGGGGCCGCTTCACGGATGAGGCGCAGCAGCGCGCCAGAGGAGCCAACCAGCACGAAGCTGTTCCACAGGCAGCCCCTGGCAAAGAGCATCTCCGCGATGGGAGGATCCGGCTTCTCCCAAAACTGGCCGACACGGAAGAGTGAGCCGTCGATCACGCCGGGCAAACACTCCGCGGCCTCAATCCATCCATAGCCTGGTTCGGGGCGATTCGGCACAATTCCCAACAGGACCACGAGGCCGGGCCGCTGCAGGCTGGCTTCATATGCGAGGCGTACGTATTCCATGAACACGGCATCTCTGGCGAAATAGTGGTCAGAGGGGAATATTGCGACTTGGGCATTCGGATCTTTGCGGCAGATTGACAGGAGGCTGTAGAGAATAGCGGGGCCGGTGCCACGGTTTTCCGGCTGGACGACCACAGACGACGCGAGGTGAGGCACTTGTGACTCGACGAATTGGCGGTGGTTGCGGGTAATGGCAATCAGCGTCTGGTCAGGCCGAATGAGTTTCTCGATCCTGCGGGTGGTCTGTTGCAGGAGCGTCCTGCCGCCCACGAGAGCGCAAAACTGCTTTGGGCGATCGTCTCCCGTGAGTGCGTGCGTCAAGGGAAGGAGGCGGACTCCATTGCCTCCGGCGAGGACTACGGCCCAACAGTGATTCGATCGGTTTTGGAGTATCATATCCGCCCTGATTCGAGAGTAGGGTTTGGAGACCGGTTCTCCTATACCAGCGGGCGGGGATATGGAGCGCTGCCGGGAGGGGAGTACCGAGCGGCGGGTGAGACTGTTACTACGCGGACGGTATGGGAATGTGGGCGATCTGCAACTATGCTGGAAACAGGAATGGGAACGGTAGTCAATCAGATTCAGTCTCTCGTGTCGCTGATGTGGCGACGGCGGCAGGAGCGTGGCAACTGCCCTCGTGCGATGGCAATCATGTCTGATGGTCCTGCGCGTGCGGAATTGGAAGCGATCTTTCGCGAGGCGGGATGGGAACTGGTTACAGAGGCCGTGGCTCCGCTCATCTTTTATGAACGTGAGGCTAATCCTTCCCGCTGGCGGGAGGCTGTTTGCGAATTGTCGGCACTTTCGCCTCGCCCGTACGTGATTCTTTTGTCGAACAGCTCGGATCAGAATTTATGGGAGGAGCTGGTTACGTGTGGGGGATCCGATGTGTTGCGGATGCCTTTTGAGACCGAGGCGGTGCTGCGGGCGGTGCGGACTGGTTGGGCCTTTTGGCTGACCGAGCGGAGAGTGCGCGAGCAGGGGCTCGCGCGCGGGCGTGGACGCCCGCCGTCCTAGTAGGCTGGGTTAGGAGATGACGCCTTTGCGGACGGCGTATAGAATCAGTTCGGGTACGCTGTGAAGGTTCAGCTTTTCCAGAATGTTGCTGCGGTGTGTTTCCACAGTGTAGAGGCTGAGGTTCAGCATATTGGCTACGTCCTTGTTGCTTTTACCCTCCGCGATTAGCTGCAGAATTTCCCGTTCCCTGCTGGTGAGTAGTTCGTAACTATCCTCGATATCTTTATCCTGTAACTGGCGGACGTAGTCTTCTACCAGCATGCGGCTGACTACGGGGCTGAAGAAGGACTTGCCTTCACTCACCGAGCGCACGGCTTGGATGAAATCCGACTCGGGCGACTCCTTCAACAAGTAGCCGCGCGCGCCCGCTTTGAGGGCCCGCAGCACATAGCCTTCATCCGCATGCATGCTCAGAACCACAATGGCTACGCTGGGCTGCTTTGCTTGAATCTGCCGGGCCGCTTCGATGCCATTCAGGTTTGGCATGGTGATGTCGAGCACCGCAACGTCGGGTTTTAGAGACTCGGCTAGCGCTACTACCTCGCGGCCATCGCTTGCTTCTCCCAGCACCTTGAAGTCTTCGCGCTGTTCCAGAATCAATCGCAATCCGCGGCGCATTACGGCGTGGTCGTCGGCCAGGATGATGCTGATCATGCGAGGGACCTCGCGTCCGTGAGCGGAAGATGAATGGACAGCACGGTGCCCTGACGGTGCTGGGATTCAATGCACAGCAGACCGCCGAGGCGCTCGACCCGCTCTTCAATTCCTAACAAACCCATGCCTTTCTCCTGTCGTGGATTGAATCCAACGCCGTCGTCTTGAACGGAGACGGAAAGCCCGTCGTGATCCTGGCGCACGATGACGCGGATCTCGGTTGCCTGCGAATGTTTGGCGCAGTTGTTCAGCGCTTCCTGCACGACGCGGTACACGCAGGTGCGATGCGAATCGAGCAGATCGTCAGAAATTTCTCCGGCCATCATTTTCACTTTGAGACCTGTCCGGCGGGTCACCTCGCGCGCCTGCCACTTGAGGGCGGGAACGAGGCCGAGATCGTCGAGCATGGAGGGACGCAGCAGCAGCGCCATATTGCGCACCATGCCCACGCTTTCTTCAGCCATACGCCGCACCGAGGCGAGACGCTCGCGCCTGATTTCACTTTCCGGCGCCGCCGCTTCGAGGCGGCCGAGTTCAAAGAGCATGGCGGACATCGACTGGCCGATTTCATCATGCAGTTCGCGGGCAAGGTTGCGGCGCTCCTCTTCCTGCGCGGTCACGAGGCGGTGGGAGAGGTTTCGAAGCTCACTGCGGGCTTCCTCCACCTCTTTGTAACGCGCCTCGGCCTCGCGTTCCAGGCGCTGCAGCCTGGTGATAGTGATTCCCGCCAATAGGCCTCCTATAAGGAGCGCGATGACGGAGATAACCGTGACGCGCTGGCGGAAATGAGCCTGTACGGCCTGGAGTCGGGTTTCTCCCGCGTCGAGGTCCAGTTCGTTGAGGGCCGTGGCACGCCTGGCGAGCTGCACTAATTCCGTGCGGCGGGGAATCACAACGTCCCGCAGGAATCCTTCGCCGAGCTCGCGGCGTGCGGTGGCGTTCCACAGTAATATCGGCGCCAGGGAGTTCCAGTAGGAGTCCACGTCATCCCGCAAATCCTGGAACGCCGTCCGTTCCGTCTCCGGCGCCTTCTGTTGATAGGCGTGCAGCGTGGCAATCAGGCTGGCGTGCAGACGTTCCAACTCCGCTTTATGGGTTTCAGCGCGCGCGGAGTCCTGTTCCAGAAGGTAATCTCGGGCAACGGTGCCGGAGTGATAGATATCCGAACGCAGGCGGTCGAGCAAGGCGTCGCGCTCACGGGTATCCAGCCGCAGGGCGGCGCTGGTCTGGGCGACGTTGCGGAGCATTCTGCCGGAGTCGATCGCAATGGCGGCCATGAGAATGAGCAGCCCCATAAAACCGATCCAGATCGTGGTGGATCTGGCGGAGAGGTTTGAGGCAGGAGGATTCGCCATTTCATGGCCGCAGCTAAGAACAGGTTGCGCCTATTTTCCGTAAGATTCCATAGCCCCGATAGGGGATATCGGGGCACCTCCCGACGGTACGCCCCCTACTGCATGGGCTGCGCAAAGAATCCCGTGGGGACGGTAGGAAACATTCCACTTCTAGGGAATTCGCGTGCTTCTCAAATGCCCCGCTGCCGTTTTTTGGCTGGCGGGGCATTTGTGCTTGTATACTCCATTTCATGTCCTCTATTTCGCGGCGAATGTTTGTTGCGGGCCTGACAGGCACTGCTTTTGCTCAGAGTGACGTGGTCCTGGAGCGCGATCTGCCGGGCAAGCCGCATGCCGGTAAGGTGCTGGCAGCGATACAGCCGCACGCGGACGATATTCCGATTTTTGCCGGCGGGCTGGTGGCGAAGCTGATCCGCGAAGGTTATACCGGCTATCTGATTCGCACCACGATTGACGACGCGGCGGGGCCGGGAGTGGGCGCGGAAAGTGTGATTGCCAACTACCGCGACAACCTGGAAGTGGCGCGGGCGCTGGGGCTGAAGAAGACCTACGATCTGAACTATCGCAACCATCAAATGGACGGCGTGGAACGGCTGGAGTATCGGGGCCGACTGATTTTCCTGTTCCGGCTGCTGAAAGTGGATACCGTGATCTGCTACGACCCGTGGGGTTCGTATGAAGAGAACCCGGATCATTACTTCACGGCACAGGGAGTAGAGGCGGCGTGCTGGATGTCAGGAGGCGACAAGGACTATCCGGAACACTTCGATGCCGGGGTGCAGCCGCACTCGGTCACGACGAAGTACTATCATGCACGCGGGCCGCAGTTGGTGAATCGGGTGGTGGATATCAGCTCCGTAATTGACACCAAGGTGGCCTCAAACCTTGCGAACGTTGCGCAGGGGCCGGCAGGAGAGAACGGCGCCAAGCTGCGTGCGCGCCTGCTGCAGGAAGGCAAGCGGCTGCCGATGCTGGGGGACAACGATGCCACGGCGAATCGCGAATACATCAAGCAGGTGGTGCTGAAGCGGGACCGGGAATTGGGCGCCAAGTACGGCGTGCAGTTCGCGGAGGCGTATCACTATATCGGACCGGCTCAGGATCAGGCCGAGCTGGATGAATTGATCCGCAAGAACGCCGTACCGGCGGGGCGCAAGTAGCGATGCGTTTTTTGCTGCTGGCTCTGTTGGGTGTGGGTATGCTACCGGCGCAGGACCGCGCGGAGCGGCTGCTGCGCGATATTCTGATTTTCGACGCGCACATCGACACGCCGCACTACTTCGCCGATGAAGGCTACCGGTTGCGGGACCGGCATGAGTACTACGAACTCGATATCCCGCGCATGCGAGCGGGTAAGTTGGGCGCGGTGCTGTTTGGCATTTACGCGCAGCCTTCGGACTATCCGCCCGAACGGTGGCTGCCGCGTTCGCTGGAGTGCCTGGAGGCGCTGCATCGCGAAGTTGCCGCGAACTCCAAGGATATGGAGTTCGCCTACACAGCGGCGGACGTAGAGCGGATTCATCGCTCAGGCAAGCTGGCGGCGATGGCAGGGTTGGAAGGCGGCCATCTGATTGCAGACAGCATACCGGTGCTGCAAGCGTTCTACCGGTTGGGCATCCGCTATATGACGCTGGCCCACTTTGCATCGAACAAATTCGCGGACTCCATGACCGGGGAGGAACTTCACTCCGGACTTTCGAAGTCGGGCCGCGAACTGGTGCGTGAGATGAATCGCATGGGGATGATGGTGGATGTTTCGCACATTTCCGATAAGGCTGTCTTAGATGCGGTGCGGGAGAGCAAGGCTCCGGTGCTGGCCTCGCATTCGTCGGCGAAGGCGATTGCTCCCATTGTGCGGAACATGCCGGACGAGGTGATTCGGGCGATTGCGAAGAAGGGCGGCGTGATCTGCATCAATTTCCATGCCGGGTACCTGGAGAAGTCGGCCTACGACGTGTATGCCAAGAACCGGCCGGCTCGTGATGAGGAGATCAAGAAGGTACTGGCGTCGCGCCCCGAAGATCCGGCGCGGTGGGAGGCGGTCCGGGCGATCCAGCGCAAGTACTTCGCGCTGATGCCGAAGGTGGATTACAACGTCCTCTTGAAGCACATCGATCATGTGGCGAAACTGGTGGGGCCGGGCTATGTTGGGCTGGGTTCGGATTTTGACGGCATCTCCGGAATGGCGCCGGTGGGGATGGAGGATGTTTCGAAATACCCGGTGCTGGTGAAGGGTTTGGTGAAGCTGGGCTACTCCGACGAGGACATTCGAAAGATGATGGGCTTGAATATTCTGCGCGTGATGCGGGCTACGGAACAGGTGGCGGAAAAGCAATGAGACGCCGCGAATTTCTGGCAAGCGCGGCAGCGGCGCCCCTGGTGCGGGGACAAACGGGCAAGAAGCGGATTGCGTGCCTTTCGTCCACCTACAATGTCCGCGCGCACTCGGACAATATCATCACGAGGCTGCTGGAGGGCTATTGGATTGGCCCGAAATACTACGAGCCACAGTTTGAGGTTGTCTCGCTGTGGATGGACCAGAAGCATCCGGCTGATATCGGCGAACGGCTGGCCAAGGCTTACGGCTTTCCGGTGACCAAGTCGATTGCCGAGGCGTTGACCCTGGGAACAGGGAAGCTTGCGGTGGACGCCGTGGTATCGGTGTGCGAACACGGCGAATATCCGCACAACGAAAAGCAGCAGCAATTGTATCCGCGCTATGAATTCTTTGAACAAGTGGTGCAGGTGTTCAAGAACAGTGGACGATCGTGCCCGGTGTTTAGCGACAAGCATCTTTCCTACGACTGGAAGAAGGCGAAGCAGATGTACGACTGGTCGCACGAGCTGAAGTTTCCGCTGATGGCTGGATCGAGCGTGCCTGTGACGTTCCGGCGCCCTGAGTATGACCCGGCGCTGGGGACGGAGATGGAAGGGGCGCTCAGCGTGGGCGGCGGCTGGGTGGCGGATGGCGGGATCTTTCATATCCTGGAAACGCTGCAAGCGTTTGCCGAGAGGCGCAAGGGCGGCGAGGTCGGCGTTCGATCGGTGCAGATGCTGAAAGGCGAGGCGGTGTGGAAGGCCGCCGAGCAAGGGCTATGGCGCCGCGACCTTCTCGACGCCGCACTGGCGCGTCAGCAGAAGCGGCGGTCTGCCAAGCGTCCCGAAGATACCGATGTGGTGGTGGGATTGGTGGAATACCGCGACGGTTTTCGCGGGGCCGTGCTGGCATCGCCTGAGATCAGCGAGTATCTGGTTGCGGTGAAGCCGAAAGGAAAACCACCGGAGGCGACGCTGTGCTATCTGCCGATTGAGAACTCGAATAACTTCTCGATGCTGGTGCATGGGGTGGCGCAGGTGATCGCGACCGGGAAGCGGCCTTATGCAATTGAGCGGACGCTGCTGGTGACTGGGGCGCTGGCGCGGTTGATGGATTCCGGCTATCAGCAGGGGAAGCGACTGGAGACGCCGGAGCTTGCGTTCGGTTACAAGGCGCCGGAGAAGAGCTTCTACGCGGCCGGGGAGGGATCGTAGCGATGGCCGTACTGGAAGCCAAATCCGATGCGTTCTGGCGGCTGGTAGACCGGAAGGCCGAGGTAAAGCAGACTGCCACGGGCTTTGGGCTAACCGGGGGTCCGGTGTTCAGCCGGATCGGGTTCCTCTACTTCGCCGACATTCCCAACCAAAAGATCCTGAAGTGGGAGCGCGGGAAGCTGACGACCTTGCGCGAGAAGAGTGGCAAGGCGATTGACCTGACTTTCGACCATCAGGGAAGGCTGCTGGCGGCGGAAGGGGCAGGGCGCGTGACCCGCACCGAAAAAGATGGCAGCGTTACGGTGCTTGCCAGCGACGGGCTGCGAGCGCCAAATGCCCTGGTCTACGCGATCGACGGGAGCGTCTACTTCTGCGACATGCCGGCGTCGCGAGTGTACCGGACTACGCGGCAGCGGAGCGGAGTGGGCGGAGCGCCACCGAAAGGTGAGGTTCAGGTGGCCGCGGAGACTCCCGCACCCAGTGGAGTCGCGTTGTCACCGAATCAGCAACAGTTATACGTTGCGGACGCGAACACGAAGATGGTCAAGGTACATGACATTGAGGCCAGCGGCCGCCTGGGGAAGGGCCGGGACTTCGTTGCTGTGAAGTCCGACGGGCTGAAGACGGATGAGGGCGGAAATGTTTGGATGGCTTGCAGTGACGGTGTGACCGTCTATAGCAGTGCCGGCCAGCATGTGGGGACCATCCACACTCCCGAGATTCCCGGCAACCTTTGCTGGGGAGAGGGATTCAAGGGGCTTTACATTACGGCCCAGAAATCCGTGTATCATATTCCAACATTGATGCCGGGCACTCGGACGTTTTGAGCTACTCGACCGATGCCGCGACGGCGTTGGAGACGGTGCGCAGCAGCCGTCCATCGTCTTCCGCAGAGGGCCTGGTGGTGAGGATTACGGTGATGAGACGGGTTTTCGGATCGGCCCAGGCGACGGTGCCGGTGGCTCCCGAATGGCCGAAGGTTTGCGGGGACACGAGGTCGCCGAAGTAGGCCCAGACGACGCTGTTGGCCAAGCCCCATCCGAGGCCCCAGGGTTTGTGAATCGCGGTGTTCTGATCGCTAGTCATCAAAGCTACAGTGGCCGGGCTCAGAATGTGACGGCCGCCATCGAGAAAGGCTTGCAGCAGGATCGCCAGGTCGGTTGTGGTGGAGTGCATTCCGCCCCAGGGATGCCCCATGTCCCGCCAGTATGGCGAGTTCGCGCCGAAGCTGTCCTCGTCCGGACCAGTGCCGGTCTGGCATCGGGCGGTGTCTTCGATTCTGCGTCCGCCGAGGCCGAGGGATGAATCTTTCATGCCCAAGGGATCGAAGATCTCGGACTTTTCAAAGTCGCGAAGGCGTTTGCCGGTGACGCGCTCGACTATTTCGGCTGCCAGCAGAATACCCATGCTCTGGTAGCGGAAGTCGGTGCGGGGCGGATAGAGAAGAGGCGTGGTGAGGGCTTGCTTTACGAAATCACTGAGCGGGGCATGGGCGCGGCGCAGGTTCGTATTCTCGGGCAGCATATCGGGCAGGCCCGAGGTATGGCTGAGCAGGTCGCGCACCCGGATGAGGTCGCGCTGTTCGCCCTTGAGCTCCGGAAGGTAGAGTTTCGCGGGATCGTTCAGCGACACCTTGCCGCGCTCGACGAGCATCATCAGCGCCGCTGCAGTGACTGGTTTCGTTATGGAGGCGAGGAGGAAGACAGTGTCCGGTTTCGCTTTGCCAAAGCCTTCCTGCAGGACGATGCTGCCGTTCTTCACAACGATGATGGCGGCGGCCGACACGCGGCCGGATTTAGTTTCGTCGGCCAGTAGTTGCGACGCGAGGGCGAGACGGCGTTTGGACATGCCGACGGTTTCCGGCGCGGCTGTTTTTAATTGTGCTAGAGCGACCAAGCTTGACGTTAGCATTAACGAGAGGAAGCGGTGCATATCATCTTTTCGCTTTGATGTCCGGACGCGGATCGAGGACAAACCCGTCTCGATTGGGCATGATGATCTTGGGCAGTGTTTTCTCGTTCAGTTCGGTACCCTGGTTGACGATTCCGTTCAGGTACAGGATGTATGCGGTCAGAGAATATACATCGTCTGGCGGCAATTCCCGCGGAGTGTCGAACGGCATGGCGCGATTGATGAAGTCCCAGACCGTCGTTGCATAAGGCCAATAACTGCCGACCGTCTTCTTCGGTTTCGCCGTATTGAGTGTTCCCTTCCCTCCCACCAGGGCTGGATACTGGCCCTGCCGACCTTCGCCGTGATCGTTGTGGCAAACGGCGCACTTTTCTTTGTACACGGCTTCGCCGTCTTTCGGCGTGCCTTTGCCTATGGGCAAGCCGGCGCCGTCCGGAAAGATGGTGATGTTCTTCGCTGTGATATCGGCCGGGGTGGCGGTGCGGCCGAAGCCGAAATGATCGGGCTGAGCAGCGGCGAACACAGGCAGGCAGATCAGGAATAGAACCTTAGCCATTCACGACGCTTCCATCGTCCTGTATCTTCCAGGGTTTGATTCCGTTGTAGTGATAGCCGCTGTTGTAGCCGCGTACGGCAACGAACTCGTCCCGTGTCGGCTGCAGGTAGCCGGTCTCGTCCGTACAGCGGGACTGGATCACAGCGATGCCGCCGTTCCAGGTCCAGGGGAAGCGAAACCGCACCAGCGCCTGGGAGAGCACCGGCTCCTGAAGACGAGCATCTTCCCAACTTTCGCCGCCGGTGGTCGAGACTTCCACGCGAGTGATTTTGCCTTTACCCGACCATGCGAAGCCGGTGATCTCGTGAAAGCCGTGGCCGGAAAGCTTCTGACCGCCAGACGGCCGGGTGATGACCGACCGCGGTTCCATGGCGAAGGTGAAGATCTGGGCTTTGCCGTCTGGCATCAGGTCTGTATAGTAGGCGGTCTCCTTCGTGGTCATGGCCGGCTGATCGGCCAGATGAAGGCGGTGCAGCCATTTCACATTGGTGTTGCCCTCAAACCCCGGCAGAATCAGACGGAGGGGATAGCCCTGTTCCGGACGGAGAGCTTCGCCATTTTGACCGTAGACCAGCATGGCGTCGTCCAGCGCTTTTTCGATGGGGATGCTGCGCGACATGCGCGAACTGTCGGCACCTTCGGCAATCATCCACTTCGCCGCGGGTTGCAGGCCCACTTCGCGGAGCAGGATGGAGAGCGGAACGCCGGTCCACTCCGAGCAACTTAACAAGCCGTGGCTCTGCTGAACGTCCGGGAGTTCGCTGCCCGTGGCTCCTCCGATGCTGTTGCCGGAGCATTCGAGAAAACAGATGCGCGAGACGGACGGGAAGCGGCGAATGTCCGCCATGGAAAAGGTGAGAGGCTTGTCCACAAGGCCGTGAATCAGCAACTCGTGCTTTTCGGGATCGATGGTGGGAACGCCCGAATGGTGCCGTTCGAAGTGAAGGGACGATGGCGTGATGATGCCGTATAAATCCTGCAGCGGGGTCCGGCTGGATCCGGTGCCAGGACTCTTGGTTAATTCACGCAGGACACGGGCCGACGATTCGTGCGGAGAGCGTTCGCCGTAGGGCCGCATGTGGGCGCCGGATTTGGAAACCACTCCGGACTTGCACGAGGCCAACGCGGCAACACCACCTCCAAGAGCCAAAAATCGACGGCGGTTTTCGCGTGATTCTTTCTTCATGGCTAGCGCTTCAGATAATCTATCATGTGCGAGGGAAAACGATGCTCATTTATCGAACGGGCCGCAGAGGCTTCCTTGGATATCTGCTGATGGGGCCGATTGCGGCTCAGACGTTTGTGCCAAAGCAGAGCGACCGGCCGGAAGTGCTGAGCGGCGATGAAGCAGGGTTTCAACCCATATTCGACGGCGCGACGCTGAATGGTTGGGAGGGCGACGCTAAGTATTGGCGCGTGGCGGACGGCGCCATGGTGGGCGAGATTACGCCGGAAACGATTATCAAGAGCAACACCTTCATCATCTGGCGCGGCGGCACGCCAAAGGATTTTGAACTGAAGGTGGAATACCGGATTACGTCCGGGGGGAATAGCGGCGTCAACTATCGCAGCGTGGTTGTGGCGGATAAGGTCACTCCGGGGAACAAATTCGCCATGCGCGGATACCAATGCGATATCGACGGGCAGAACCGGTACACCGGTAATAACTACGAGGAGAAAGGACGATTGTTTCTGGGCGTGCGCGGGCAGGTGACGCACGTGACGGGGACGCGGACGCCGATAGTTCTTTCGAGCCTGGGAGACGAGAAGCAGTTGGGCGCCCTGATAAGCGCGGATTGGAACAAGGTGCATTTGATTGTGCGGGGAAACGTTCTGATGCACACTGTGAATGGCCAAATGATGAGCATGGTCATAGACGACGATGTGGCGGGACGGACTATGGAAGGGTTGATCGGCGTGCAGGTACACGTGGGTCCACCGATGAAGGTGGAGTACAAGGGTTGGCGGCTGAAAAATCTATAGCTACGATTTGCGGAGAAGTCGGCGCATGCCATTCATGAGGACGTCTTCCACTTCGGGCGCGACCATGGAGACCTCGCCTGTTTCGTAACCGCCTTGCCCATAGGCCACGCGGGTGCCGATGTAGCCAGGGCCGCAGTCGCCGTAGGCGGCCATCGCCACTGTGGCGTCCGGCCGCATGGACTGCGCGGCCAGTTGGTATTCCACAAACAGCTCGCCAGGCATGTGCAGAACGCAGGCTTTTCCGAAGTCGAGCAGCTGCAGCGGAGTTTGTCTGTTAGCGGGGAGGCGCAGCCAACTCAGATCGCGGGCGGCTCGCGTGCGCTGTTTTTCCGGAAGCCTAGTGTCCCGCAGTTCCGCTAAGAGCTTCGCTTCCTGTAAGCGGGGATGGGTGGGCAGGTGAACCGGGACGACGCTCCAGCGGACCTGCTCCGCGGTGAGCGGCGATTTCTCTGTTGCGTCCCATGCCCGCTTGAATCCTTCGGCCACACGGCCTGCCAGCACGGCGCGGTTTGCAGGAGATCCATCGTTGTACTTGCCCGCGGCGACATTGCCGCCCGCTCCGTTGAAGTGGATGTGAGCCACGCCGGGCAAGGCGGCCTCGCGGAGCGCGCGTGCAGCACCTATGAAGTCCGCACTTACTCCGCCCTTGCAGTAGTAACTTTGCGGATGCGTCGCGTAGTAGGTGATGCTGACGATCGGCTTTTCTTCGTGCCAGAGGCTGAGGAGAGTGACATACGGATCGATAGTTCCTTCCGGTGCGGCGATTGCTTCCGGGACGCGGCAGGAACTCATGCGCCCATACTTCACTTTGCCATCGGGTCCGAGAATGCGGCGGTTGGACGCCACTTTTTCGATCTTGCCGCGGCCAATTCCAAGATGAGTTACGGGTTGCCCTTTGCGTGCCGCCTGTAACACGGCGGCCGACAAGCGTTGGCGGAACGTGCTGATGAAAGGCGCGCCGTACAGCTTGCCGCCGAGTCCGTTGGCCGCGAGGATTTCTTCGGCTCCGGGATTGTAGCCGGGCGTATCGTGCTGGTGGAGGGTGTGCAGCGAGACGCGGTCCACACTTGTGTTCGCGGCCTTGGCGAGGTCGGCGCAGATCTGGTCGTATCCCAGGCTTGCGATCTCCACCCAGTCTACGGCGCATAGAACGATGGGAGCGCCGGCGTTCAGCAGAATGATTCCCCTGGCTGTCAGACGATCGTCCACGCGGCTTGCGGGTTCACAGAGACCGAAGCAGAGAGGGTCTCCGAGATCGGGAGTCGCGTCCACTTGGAAGGTGGCGGCTTGCAGTTGCGAGGTGCGCGGATAGGCGATTGCGCCGGATGCCGCCAGCGCCAGGAACGTTCTGCGTTTCATGAAGACTAGTTGGTTACTTGCTCGAGAATTGCAAAATCGCCAGGGTTCCACGCCTGTGCGATGATGTAAAGCTTTCCGCCTGTCCGGCGCAGAATCGCGTTGTGAATGTGCTTGAAGTTCTCGAGGCCCAGGTCTTCCTTCACCATGACGGTGGAGATCAGCTTGTCGTTTTCGAGGATATAGATGGGTGCACCCTTGCTTCTATCCGGACCGTCGAGGGCGCCGACTACGGCGTAGTTGTCCAGGTAGTAGATGTCGCAGGGGAGCGAGCCCAGCGGCATGCGGAGAGTAGACAGATACTGCCCGTAGCGGGTGTAGCGATCGATCTCTGAATTGGGGCGGTCCGAGATGTCCAGCCGTTTGGTGCCAGGGAAAACGGTGATGCCATGTCCGGTGCCGAACTGGCCGGGTCCAGTGCCGCGGCCTCCAAACGAAAGATCGTGCCAGGCGGCGTTGAACGGGTTGGTGCTGGTAATTTTCGCGGTCAGAACATAGTCGAGATTCGAATAACCGGTGGTGATGTAGAACATGCCGTCCAGTTGCTCCACGTCGGTGGGAATGAAGTTTCCGCGGCCGGCGAAGTAGTCGTTTGGCGCGGGCTGTCCGAGGTCGTCGTCAGGCCCTGGTGTTTTCAGGCTGTGCAGCAATTTTCCATCGAGGGATGTCGTGAACACCTGATTGGCTTCGTTGCCGGGGAAGGTGAGGAATGGGGTTCCGTCCTTCGCATACCAGATGGTGCTGTTGTGCAGGTTGGTGTTCTTCATCTCCGGGGCGGTGGGAATAACGCGAGTGCTTTTCAGATCGCCGCTGATTTGCAGGATGCCGGCGCCCTTCAACGAGAAATATGTTTCGCCCTTGCCCTCGCGCAAATCCACGGTGAAGCCGCCGTGCGCGCCTTTTAGCACCTGCTGGGCTTCGGGCGGTAGATGGTCTGAGGTGTAGGCTACGCGGAAGCGCATCTTGCCCTGGCCGCTAACGGCGGCGCCGGGCGTGGCCCGTGATGCCGGGTGATAGATGACGAGCCAGCTTACGGCGAGCAGTGCGAGAAACAAAGTGCTGAGAGTGGATCTTTTCAAGTTGGCCTCCGTTCGGGACTCGCTCATTATCCTACACCGATGAACGTGTTGTGTCTGGCGGTATTACTTTTTCGGTTGGACCGCTGCCTGGAAGCTGGCTGAGTATTCGTATTTTGTCCCGCCGAACGATTCCTGCAGGCCGCGGGTGAAGACTTTTCCGGAGATTGTGTTGGCGTCGAGCTTGCCTTCGAAACGATGCTCAGTGGATCCGCCGGACGGGGAGATCTTGAACGCGCGGTTGCCAACCGTGAAGTTGACGATCTGTCCGGTGGAATTGATGGTCTCCTGTATGAAGGTCAGCTTGCCTTCTTCGGCGAGGTGGCGCAGGGCGAAGCCGTCGCGCAGTTGAGTATCGGTGATGGCACGATCCGTGAGTAGAAGCACTGTGTCGTCTTTCTTTTCGTCGAAGAAGCCTTTTGTTGAGTATGCATAGGCCTGGGTGAGTTTCGTGGATTGGCCGGCGACGGTGAGTTGGCCGTCAGATACGGCTTGGGCTAAGGCGGCGGTTAACAGAAAGAGGATGAGTCTCATGATCAGTAGGGCGAAATGGGGAGCGGGAATCGATCATG
>JBDUEM010000067.1:0-29025 GCA_040002435.1 Bryobacteraceae bacterium
GAATTGCTTGCCTCAATCTATCATCCCGGAACGGTTCGTTGCCAGGCCACTGGAGCGTGCCAAGAAAATCGAAATGAGTAACGGTCCAGAATGCGGACGGACGCCCTCCCGTCAACCCGCCCGACCGGCGCAGGAATTCGAGGAATCCGAGATAGTATTGCTCCCGCAGGTCGATTGCGCCGGGAACATTCAGAAGTGCGGCCGCATCGGATTGATATGGCCGCGAGACATCCGCCGAGCCGAGTCCAAACTCTCCAATCGCGAATCCCGGACCTGCCGGCAGCTTTGCGGCGAGTTCCGACGCTCGTTTGCCGAACTCCGCGGCGAACTGGTTCGCCGCAGGGCCGCGGACCGCCGGGTAGAAGCTGAACGCAACGTAGTCTAATTGAGCCAGGTAAAGCATCAGCGTGCGGACCATCGCCCTGTACTCGCTGCGCCCCGCCGCGGGTAATCCCCGGCGCAGCCGGACGGCGCTCAGTGCATCGCGAACGGGACTGTTCGGTTCGAGCGAATCGTGGTTGATCTTATGGCCCATCGAAATCCCGCCCTTCACGATCAGCTTTGCCCAATCCGCGGAGAACTCCACCAGTGAGACATCCAGCTCGGATCCCAGGGTGAATTCCAGGCGGGTTCCCGGCTTTGCGGCAGCGCGCAGCATTGTCAGCAAAGGCTGCACAACCTCATCCTGATATTGCCCGAGCGGCGAAAAGTACATTCGTCTCCGCCACTCATAAGGCCCGCCGGTCAGCGTCGTCTCAAAATCCAAATGCGGCTCCATCCGGATGTGAAAGCCTCTCTCGGCCGCATATTCGACAGCCTCAGCCAGCTGCGCCATGGCAGGGCCGCGCGAGACATCGATTCGCATCGGATGGCGGTCGTACACCAGGTAAGTGGGTGTGAAGGTAAGCCAGGAAAATCCAAGCGACTTCAGCTCGTCAATCCAAACGCGATGATTGGCATAACCGTCGGGGTTCCAGGCAGGCAGAGAGTACGATAAGGGCGGGTTCATTTGATTTGTATGGTGCCGTCTCGGTTCAAGCGCAGCGTGCGGTCGCGCCAGACCACGTCGTGTCCCCAAAGCCCGGCCGCCCAGACGCCAAATCCCCACAGGTCGCGAAACGGAATCAGGAACCAGTATCGCGCGGTGAGAGGGCAGCGCAGAACGCCCACACCCGCCATCAAACCCATCGCCAGTCGCGCGGAGAGCAGCGCCGCCGCCGTCCACCACCATCCCGAGGCGAGAGCCGCGAATGCCCACAAGCTGGCATTGGTGATAGGCAACCCCGCGTAGCCGCCTCCGCGCGACACCCGAATGGTCCGCGCCCATCGCAGCTGATGCCGCCAGACTTCTCCCCAGGAGTCGGCCGACAGCGAGGTTTCCACGACTTCCCTCGACAATTCCACCTTCATGCCCAGGCCGCTAATCCGCTTCCCCAACTGATAGTCGTCGGCAATGTAGTTTGCGATCGACGCGAAACCGCCGATCTGTTCCAGTTGTTCCCGCCGGAAAGCCAGCGTCGATCCCAATCCGAACTCATTCACGCCGAATAGCGGCGCCACCAGAACGCTCGGCGCGAAATCGGTCGCGATGCCAATGGCTTCCCACCTCCCAGGCCAGTGTGATGCCGAAGCGCGATACAGACAGGTCACCAGGCCGGTACGCGAATCGTTCAGGGAGGCCAGCACACGGCGCAGATAGCCCTGTTCCACGACAATATCGCTATCGTTCACCAGCCGTAGCGGAAACCGGGCTTGCCGTTCCAGTTCGGCCAGTACGGCAACCTTCCCGTTGGGGGCAGTGCCCGTGCAGTGCATCAGATGAATGGGAACTCCAGGAAAGGCCCGCTGTAGCCGCTCGATCTCCTGCACCGCCGGATCATTGAGGTCGGCCACTCCGAAGAGCAGCTCGAATTCCGGATAATCCTGGTCGGCATGGGACCCCATGGCGGAGTAAAACTTTGGATCGAGCCCGCGCACGGGCTTCAGGATGGATACTCCCGGCGTCGGGCCGGCTTGTGGACTCGGAGCCCGCATCTGCCGAACGGCCGCAATAATGGCCAGGATTTGGTAGATACCAGCGGCGTCCGCAATCGCGCCGAACAGAATCGCAATCACACGGCCAGCAAAAGCACGCCGCCGGCCACTAAGAGAGCACCGGCCCAGCGAACATTGTTGATCTGCTCCCGAAGAATTACCTTAGCTAACACCGTCTCAACCACGAAACTGGCTGCGGTGGCCGGCACTGCGAAGCTCAAGTCGGCGATGGAAAGCAGGAGCATGAAGGCGAAAAAAGAGACAGCCATGCAGAACACAGCCCAGATCAGAAAAGGGCGCTTGCCAAGCTCTACAATCTTGGCCCAGACACCCTGCGGAGCAAAATCTTCGATTTGCCCATGCCGCTTCATTTCCAGGCTCTGGAGAATATCGCCAGCAGTAGTTGCCGCGACAATCAAACCCACCAGTAGCCATTGCATCATGTGGGGTTACTTGGTAGTCCGTGACGGAGTCAAACTGACCAGTGCCATCCCCGCCATAATCAGCAGGGTACCGGCCCAACGTTGCGTAGAAATCTGCTCGTCCAGAAAAAACCTGCCCATCAGAGCCGAAATCACATAGCCCACGGAAGTAATCGGCAGCAGAAAGCTAAGATCCGCCCAACTCATGAGCGCCATCCGCGAGAGCATCCACAGGATCAGGAGGGTGACGCCCAGCAGCACCATTGGACTAAAGAACGCACGGACGTAAGGGACAATGCCCGCCGACGCCAAAGCGGTGGCTTTCATGCCGATACTGAGCGCAAGATTTCCCAGCACATTACTCACGATGACAATCAGCGTGAGGATGCGCGTTTTCAGCGGCATGCCGTTCATGATCTTGCCGAATCAGCCAGCAAATTGGCTTCCTTTTGGTCGGCCACAAACTTCTTGCGCTTCGAGCGCAGGGCAAGATACTCGCGCGCTTCTTTGTATAATCGGCGGGTATCGCCGTTTGCAATAGCCTTGCTCACCACACGCCAGGCAGCCTTTGGACGGAAATAATATTCGCCGTAGAACTTCTCCACCCACTCCACCAATTCCCCGCGATTCAGTCCCGGATAGATGATGTTCGGCAACTGATGCCCGCTTTCGTCGGTCATCATGTCTATGGTGATCAGGTCGTTCTTCTTGACGTAGTCGAAAAACTCCGTGCCGGGGTAAGGATGGGCGATGGAGACCTGAATCGTCTCCACGTCGATCTTTTTGGCGAAATCGATCGTGTTGCGCAGACTCTCGCGCGATTCGCCGGGCAGGCCGACAATGAAGTCGCCATGCACCACTAAGCCGAGCTTTTTCGTGTTGGCCGTGAAACGCTCCGCCATATCGATGGTCGCGCCCTTTTTGATGTTCTTCAGTATCTGCTGGTCGCCGGATTCATAGCCCACAATCAATAAACGGCATCCGGCTTCCTTCATGGCCTTCAGCGTGTCGTAGTCGGTAGTGACACGCGACGTGCAGGACCAGGTGAAGTTCAGCGGCTTCAGCTTACTGCACAGTTCAATGGTCCGCGCCTTCTGATAATTGAACGTATCGTCGTCGAAGAAGATTTCTTTAAGGCCAGGAAAATTTTCCAGCACGTACTTGCATTCGTTGGCGATGTCCGTGGAAGACCGCAGTCTCCAGCGGTGGCCGGAGTGGGTTTGCGGCCAGAGGCAGAACGTACACATTGCCGGACAGCCACGCGAGGTATAGAACGAGAGAAACGGGTTTAGCAGAAAAGGAACGTTGTACTTCCGGAAATCCAGATCGCGCTTGTATACCTTGGTGACCCAGGGAAGCTCGTCCAGATTCTCAATAAATCCGCCTTCCGGATTGTGCACAATCCCGCCATTCTTGCGGAAGCTGACGCCCGGCAGCTCCTCGAGCGGCGTCCCTTTGGCGTAAGCCGCAATCTGGTGATCGAATTCACGCCGCACCACGAAGTCGATGGCGCTCTCCGCCAAGGCTTTTTCCGGTTCCACGGTCACCGGAGGACCGACGAAGGCGACCTTCAGTTTCGGGTTCACGTCCTTCATCATGGACGCAATCTTCACGTCCACATGAAAGCCCGGCGTCGAGGTGAACAGCACCAGAAATTCGAAGTCGCTCGCCATCGCCACCGTTTGTTCGATGGAGACCTTGTGTGGTGGCGCATCCACAACCTTGCTGTCCGGCAGCATGCCCGCGGGATAGCAGAGCCAGACCGGATACCAATACGATTCGATTTCACGGGAGGCAGGCCAGCGCGAGCTCGCGCCTCCATCGAAGCCTTCAAAAGAAGGCGGATTTAGAAAAAGAGTTCTCATGAAACTAATTTGAGCTTACGGTAGTCCACACCTAAATACAACGAAACTTTGGAGAAAGTGACATTTGAGTGGTTGAACGGCGCCCGGGCCGGTCTCACTGCGTGGCTCGGGCTTCTTCCACTGCTTCTTCCGGCTCCAGCTTGCGCAGGTTCGTAAAGTCGATGGTGATATCCGCCCGCCCCACAATGCGTGTATCTACTTTGCTCTCAATGTGTTTGGGAATCGCCACGCCGTCCTGGATCTGGTAGTCTCGCACGAACTCCACCTTTTTCAGGAAGACCGACGGATTTTTAACGAACTCGCCCTCTTCCTTGATCGGCATGCAGGTCTTGGCATCAAGCCAGAGTTCGCCCTTGAACAACCCTATTCTTTTCTTGCGAGGTTTCAATTCGAACAAATAGATCTGATTGCCGCTCTGCTCGAGGAAGCCTTTGTACTTGAACCGGTAGTTGGCGGGCGTAATGGCATACTCGGAGTTGTTTCTCTGTGTCTCCGTCTCGGCCGAAAGATACCGCGCAATCACGTCTTTCTTCACCGTATCGTCCCCGCTGAAACCAAGCATCTTGTAGCTGATTTTGCCCAGCTTGGAAATGACGCGAAGGGCACTCATCTTACCTGTTTTGTGGAGTTTAGGAAGATCGGCACTGATCTGCACTTCCATCTGCATCCCGCGCAGCGTCTCCTGCTGTTTCTGCGAAGAAGTAAGATACTTCGCCACAATCTCAGCTCCGGGATCGCCCTTCCTTTCCGGCGCAGCCCGCAACGCACCCACCACGGCGATCAGTACCAAAAAATGGATTGCGATTGACCGCAAATTAAAACTCCTCAATATTCGTACTAGGATATCATAGACAGCTATGAATCTATTCCCGGTGGGGACCAGCCTCGAAACCCATCTTCTTGTGACGAACGAAGTGGCCGTTTCGTTTCTCGGACTCGAAGAGGCCCGCGTGCTGGGTACGCCTTGGATGATTCTCCACATGGAAATAACCGCCAGAAATGCCGTCAAACCTTTCTTATTAGACGGGCAGGACACCGTTGGGACTCAGGTAAATATCAAACATCTCGCCGCAACCCCTTTGGGCATGCAGGCACGCTTCTACGCCGAGGTACTCTCGGTCGAGGGGCAGCGCGTCCTTTTCAAAGTGGAAGCCTTCGATGAAAAGGAAAAGATCGGCGAAGGAACGCACGAACGTTTCATCGTGGACGTGGCGCGCTTCGCCACGAAATTGCAGGCAAAGAAAAAGGAGTGTACGGATGAGTGGCGTGCTCAATAGACGAAGTTTCCTGATGGCGGGTGCCGCATCTATGCTACTGCCTGCGCAAACCGAACCAATCATCGATATTCACCAGCACACCAACTACTCCGGCCGCAGTGACGAAGAGTTGATTCAGCACCAGCGTGACCTCGGAATCTCCCGTACTGTCCTCCTCCCCGCAGGCTCAAAATTGGGCCTGGCTGCCGGTTGCGGCGGCAACGACACCGTGCTCGCGATTGCGCGCCGCCTTCCGAAGGAATACGTCTTCTTCGCCAACGAACTGCCTGACATCCCGGAGGCCAAAACCGTCATTGAAAAATACCTCAAGCTCGGCGCCAAAGGAATCGGCGAGCAGAAATTCCCGGTGGAGGCCGATTCCCGCCCCATCGATCTCATGGCGGAAATTGCCCGGCACCACAGCGTTCCAGTGCTGCTGCACTTTCAACATCAAACCTATAACCTCGGTTACGAGAATTTCCACAAGGTTCTCGCCCGCCACTCGGCCGTGAACTTCATCGGCCACGCGCAAACCTTCTGGGGAAACATCGACAAAAACCTGAACCAGGCCGACCTGTACCCGAAGACGAAGGTCACCCCAGGCGGATGGACCGACCGCTGGCTCTCAGACTATCCGAATTTTTTCGCGGATATGTCCGCCGGCTCCGGCCTCAACGCGCTTCTGCGGGACGAAGACCACGCGCGCGAGTTCCTCAAGCGCCAGCAGGACAAACTGATGTACGGCAGCGATTGCGACGACCGCAAAGTCGGCACCGAGCGCTGCAGCGGCATCAAGCAGATCGCGGCCATCCGCCGTCTGTCGCCCAGCAAGGAAATCGAGCGCAAGATCCTGTACAGCAACGCGGCCCGGGTGCTGAAGATCTAACCCTCACCGCCTGGAAACCTACGCAAACGGATTTTCATCCGCGCTCCGCCCATAAATCACCGGAACCGGCACATCCAGCAGCCGCAGGTAAACCGACAACTGCCCGCGATGGTGGTACCAATGATTCAGCATGATCGAACGCAGCATCGCCACCCGCGGAATCGCGAAGATCTCCTTCCCATTCGCCGTCAAACGCCAACTACTCATCGCCGCTTCGTTGCTGACGCCACTCAGGTATTCCTCGGCAGCCTTCGTGCTCTCTTCGAGGGTTGCTAAGATCTCTTCCTTGCTCGCCGGCGAGCGCGCCTCGAAATTTGCCTGGGAAGCATCGAACTCGTCCACCTGCGCCAGCTTCGCGATACTCCCCGGAATTCCAGCCACATGCAGACACAACTGGCCCAGCGACATCGATTTCGGATGAGGCTTCCAGGAAAGCTTGTCCTCCGGAACGCGTTCCAGCACTCGCCTTGTCGTGGCCGCCTCTTGCCGGATTTCCCCAATCATCGGTTCACAGATCGTTGCCATCTCAGTGGTTCTCCCCGGCACAGCATGATTTTCCGGCGCTTTCCTGGCCCTCGTACTTGTCATGATGCCGCACCCACGACATCGTGAACCCCGGCCCCTCTTCATCACGCCCTTTTGGCGCCATGTCGAGCAAGTTGTAAGCGCCCAGCAAAATGTCGAGGCCGCGCGCATAAGTGGAATAGGTATGGAAGACGTCTCCGGCCTCATTCTTATAGAACACGCTGGCACCCGGCGCTTCTTCCGCCGGAAACGTCGTCATGCCGTAGTTGTAGTACACCTCGCCTTGTTGCATCTCGTCTTTCGCGAACGACACATGATAGTCATAGTTGAACTCAGTTCCGTAAGACGAGACCCACTGAAAATGCCATCCCATCCGTTTCTGGAAGGCTTCGATCTCAGCCAGCGGAGCTCGCGAAACCACCAGCAGCTTTACGTCGCGGTTAGCCAGATGGACAACGCTGCCGTCGATGTGATCGGCCACAAACGAACAGCTCGGGCAGCCTTCCTTCCATCCCGGGCCAAACATGAAGTGATACACGATCAACTGGCTCTTGCCGTCAAACAGGTCGGATAGAGACTTCTTTCCCTGCGTTGTGTCGAAGACGTAGTCTTTCTCCACCTTCACCCAGGGAAGTTTACGCCGCTCCGCGCTCAGCGCATCGCGTTCGTGCGTGAAATTTCTTTCCTTAGTGAGCAGGTTCTTGCGTGCCGCCAGCCACTCCGCCTGCGACACTACTGCGGGATTCTCTGTTGCTGTCTTTGTCATCATTGTCGATTCTCCTCTTAACTTTCAGCGCGCTCCTCTTCGCACGCACATAAGTAGTCACCACAAGCGCGGCCAGGCCCCCGGTGGAAGCCGTGCCGGCGGCCGCCATCGCCGCATTCGCCAGACAAACCGGACACATGGGATTCCTACGCCCGCGCTAAGCCGGCGCGGCTCCCCTCTGCCCGGGAACGAACTCGTTCGTGCACGCTCCCCCAGCCCTTCGATACGTTTTGCCGATGGTCGTCCTGGATCAGCCCAAACGCCGCATGCCGGAACTTGATCACCGTTCCTCCATCCGCCGTCGCGCTCAACCGGTACTGCACATTCGAAACCACCGGATAAGACATGAACAGCGGGCCGCTGATTTCCAGTAGTTCCGGCCGCCGGATGGCCTGCACATGACCCCAGAAATGGCCGTTGTTATCGCCCAGGTCGCGATACCACCGGCCTCCCGGCCACGCCTCGATCTTCATCGGCATGCTGGAGCCTCCAGGCCCTTGGTTGTGCGGCCCTATCTCCTCCAGCAGCGCAGCGAAAGTTGCCTCCAGAGACGCCTGGACGCGAATCTCTTGCGTAATGTCTAAAGTCAAATTTTCAATCGGACTTGCTATCAGGTTCATATCTTCCTCGCTAAATGGAAATTTCCCGCTTCAATCCTTTTTAGGTTCGCTTTCCCGCTCCGCGCGTTCCTTGACGCGATGCAGTTGGTTCTGCCAGAAGCGCTCGAAGGTTCTCGTCCACTCGTGCAACGGACGGATCGCCTCGGCATTGGTTCGATAGAGCATCCGGCGTCCGTCGCGGCGCACGTTCACCAGCCCGACGTCCAGCAGGACACGAAGGTGCTTCGATACGGAAGGTTGCTCCAACTCCAGGGCTGCGACGATGTCCCCGACGGGACGCTCTTCCAGCGCCAGGAAATTCAGGATCTCCCGCCTCCGGGGCTCCGCCACCGCGTTGAAAGGATCCGATGTGGTAGCAGCCCTGGGCACAACTCAATAATACATTCCCATATGGGAATATGTCAATGAATTTCTTTCGCGAAAAACGCTACCCCAGCTTCTTCAGTTCACCCTTTGCCAGGGAACTCCACTTCCGCATCTGGCCCCGGCGATAGGCCGGCATGGTCCGCACGGCCTCCAGCGTCCGCGCGAACATCTCTTTTGCTTCGGCGTCCCGATTCCCCTTCCGCAGCGTTTCACCCAGCAGATACAGGCCTTCGGGATCATACTCCCGCCGCGCGACAAACTTCGCCAGGCATTCCCGCGCCTGCTCCACCCGGCCCGCCTCCAGGTGGATCGCGCCTATCTCCCGCCATACTTCGCTGAAAGCATGCTTATCGTTCTGGCGCGCCGCCATCTCGCAATGGACCAGCGCCTCGTCCAACCGCCCTTGCTGCCGCGCCAGCCGGCCGAGTTGGAAATGGGCGTCCGTCTCGTCGGGGTCAATGGCAACGGCCCGTTCGAATTCGGCCATTGCTTCCGTTGCCTGCCGCCGCTGCTGGTAGATCAGGCCAAGCTGATAGTGCGCATCGGCGTCATGCGGATTGATCGCCGCCATTTCCAGTTGACGCCGGAAGTGTCCGCGGCTGCGAAAGCTGGCGCCGATCTCGCCCACCTCGCCCGAAAAGTTTCGATAAAGGAAATACCAGAAGAGGGGAAAGCCGATGAATGAGGTCAGCGGGCCAAACGCACTCAGTACAAAGGTGCCAGCCAGAACCGCACCGAAGCTGGCGATCACCAGCAGAAGGGTTCGTCCGCCGCTGTTTCCAAACAGGACCGAGAACGCGCACCACATGCCGCCCGCGAAAAGCGCCAGCGCAAGCAAATTCAGCGACGAAAGGATAACCGCGGCAGCGGGTCCGGGCAGGATTGTCCGCGCCACCAGTCCGGTGAACAGATGCGATCCCGACCACGCCATCAGAGCGCAGGTCAACAGCGGTCCGTAATCCCGCCGCAGCGCCACCCCGAAGCCGCCGGCGCCTCCGAACAGCGTCGCCATTAATATGGAAGCCGGAACAAAAAGCGCTGCCAGACCCAATACCGTCGCCATCAATCCAAAGCCGCCCGCATACGGAGGAGTGACGAAAGAAACCAGCACCACCATCGCCAGTCCGAAGACCCAGCTACCTTGATCTACGATTCGCGAAAATGCCGCGTACGGCCGGTAGTAAAGGAGCGCAAACAGTTTTAGCTGCTGCCCGATCATGCAAACGCAAGGCAGCGCTTTACGTTGTCCGCTTCCACCTTCAATTGCGCTTCGTGATCCAGAGTGCTGATCACAGGCAGATTCTGTTTTTTCGCCTTCACCATGCGCAGCGTCTTCGCCAGATAGATCCCTTTACGATCCGGAAACGTCGCCCAGTATTTATCCGTTAAACAGGGAACCCGCAGGGGATCGCGCGTAATCATCTCCAGCAGCAGGTTGGTCTTCGGCCGCGCGCTTTGAATCGTGGCGATCACCCGCTTCATGTCCAACATGCCCGTCCCCATCACCATCTCTGACAGCAGGAAGCCATCCGGCGCTTCGTCCACGGCCATGTCTTTCAGATGCGTCGTCACCGCATAAGGAGCCAGCCGCTCAATGAGCTCCATCGGGTCATCCAAAAGCGAAATGTTATTCCCGGCATCCAGGCAGCAGCCAAAATAATCGCCCGCGTACTTCTTCATGATTTCCAGATGCTCGTCGAGTGTCCAGTCCTTGTGGTTCTCCAAACCCATCGGCACCTTCATCTTCTCGACGATGGGCACCGCGCGCGCAATCGATGCCTTCGATTCGGCGACAAACTTATTCCAGTCCTCCAGCGTCGCGAAGGTCTCGTACCGCCGGCCGCTGAGGCAACCCGAGCGAATCGCCACCGCACCCACATCCTTCGCGGCCTGAACGTAATGTTCAAACGCAGTCGAATCCCCTTTCGGCATCGGCGCCATCACTTCCACATACATGCCCAGCTCTTCGGCGCGCGCGCGCACTTTTTTCAGATACGCCGGATCCGTGGACGAAAGTGCCGCCTGAATTCCCGCGGCGCCCAGCGCATTGCAGTGCTCCAGAAATTCCAACGTATCGCGAAAGCGCCGGACGGTCATGTAGCTGGTGGTCGCAATTCCCATACGATTGCGCGGTGCGGCCGAACCGGCAGCGGCCGCGACCGCCGCCGCGGATGTCATTAGAAAAGTTCGTCTCGTCATGCCATCAAACTCCTCAACACACCATCCCAGGGCTTCCGGTACGGCCGCGCCAACATTGCCGCCGCCTCTTTGTCACCCGGAATGGTTTCCCTTTCCACGTCCCAGCGAACCCGTCTGCCCAGCCGCAGCGAGATGTTCGCCAGATGGCAGGCCACCGCCGTGTGATGCCCTTCCTCCACATCGGCAATCGGCGTCTGGCGCGACTTAATGCAGTCCAGGAAATTCCGCACATGCAGGTCGAACTGCTGCGGCGACGACCCCGGCTCCTTGATCGCCTGAATCCACGGCTCCGGCTTCGCGGTACTGCGTTGCGGGCCGCCGGCCGTTTGGCCCTGAAACACGGGAATGCTGTTCACCGGATCGGCCTTCATGTCTGAAAATACTTCGAATCCGCCGCGCCCAATCGCCAGGCTGCCCTTGGTGCCAAAGAATTCCAGGCCGGAGTTCGGTATGCGCTGCCCCGTGCTTGCTTCGCGATGCGACCAGACAGCGGTCATTCCCGGATATTCCAACAGCGCATCCTGCGTATCCGGCGTTTCACCGTTATCCTCCAGCGCAAATCGCCCGCCGGTGGAAGAGACGCCGAGTGGCCCTTTCTGCTTCATCACCCACTGCACAATGTCGATCTGGTGGGCCGCCAGGTTCGTCATCTGCCCGCCTGAATAATCCCAGAACCAGCGGAAATGATAGATGCCCCGTTTTGGATTGTAGGGACGGGCAGGCGCGGGACCCAGCCACATCTCGTAATCCATCTCGCTCGGCGCCTGTCCATCCGCCGGCGCCCCAAATCCGGGCATGATATTGCGATACGAAGCCATCCGCGCGCTATGAATCTTACCGATATACCCGGACCGCAGCAGATCCCGCGCTTTCTGATAATGCAGGCCGCTGCGCTGCTGAGTCCCACATTGCACCACCCGGTTGTGACGCCGCGCCGTCTTGATCATCCACTTGCCCTCGTCGATAAACAACGTCATCGGCTTCTCCACGTAGACGTCCTTACCGGCGGCGCAGGCCATCATCGTCATCAACGCGTGCCAGTGATCGGGGGTGGCAACCACCACGGCTTGCAGGTCCTTATTGTCCAGCAGCTTTCGAAAATCCTTATAGGGGGTCGCCTTCCCGCCGCAAGCGGCCACGCCCTGTTCCAGTCGCGGCTGGTAGACGTCCGACATGGCGGCCATATCCACGTCTTTCTGATTTTTGAAGTCAAACACGTGCTGGGCGCCAATCAGGCCATATCCGATAAAGCCCACCTGCACCCGATCGTTCGCGCCCAAAATCCGGCTATAAGAGGCTGCGGTCGCGGCGGCCAGAAAATGCCTTCGTGTGGCTGACATGGCCGCGATTCTATCATCTAATGAGTACATCCATGAACAACACTGCCATCAACCCCATCATCGATTCCGGAGATGAATCCCTGTTCGACATTCACACCCGGGCTCAGGGCCCTAAGGGGTCGCTGCCTTTGACTGCCGAGATGCTGTTGACCCGGCCCTCCGGTGATCTCTTCGGCCTCACCCAGGACGCCGGCATGGGATGGGATCCGGCCAAGCTCGGCGGAAAGGAAATTCTGCTGCTCAGCACCCACGGCGGCATCCGCGCCGCCGACGGAAAGCCCATCGCCCTCGGCTACCACACCGGCCATTGGGAGGTCGGGCTTCTGATGCAGGCCGCAGCGGAAGAATTGAAGAAGGCCGGCGCAGTTCCTTTTGCCGGATATGTGACCGATCCCTGCGATGGCCGCACGCAGGGCACCGCCGGCATGTTCGACAGCCTCGCCTATCGCAACGACGCCGCCATCGTCTTCCGCCGCCTGATCCGCTCGCTGCCCACCCGCCGCGGTGTAATCGGCGTGGCCACCTGCGACAAAGGACTGCCCGCGATGATGATTGCCCTCGCGGCCATGCACAACCTTCCCTGCGTCCTGGTGCCCGGCGGCGTCACGCTCATGGCGGAGGATGCCGAGGACGCCGGCCGTGTGCAAACCATTGGCGCCCGCTTCGCCCATGGACAGATCACGCTCCAGCAGGCGGCCGACATGGGATGCAGGGCCTGCGGCTCGCCCGGAGGCGGCTGCCAGTTTCTTGGAACTGCCGCCACGGCGCAGGTGGTCGGCGAAGCGCTGGGAATGTCGCTGACCCACTCGGCCCTGGCTCCGTCCGGTCATCCCATCTGGCTCGACATGGCCCGCCGTTCTGGACGCGCCGTATTGAAGCTGGAATCGGCCGGCATCAGGATGAAGGACATCGTGACCGACGATGCGCTGCACAACGCCATGGTCACGCACGCCGCCTTCGGAGGCTCGACGAATCTCATCCTCCATCTCTCGGCCGTCGCCCACGCAGCCGGGCTGAAGAGACCGATGGCGGAAGATTGGGCGCGCATCAACCGCCAGGTTCCGCGATTGGTGGATTCGCTGCCGAACGGTCCGCGCAATCACCCAACTGTCCAGGTATTTCAGGCGGGCGGAGTACCGGAGGTGATGCTGCATCTCCGCCGCGCGGGCCTGCTGAAACTGGACGCCCTCACCGTCTCGGGCGAGTCCCTGGGAGCGATGCTCGATTGGTGGCAGGATTCCGAGAGACGCACCGTGCTCCGCGCCCGCCTGCGCGAACGCGACGGCATTGATCCGGACGACGTCATTCTCGATCCCGATTCCGCGGCCGCCCGGGGACTCACCAGCACCGTCTGCTTCCCCCACGGCAATCTCGCGCCGGAAGGGGCCGTCATCAAGAGCACGGCCATCGACCCGAGCGTGGTCGATCCCGACGGGGTGTATCGCATGACCGGGCCGGCCCGCATCTTCCTTACCGAAGTGGCCGCGGTCAACGCCATCAAGACCAATCAAATCAAACCCGGCGACGTTCTGGTCATCATGTGCCGTGGACCGCTGGGTTCTGGAATGGAGGAGACCTATCAGGTGACCTCGGCCTTAAAGCATCTCCCGTTTGGAAAATATGTCTCGGTCCTCACGGACGCCAGGTTTAGCGGAGTCTCAACAGGCGCTTGCATCGGGCACATTTCTCCGGAAGCGCTGGCCGGCGGTCCTTTGGGCAAACTGTTGGAAGGTGACCGCATCGAGATTCACATTGACAGGAACAAGCTGGAAGGCAGTGTCAACCTGGTAGGCACCGGCGATGGCGATTTCGGCGCGCAGGAAGGCGCCCGCATCCTGGCCGAAAGAAAGCCCCGGCCCGATCTTGCCCCGGACCCGGATTTGCCGGACGACACAAGACTCTGGGCCGCACTCCAGTCCATCGGCGGCGGCGCCTGGGGAGGCTGCGTCTACGACGTCGATCGTATCCTGGAAGTAATCGAGGCGGGGAAGAAGTCTCTGCGTGATACCCTGAACCGGTAGGCGGCAGCAGGCCCGCCGAACCGGAGGGAATCAAGATGGCCGCTTTTACAATCGACACGTCCAGTCCGTTTCCTTCTGGGTTCACCAAGCAGCACGGCGGCCCGCGTTCGGGAGGCCATAAAGGCCCGAACTGGTACATTGAGTTCGGAATGGACCTCGGCGCCAACGCGGGCACGGAAGTGCGTGCCGTCTTCGACGCCCATGTCACCAGGTTTACGCCGCACGTGGCCGCCAACGACACCAGCAAAGTGTTTGGAGCCCAACTCTTCATGCGCTCCCCAAATGACATGATGGGCGCCTTCTACACCCATATCACGGACGTGCCGGCCGGGATGCGCATCGGAAGCCGCATCCGCAGGGGAGACCTGCTGGGAAAGGTGCACCCGGGACACGGTACGCCGCATCTTCATTTAGCCTTGGTGGAGATCATCGGGGGAGCCCCCCACGGACGCTACATGGGTGTCAATCTTTTCAGTCACTTCGTGTCCACAGCCAATACCACCAGGGTAAGCGTCATCACTTTCAACCAGAATGGTACGGCGCCTACCATCGCCCCTTAAAACCCCCGCTGGATAATACCTTCCGTAGCGCCGTGAATGGTGTAAGTCGCGGCGCTTACCGGACTCTCGATCACCCGGCGCCAAAAGCGGGGTTGGCTGGCTGAAAAGGCTGCCTGCTCCCGCACCGACCGGCTTCCATCGGTTTTTCCATCACTTCCTCGCTTCGCGGTTCCGGTTCAGGCGTCAAATCGAGGCGCCAAGAAATAAGCAGCCCCAGGAAACATTCAAATTTACATAAGATACATTTTCGACATTTCCAGGTCCAATTCTCCTCCTGAGACAGGGAAAAGCCCTAGTCTAAGTAAGAAACCCTAAGGCATTCCTGAGGAGATAGTACTTTGGGTTCACTCCAAATCCGCGCCTCTACCCACGTGTGTGACGGGGCATTGAAAAAGTACCAAATTCCTTCTAAGTTGTTCTGTACGCGCTGGTTTTATGTTGATTTTTCTTGACTCGACTTCCCGAAGTCCGTTACAGTACATAAAAGACGTGTAACGGATCTCTTGTAGTTTAGGCAGTAGGCCTAACAAATCAGGTGACGCTTGCAGTTTTTTCGGAGGAAGTGAAGACATATGAAAAAAGCAATTCTAACTTTGATATTCGGCGGGATCTCATCAATTGCGATGGCGGTTCCTGTCTGTACGACTCCAACACCAGACATTACCTCCTTTACTGCAGGTGGCGGCTGCACCGCCGGTAATCTGTTGTTCAGCAATTTTATCTACACCGGAACCGGTCTTGGGGAAGGTCCGACGGCACTGTCGAGCATCAACTTTTCTATTCCTGGAAATGTTCGGCTGAATCTGAACCCCAATCAAGGCAATGGAGCGGTACCGCAGAGTTCCACGCTGATGTTCAACGTCTCCGGACTCGATGTCAGCGCGACGATTATCGGCACCTCCAGTTCAAACGGCGGTAATGGCGCCACAACGATCCACCAGATTGTCTGTTCTGGCCTGAACTCGATTGACCTTGCCGGAAATTGTTCTGGAACGGTGCTGCAGGATGTCACCAACGCTGGTGGCACGGCCACACCCACCAATTCCTTTGCGGCGCAGTCGGATGTCTCAGTTTGGAGACAGGTTGTCACCCCAACCGGTACCGCGGTTACCGGATCCAGCTTCGACGTACAGTCCACTCCTGAACCGGTCGCCTTCGCACTGATGGGCTCTGGGTTGATCGGATTGGCTTTGTTTCGTAAACGGCGCAAGAGCTAGCGCCACCTTTCAATAGAAGTCAATCGGAGGAACTATAAATTATGCATCGCTTTCTCTTAGCAACGGCTCTCCTGGCGGTATCCTCGCTGGCGGTTTCAGCGGCTCCGCTGTGCACGTCTTCTCTCGGTGTCGACGTGAACACCTTAACCCTCGGCTGTGTGGCCGGACCGTATCTCTTTGATAATTTCCTTTGGACGGATGCCAACGGGCGCGGTGGCGGAGCAGTGGTCATTACGGCTGCTGGACCCGGCGGGCCGGTCAGCTCGATAGATCTGGTCTTCGGTACGTCACTCGGAACTCCCAGTTCCGCCTTCACTCAGGATCTCCATTTTACGTTCCGCGTCAGCACTTTGAACGGTACGCCGGGAATTTATCAGACGGCCTTATCGGCAACCGGTTCCGGAAGCGGTTCGCACGTTGCGGAGCGCGGTTGCACTGCGGTAATCGATCAGGATTCGGGCATATGCGCCGGGGCCGTGCTGTATGATTACACGGCTTTCGCTGGTCAAACGATCAATATTACGCCTAATGCGGGCAATGTTGGCGTCAGCGAACTGTTTGTGTGGAAGGATCTCAATTCGGATATCCGTGGAAGCTTGACCTCGTTTACCGAAAGTTTCCAAACCCCGGAGCCCATGTCGATTAGCCTGTTGGGTGCTGGTCTGCTTGGCTTCGGTTTGATTCGCAAACGCCGCAAGGCATAGTTTTCAATTAGGTTTTACCGGAGGGCCAAGAGACTAAGTCTCTTGGCCCTTTCCTCGTTTGGGCTCGTGTTGGCGATGGCCCGCTACCTGCGATAATAGAGACATCCAATGGATTCGAAAGCGCTCGATCTCAAGAAAACTGTGAACTTGCCGCGCACCGATTTCCCGATGAAGGCGAATCTTGCGCAGGCAGAACCTAAGCTGCTGGAAAGATGGGAGAAGTCCCAGCTTTACGAGCAGATTCGGAAAGCCCGCGCGGGACGGCCGAAATATGTTTTGCACGACGGTCCGCCCTACGCCAATGGCAATATTCACCTCGGACACGTTTTCAATAAGACGCTGAAAGACTTCATCGTCAAGTCGAAAACCATGGCTGGCTTCGATTCTCCCTACGTTCCGGGCTGGGATTGCCACGGTTTGCCCATCGAGATCAAAGTGGACGGAGAGCTTGGCTCTAAAAAGGCGAAGATGTCGGCTGTAGAGATCCGCCAGGCCTGCCGGAAGTATGCAACTAAATACGTCGATCTTCAGAAGAAAGACTTTCAGCGGTTGGGCATCTTCGGCCAATGGGATCATCCGTATCTGACGATGACGGCGAAGTATCAATCTACTATTGCCGGTGCTTTCGTCGACTTTCTCGACCAGGGTTATATATACAAGGGTTTGAAGCCCGTTAATTGGTGTATTAACGACCGTACGGCCCTGGCCGAGGCGGAAGTGGAGTACGAAAATCACGTCAGCCCGTCGATTTGGGTTCGTTTCGTAGTAACATCAGACCCCGCCAGGATTGCGCCCGAACTTGCCGGGAAGAAGACCTACGGCCTCATCTGGACCACCACGCCGTGGACTATTCCGGCCGACCTGGCCATCGCCTACCATCCGAAGTTCGAATATGCTGCGGTGGAGATTTCGGGGGACGTTTATATCGTCGCCGCTGACCTGGTGAAGGCCACCGCGGAGAAACTCGGCTGGGTGGACTATCAGATCCTCGCCACCTTCGCCGGGGAGCGGCTGGAAGGCGTTGTATTCCGGCACCCGTTCCTGGAGCGGGATTCGCCCGGCATCCTGGGTGATCACGTAACGCTGGAGCAGGGCACCGGCGCGGTCCATACCGCGCCCGGCCATGGCCACGAAGATTACGTCGTGGCCCGGCAGTACGGCATCGAGACCTATTGCCCGGTGGATGCGAGCGGTCGGTTCTATCACGCGGAAGTTTCCGCTGGCCGCTTGCCCGAAGAACTGATCGGCAAGACGGTTTGGGAAGCCAACCCGCTGGTGATCGAGATCCTGAGGAGTGCGGGCGCACTGCTCGGAATGCAGAAGATCGAGCATAGCTATCCGCACTGCTGGCGCTGCCATAAACCCACCATCTTCCGCGCTACCGAACAGTGGTTCATCGGTATGGAACGCAACGATCTGCGCACGCGCGCTCTGGAGGCAATCCGCACCATTAAATGGATGCCCGCCTGGGGCGGCGACCGTATGTATAACATGATCGCCAGCCGTCCGGACTGGTGTATCTCGCGGCAGCGGATCTGGGGCGTACCGATCATCGTGTTCTATTGCGACCAATGCCGGGAGCCGCTGACCGACAAAAAGATTCTCGACGGCGTAGTGCAGTTGTTTGCCGAGCACACGGCCGACGTCTGGTACGACCGCACCGCGGCCGAATTGATGCCGCCGGGAACCGCCTGCTCCAAGTGTGGAGGCGGCGCGTTTTCCAAGGAATCCGACATACTCGACGTGTGGTTCGATTCCGGATCGAGTCATCTCGCCGTCCTGGGTCACGACCCTGAGCTGCCGTGGCCGTCCGATCTCTATCTGGAAGGCGGCGACCAGTTTCGAGGCTGGTTCCACAGCTCACTCTTAGTCGGCGTGGGGCTGAAGGGTGCCTCTCCCTATCGCGAGTGCGCCACCAACGGCTGGACCCTGGACGGCGAAGGGAAGGCCATGTCGAAGTCCATCGGCAACGTTATCGAGCCGGACAAGATCATTAAGCAGCATGGGGCGGAATTGCTGCGCCTGTGGGTAGCTTCGGTCGAGTTCAACGAGGACGTGCGCCTCTCCGATACGATCCTCGCGCGGTTGACGGAGGCCTACCGCAAGCTGCGGAATACGTTCCGCTTCGCCCTGGGTAACCTGGGTGAATTCGATCCGGCGGTAGATGCTCTAGATGCGTCCGAGCTACTCGAAATCGACCAGTGGATTCTGTTCCAGGCCGAAGAATTGGTGCGCAAATGCCGGGCCTGGTACGAGGATTTCGCTTTTCACAAGATGTATCACGAAGTCTACGACTTCGCCACATCGGACCTCAGCGCCGTGTACTTCGACATCGTGAAGGATCGCCTCTACACGGCGGCTTCCAGGTCAAAGGCGAGGCGCAGCGCGCAGACCGCGCTGTACCGTATTAACTACGCGCTGGTGCGGCTGCTGGCGCCGATTCTGACTTTTACGTCGGAAGAGGTCTGGACGAGTATGAGGCATTCCGCGGGCGAACCGGAAAGCGTTCATCTCACTCTGTTCCCCGAACCCGGGGAACTGACGGCGGGTTTGAGCGATGCGCAGCGGGACCGGGCGGCCAACTGGCACCGACTGATGGAAGTGCGTGCGCAGGTATTGAAGAGCCTGGAGGTAGCGCGCCAGGAGAAATTCATCGGTGCGCCGCTCGAAGCGCATGTACACATCGCGGCCAATGGAGACGTCTATCCATTGTTAAGTGAATACGTGAAAGACCTGCCCGGGCTTTTCATTGTGTCGCAAGTGGATCTGGAAAATCGGGCGGGTGAACCGCTATCCGTGAAGATTGCCCGGGCCGGTGGAGTCAAGTGTGAGCGTTGCTGGAAATATACCAACGATGTCGGGTCCGCCGCGGCCTTCCCAACCGTCTGCGCCGCCTGCGCCGAAGCCCTCTCGGAAATGGAGCTCGAATAGTTCAGTCATGCTACGGATCTGGTCCCTGTTGATCGCCGCGGTGGTCTTCGTGCTCGACCGCGCAACCAAGGTGTTGATTGAGCGCAACGTCTCCATCTGGGACACGCATCCGGTGATCCCAGGCTTCTTCAATATCGTGCATACCAAGAACCGCGGCGCGGCATTCGGGATGTTCTCGGACGGCACCAGCGAGCTGCGAACATTTCTGCTGATCGGCGTTTCCATTGCCGTGCTGATTTTCGTCGCTGTACTCCTGTTGCAGCCATCGCGCGCCGGTTTCTCCGGCTCGCGCACCACTATGATCGGGCTGAGCCTGGTGTTGGGCGGCGCGTTCGGAAACATCTATGACCGGGTTGTCAGTGGAATGGTGACGGATTTCCTGGAATTCTATGTGGGAGAATGGCACTTCGCCGCCTTTAACGTGGCCGATAGCGCGATCACAATAGGGGCAGGACTGTTGCTGCTCGATATGTGGATGTCGCGCAAGCAGGCGCTGAGAGTCTAATGTTTCCCAAGCTGATCAGTTACGGTGATTTCTTCCTGCCGACCTACGGTGTGATGGTGGCGCTGGCCTTCCTTGCCGCGCTCTGGGTCATCGGGCGCCTGGGCCGTGAGGCCGGACTTCCCTCCGACCCGTTGATGAACCTCGGCATCTACTGCGCGCTGGCGGGAATGCTCGGCGCCAAGCTGATGATGTTTGCCTTCGACTGGCAGATCTATTGGAACGATCCCCGGCAGATCTTCTCCCGCGAAACGTTGCAGGCCATGGGCGTGTATCAGGGCGGTCTGATTCTCGCTGTGCTGACGGCTGTTTTCTACATGCGGCGTGCCAAACTGCCGCCTCTGCTGACTTCAGACGTATTCGCGCCCGGTCTGGCGCTGGGTCATGCCATCGGCCGCATCGGCTGCTTTGCCGCCGGCTGCTGCTGGGGTACGGAATGTGTGCGTCCGTGGGCCGTCACCTTCAGCAATCCCGATGCGCGTCAATTGACCGGCGTTCCGCTGGGCATTCCGCTGCATCCGACGCAGCTTTATGAATCGCTGGCTGAAGCCCTGATCTTCGTTTTTCTTTACCGCCGGTTCCATCAGCCGCACCGCGAAGGGTCGATTATCGGACTCTATCTGATCCTCTACTCCACCGTGCGCTTCCTGGTGGAATTCGTTCGCAATCACGAGCAGGCGCTGCCGTTTAATGGGCCGTTGTCGCTCACCCAGTGGATCTCACTCGGCACACTGGCTGCCGGCATCTGGCTTACCGCATATAAACGCCGAGAACCCGTTACAGCATAAGCCGCTGCAGCATAATACAAGGATGGCAAATGTCCATCCGTTCCAACCCTACCGCTACAGCGAAAAAGCCGGTGATCTGAATTCCCTGGTTACCCAGCCCTATGACAAGATCAACCCGGCGATGCAGGCGCGGTATCTGGAACTGAGCCCCTACAATCTGGTGCGCGTCATTCTTGGCGAACGCTTCGTGGCGGATGACGAGCGGGACAACGTCTACACCCGCGCGTCGCGATATTTTGAGTCATGGATTGCTGAGGGCATTTTGAAGAAGGAAGCCGAGCCGAGCCTCTACGCCTATTACCAGGAATTCTCGGCTCCCGATAGCGGGGAGAAACTGGTGCGCAAGGGATTTATCGGGTTGGGTGAAGTGACCCCATACTCAGAGCACGTGGTTCACCGCCACGAACAGACTTTGTCGGGTCCGAAGAAAGACCGGCGCCAGGTGCTGGAACACACCCGAGCGCACTTCGGTCAAATTTTCATGCTCTACGCCGATGTCGATTGCTGTGTGGATTCACTGCTCGATGAAGCCGCAACCGCGGCGCCCGTGGCCGAGGTGACCGAGGTGACCGATGAGCACGGCACCATTCATCGCGTATACAAGATCAGCGGCGCGGCACGTATCGCGGAGATTCAAGGGCTGCTTGCCGACAAGAAACTGCTGATCGCCGACGGACATCATCGCTATGAAACCGCTCTCGCATTTCGCGAGGATCACCCGGAACTGGCTGACGCTGGGTGCGTGATGATAACTTTCGTCAACATGCATTCCCCGGGCCTGCGCATTCTGGCAACACACCGCGTAATCGGCGGACTGACGGACTTCGATCTCGGCCGGCTCCTCGAGAACGTGCGGAAGGATTTCACAGTGACGCAGGTGGACTCGATCGCCGCATTGAAGCAGGTCTTCGATCAGCCCGATCCGCAGAGTATCCGCATTGGCGTTGCAGCCACCGGCGTGGAGGGGGTTTACCTGCTGCAGCGCCCGCGAAATGGTGGTTTGGATGTAAAGACTCTGCACGAAGAGATTCTCGAGAAGGCAATGGGCATCACTCCGGAGGCGGTGCGGGAAGAGAGATACGTGAAGTATGTTCGTGGTGTCGAGGCTGCCGCGGATTTGGTGAAGGCGGGTGCGGCGCAGGTGGCTTTCTTGCTGGAGGCAACCACGGTGCAGCAGACCGCGGACACGTCGTTCTCCGGCGGGGTCATGCCGCAGAAATCTACGGATTTCTACCCCAAATTGCTAACAGGGCTGACGATTTACAAGTTAGAAAAGTAGAGGGTGACCCTGTAAAGGGCCACCCTCCGTGGGGCAGGAAAAACTACTGGCTGAGGCGCAGAATCATAGAAGAGATCTTGAGGAACGCCGAATTCAATTGCCCGGGATTTGATGCGTAGATGAACGTTCCCACGGGCTGGGTCGGAATATTGCTGTAGGCGCCGTACAACGCAGGAGTGTTGTAGAGATCAGCGTTGGGATCGTTTGTCATGCGCTGCATCAACCTGTAATCGGGAGGCGTTCCAGTCGTTCCGCCCAGCCCCACGCCGAATACATACGCCTGCAGAGTCGTGTTCGTGCGGGCCTGGGTCGCGGCAGAGTCGCTCGTGTTAAAGGAGATGTCGTCGGTGTTGGTGGCTTGGTCCGCCCGAATCTGGCCCGTATAGGCTCCGCTGGTTACCCGGTTAATAGCCCGGTAGCCGCTGAGTGAATTTCCAAAAATATCGTTCTCGGGAAATCCGGAAATATCGCTTGTAAAATTGGCCGTATTGGACGGGAATGCGCATCCCGGGGCGGCAGTGGTGGTGGCCGTGCCCTGGCTGTATGTAGACGGATTGTTCGTCGCCGAGTACCATCGGTTGACGCCGAATCCCTCCCCGATGGCTCCGATCGGACCTGCCGGGATTGTCCCAAACAGGCCGCCCAAGGCGACCGAAGGGTACCAGGCGCGGGGGTTCGCGCTCATGTTTCCGCCGCCCGATATTGCCACTCCAGCGCTGTCTTTACAAAGGCTGTTAGTCTTCATCCGGGTCTGGTAGTTCGCCACGACTACATTGGGCAACCCATCGGTCATGAACATCACAATGTTCAATGCACCCGGCAGGTTCGTCTTGAACAGTTCGTTATAGCCGACCGACATCGCCCCCGGCGTACCGGTCCAGCCGTTGCACACAATGGTATCGATGAGACCCGAACCCGTTCCACTCGCATTCGAGTATCCGAGCGTGGTCTGAAACGTGTTGGAAGGAGCGGCGGCCATCGAGATGGTCTCCCCGAATGTAACCATGCCGATTTGATCTCTGCCAGCCGCAAACTGACCCGTAAAGATCTTCGAAGCGTTGATCATATTGGCACATCCATTATTGGAGTTCATTGAGCCGGAACGATCCAGAACCAGCATCACCACCACGTCGCGGCGGGCAGCATTCCCAATGGCGCTGATGGAGGTCGTGTTAAAGTTCAACAACCGCATGAAGTAGGCGGGAACATTCGTGCTTGCCGAGACCCTGACGTTTCTGACCCGTGGATTGACTGGATCATCGGCGACAACAGCCGCCGGCATTACCGTACCGCTGGTTCCCCAGACGCCGGAAGGAAAATTGGCAAAGAACCAGTTTTGTGCGTTCGTTTGAGCGCTGGTGATCTGTGAAGAGGTGGACGACCCCAGATTGAGCGCTCTGGCGGCCGCCAGCGCTGCTCCATCCACGGCAGCCTGAAGCTGTGCCTTCGTGTTGTAAAGAATGCCGACGTCGACTGCCATACCAACCATAGGGATGGTGACAATGAGCGCCGCAATGCCGTAGATGAGCGTGATGCCGCGTTGCCGCTTTCTGGAGCCGGTGACTGGATGCATAGCTGAGCCTCTAGAAGTAACTGTAGGTATGAACGGGCGCTCCGCCCGGATTCAGAGATGTAAAGTAGGTTTCGGTAACATAGACGCTTTGCCCTTCCACCAATGGTGTCTGCCAGCGGCTGCGGAAGCCCGTTTGATTGGGTAAGGCAGCCCCCACGTTAGAGGCGTAATTCTGAACGATTCCGCCGCCATTTACCGGAGCGGAGGGGTTCCCGAGATCGCTTGTGTAGAGCGAGGTATCGCCGATGTTGATGCGCTGCGTAAATACAAAGCTGTCATGATTTGCACAGGCCTGACCGGAAGCGATCGTGGCCAGACAGATCGGCCCGGTTAGGGGACCGATGTAAATTACCTGACTCAGAATCAAGAGTCCATGCCCTCCCGAAAGCTGCAGGTCCAGTCCCCCGGCGAGCCGCATGGCCAGCGTTTTATTGACGGTCTGTGAAAAATCGATTCCCTTGATATACATACTGTTTACGTCGCGGCCCACCTGGTGTGCCTGGTTCGCTCGAATCAGGCCCAGGCCGGAATAGAACATGCCGCCGAACAGCGGAACCATCATCATGGCGAGAAGACCAAACTCGATCATCTCGTTGCCCTTTTGGGTCAGTCTGCGAGGCGCCGTGGCGCCTCCCATTACCAGCTTATTCATCAGTTCCCCTCGTCCTTTGCTTTGCATCCTATCGGCCCACGCTGACGACACCAGCGGGATAGCCGCCCATGATGTCGTAGGACGAAACGTTGATCGCCAGCGGAGTGGTATCCCTTAACGGCGACGTGAAGGATCCGCTCAGAGGCGCAAGATAGCGCCAGGAATAATTTTGGACCTTCACCTCCACAATGTTTCCCGGACCATTCGAACCAACCCCTGTCAGAACGGTGTTAGGGGCCGAAGGCGCGTAGTAATTCACCACGATTTGGACGGGCGACGCTGTTGCAGACACGAATCCCATGCTGTACTGCTGCACTACGGCCTTGATGGCAGCATCCTGCCCGCTGCCGCCTGTCTGATAGGTAATGGCGTACCGGCAGCCCTCCCGGACCGCGTTTTGCAAGCTGGTCCAGGCGAAGATTGCCATCCCAAAGTCAATGAACGCAAACAGCAAGGCGAACGTGGGAAGGAACGTTAAGGCCAACTCGATCATGGTGTTCCCGCGGCGGCGCCGGTTTCGCGGATCGTTCGTTCTTGGCTTCATAGGTTTGTCATTCATCAGGGAAACACTGAATAGGAAACTAGAGAATACCGGATGAGCTCTCGATTTGGTATCCGTCTTTTCAATGCTTCGTACCGGATAAACAGCTTAGGAGTACTAGAGCGGGATGACCTTAACCCCCTCAAAAGACCTTCCGCCGCGGCGAGAAATCCGTGAAGCATCCTACAACTTAGGATGAGATTGCAGAACGAACACGCTTCCATCTTTACTATCGGCTGCCGTCGAGCTTTTCAAGCCGTACGAGCTGTGCTTTCAGCCCTGCCTGATGGCAACCTGTTACCACAGGGTTTGCGAAAAGGTTGTGAAGATTTTGTAAAGATGTGACGAACCTCTCACGCGCTGCGTAAAAAGTGTTAAATTAATCTACCAAGAGCAATAGGAGCACCGCATGAAAGCCTTCGCATCGGTCCTTTTAGTAATACTTACATTCGGCAGTTTGGGGATTGCAGACGATTCCGCCGTACGGGCGAGGCAATTAGAAAAGGAGGGTGATACGGCCGGAGCGCGGCAGCTGCTGGCCAAAGCCGCGGAAAGCTCTCCACCGGACGCGGGCGCGCTGAGCGCTTACGCGGAATTCCTGGATCGCCATCGGGATCCGGGCGCGCGCGCCGCCTACGAAAAGCTGATCGCCCATCTAACCCGCCCGGAAGATCGTGGAAAAGTAGAAACGGTTGCAAAGCGGGTACTGGCGCTCGATCTGTTGGAAAACGATACAGCCGCGTTGGAACGGCACTTCAACGGCTACAAGGCCGCTGGTGGTTCTGCAATCACGCTCGATGCGCTGCACGGAGCCCAAAAACCGGCCGCTCTGCCTACCGCCGAGATCCCGGGCCCCCTGCGTTCGTTTGCGCGGATGGCGGCGCTGTCGCCGGATCTCAAACCGGCCGAGTTGCTTCCAGCTCTGGCCCGCAATGTGGTCACAAACGGATACCAGGCTTCGTCCGGCAATGAATCGCTGGAGCCGACGGAATATTTGAAGCTGATCGTGCGCTATCTGTCACAGGTTCGCGAGCTGGAAAAATTGGCGGCCGCCGATAAGGTTATCAAAATCGAAACATGCGAATCCACGCAGACGGGCGACCTGTTGCGGGTGCTCGGTTACCGGATGCGCGGCGGGTGCGGCAGTGAAGTGGTACTGGAAACCGTCAACGCCACGCGAGCGTTCCTGACGATCGATTCCGGATTTCCGCTGGCGCAACTGGAGCAGGCACTCCGGACGAATCAGCCGTTTAGTTACGACTACAAACCGACGGTGGTACCGGTGCTTTACGGCAAAGAATTCTGGACCCCCGCGAAGGAAAAGCAGGGTGGTGAATTCATCGACTTCTTTCTGAGCGATCCGTCGCTGTGCCGGCTCTACCTTGGACTTTCCAAGTTGGATCGGGAAACTGCCGACGACCTGAAAAAGCAGATGCCCGCGGCGCGCCTGAAGGCGTATTCCCATGTGCTGGACTTCTATGGTGGGATGTTCCAGATCCGCAATGGACATGCGGTGGTACCTGGCGGCGCGCGAGCGATCGCGGCGTGGAAGGAACTCACGGGCACTTCCCCACAGGATGGCCCCGCCTTTTTCGAGAAGCTTTTGACCCGCGACGACGGCTGGATGGCCAGCCTGTACGACGCCATCAGCCGCATCAACGGACCCGTCCGCGACTATCTGCTGGAGCCCAAGCGATTCGTGCGTTTTTACACGGCGATGAAGGGGCGCATTACCAGTCCGGGCCCCGCACGGCCGGTGTTCCGCGCCAATACGGACATGATGCTGCTGACGCAGCGTCTGCGCGTGGAACCGGACGGAAGGGCCCATATCCCGGGCAATATGGACGTTTGGAAGAACCTGTTCGTCCACCATCCCCACGGCAAGTACGACGGTAAGCTGACCAAGCTGGCGACGACCTGGAAGGAGCCCGACGACCTGGTGGAAGCGCTCTTCGCCCTCTGCCGCAAGGCCGTGGAAAACGAGCCGCTGAAGATTTATATGGCCCTCAGCGATCTGAACCGGTTCCGCAATAAGCCGCTGGAGCCGGCCACGGTTGACCGCCTGGCCCGGGATTACCGGTTGTACGGATCCCAGTACTCGATATTCAGCGAAGTGCCGACCCTGACTGACAAGACCATCATCACGTACCTGGATACGGCGCTCAGCATTTCTCAGATTCGCGATCAGGCCATCCGCGCCGATACAGCCGGCATGATGCAAGGGCTGGTCGGGCTTTGGCAGATCTTCTGCCGCCAGGGTTCGATTCAGGCGGATGAGACCGACGCCACCATGGCCGGTATACTGGCGGAATTCGCCGGTAAAGCGCATAACAACCGCGAGTTGTTTGATGCCGGCCGCAACGCCACTAAAATTCTCCTGAAGGCAACGCACCTGCCGGAAGAAGCCTCTCCGCAGGACCGTATGGTGGACCTGCTGGCGGGTGCCGCGCGCCCGGCCGATGCCGAATCGCATCGCCAGGTTGTCCAGAACATGATCCAGATTTTCGAAGCGCAGCGGCTCATTTCGCTGAAGACTATCTTCGACCTCGCCGATAACCTGGAGAATGTAACAAAGGGAGAGCGCGCCAACAGCGCGCTGATGGCGAAGCTTGCGGCGAAGATAGCTGAGATCCAGTTGCCACGGGCGGCACTCTCCACGGTGGAGAAAAACGCCCTCGCCTTCGGCTACTGGACCGAGAAGCATGTGGAAGCGCAGCGCCGCGTCAACCTTCGCGGCTCCATCGATAAGGCCGCCAACGATCCGGAAAAGCTGAAGGAACTTCGCGGGCAGTTGACCCCGTTTCTGCGCGACACGCTGGTGGGGCTGAACTACATTCACTATGCCCCGCCGGGTGCGCAGATACTTCAGACGAATCCGTTGTTCGTCAGAACTCACGATTTCCTGGGCGTCCAGGGTACCAACCAGACCTGGCGTTCCACTGAGGTGTTCGGCACCGGCTGGCCGTCGAGTGCGGGTGGAAGATTGGTCGGGTCCCTGTCCGGCTTGCCATATGCGCTGGCCGAGGCAGAGCAGAACTTCCTGGTGCCCTCGCGGGAGCAGGCGTTGATCTGGGGCGATCTGGTGCCGCAGATGATTTTGACGGCGAAAGTGCCGCGCTGGTGGAACGTCACTCCGGGCCAACTGCATTGGGTGGCGCTGCATATGAGCCAGGGCGAGTCGCTAATTGCGGAAGCAGCTATCGATCCGAAGGAACGGACGCCGGTACTGGACATTCTGTATCGCAATGCACCGCCGGCCCGAGTGAATAAGGTTAGCGATCTGATAGAGCAGGGCGACGTGCGAGGCGCGCTGGAATTGGTGACGCCCTCGGAACTATATGCTCTCGCCGAAGAGTGGTGGGCCCAGAACAAAGAAGACCGTGGTGTCTTCTCGATGGAAGCCCGCAGGCTGATGGCCGACGCACCGGAGCAGTACAGCATGCGCGCGGTATCGCGGGCCTTCGGCACGCCGAAGCCGATGTTGGCCAATTCGTATCAGCCGGAACTGCTGAATCTTCGCACCTTTCCGACGCTGATGGGATTCTCCAGCCGGATCATGGCGGAGAGTTGGGAATCGAATATCCTTTACTACGCGGCGCTTGCGGACGAACTGAGCATGCAGCCGTCACAGTTGAATGTGATGGTTCCGCAGTGGACGCAGGCCACGGTGGAAAAAATCTTCGCCACACACCTGGAAGACTGGCCCGCCCTGTTGCGTTCACTCAGGCTGGTGGGCGATGATGTGCGGATGAAGGCCAGGAAGCAACTGGCTCTGGCGGGCGATCAAAAGGCATCACTGCGGGAATAGTACCTTGCTTTAGGGGGAATGCGTGAAATCGTATATTAAGGTTGGAGTCATAAGCGCAATCATTGCTTGCATGGGTGCGGGGATGTGGGTGTATGCCCAGGACGACCGCCCGGTATTCCGCGTCAAAGTGGAACTGGTGGTGCTTGGCTTCACTGTCACCGATAGCAAGG
>JBDUEM010000068.1:0-28705 GCA_040002435.1 Bryobacteraceae bacterium
ACCACCTCTGTGGCTGGACGATAATCTTTAACGATACCTCATCAGGATGCCTCGCCAAGTCAAATCCTGCGGAAATCTGATTCAACGGCAAACGGTGTGAGATCAAGTCTTCCACCGGAAGCGCGCCGCTGAAGACAAGGTCAGCGGACTCGCCTTGCAAATCCACTGAAGCGCTGTAGGAACCAAAAATCGCGCGTTCCCCGACGCAGATATCCGCGCCGCTAACCTCAACGCGCTCTTTATCAGAGGTCTGAGAGAACAACAGAATCCTGCTGCCAGGACGGGAGCTGCGCACCGCCTGTTCCACTAAACCAGGGGCAGAAGTGGCCACAATCACAAGATCGGCTCCGCGCCCGTTTGTATGAGCCTTAACATTCGCAACTACGTCCCCACTTTTGGGATTCCAGGCCTCGTGCGCGCCAAACCGAACTGCCAGATCGCGCCGCCGTGCGATGGTGTCGGTCACGAACACATCGGCGCCGCTGCGCCGCACCAGCGAAGTGAAAAGCAGGCCAATCGGTCCCTGCCCCATGACGAGCACGCAATCGCCCGGTTTGGGATCGCACTGAACCACGGCCTTCAAACAGGTGTTGACCGGTTCCACAAAGCAGGCCCGGTCGAAGGAGACGCCGTCCGGAATCTTCTCCACGCCGCGGCGGACAATCCAGTCCATCACGCGGATATACTGCGCAAAGCCCCCGCCGGCGGGTTCAAAACCCGCGGTGATTCCGACCTTTTTATAGACCGGGCATTGCGCGTAGAGCTTCCGGTCACAGTAGAAACAGGCTGAGCAGGGAATATGGTGAAACGCGATCACACGGTCACCCGGCTGGAACCGGGTGACACCTGCCCCTGCCGCGACCACTGTCCCGGCAGTCTCGTGCCCGTAAATCCGCGGAGCCGGCAGCAGATCGTATTCGATCTTCTTGAGGTCCGTGTGGCAGATGCCACAGCTTTCTACTTTGACGAGCAGTTCCCCTGGTCCGATACCCGGGATGGATACGTCTTCCACGGCAACGGTATGACTGCCCTGATAGACCGCCGCCTTCATACTGACAGGTAGCGGTCCGCCGGTCATCGTTTGATCAGAAACTACAGTTTGCAAAAAAATCTCCCAACGCGTCCGCAGCGCGGCCACTATTCCTATTCAGCCGCACCAACTCCGGGATCAACCGGACAGGATTCCTTAACGCGCGCCCTACAATCCGCCGCCTGCTGAAGCGCCCCGTCTCGTCCCGCATCTCATTCAAATTAAAAGCAATATCTTCATCCGCGGTATCACTGACCGCCCGGACACAGAAAAACGGCAACTGCCATTCCCTTGCCCGGCTCTCAACGGCTGCCGCTTCCATGTCCACCGCGGCGGCGCCGGCACGAAACAACCGGCTCTTTTCGATCGCCGTCCCTATTACGCGATCCGCAGACAGCAACTGACCCGTCCGGTATCCCAACGCTGTCACCGGCAGCCCGGCCTTCCACTCATTCACCTGCGTTGCGGCAAAAATCTCACCCACCGAAAACGCAGGATCCAGTGCTCCGCACAGCCCCGTGCTCACGACGGAGTCGAACGGCAGACGGGTCTTCACCTCATCCGCCGCCTCCCCCGCCAGCCTGGGACCGGGACCATGGGCAGCCATTAACAACTGCATCCCGTTCAAAACCGCAATCCGCGAAAACTGAACCTTCCATCCAGGGCGAACCACTTTTTCCGCGCGGCGCAAAATCCCGGCCAGCTCGAAATCCTCGGCGGCCACCACCAGGACGTTCTTCACTGGCAATAACCGTTCCCTCGAAACCACTCCACGGCCCGGCGCAGAGCTTTATCCACCGGACCCGGCGCGAACCCCAATTCTCTCGCTGCCTTGGCGTGCGAGGCGAACATCTTTTTGCCCGCCATCTTAACCCCATCCAGCGGTGCCCTGGGTTCCCGGCCGCTTACGTTCGCCCAACCGGTACTGGCCAATCCCGCAAGGTACGCCACAAAATAAGGAATCCTCACCGTAGGCGCCTTGCACCCGCTAATTTCTTCTAATCTTTCAAAAATCTGTTGGAGAGTCAGGTTCTGGCAGCCCAGAATGTATCTCTCTCCCGGCCTGCCTTTCTCGCAAGCCAGCAAATGTCCTTCCGCCGTATCGCGCACATCCACCAGGTTCAGCCCGGTGTCCAGGTACGCGGGCATCGCATTGCGAAGGAAATCCACAATGATTTTGCCCGTTGGCGTCGGCTTAAAATCGTGGTCCCCGACCGGCGCCGTGGGATTTACAATCACTACCGGGAATCCCGACCCGGCAAAATCCAAAGCCACCTGCTCCGCCTGGAACTTGGAGCGCTTGTATGCTCCCACCATCTGGTCTAAGCTAACCGGTTGTTCCTCGTCGCCTTCGCGGTCCGTGGGAATCCCGATACAGCCCACTGTACTCGTATAAACAACCCGTTCGACACCCGCCGCCCGAGCCGCGGAAAGCAGATTCCGCGTACCATCCACATTCGACCGGTACAGCTCACTCGAATCCTTCGCCCACAGCCGGTAATCGGCGGCCACATGAAACACCACACCGCATCCCGCTACGGCCCGGTCCAGGGAGTCCGGATTCCGCAGATCCCCGGTTACCACCTCAAACCCCTGCTCCGCGGTCAATTCCCGCAGACGCCCGGCATCCCTAACCAATCCCCGGACAGAATATCCCCTGTCCAACAACTGACGCGCAACATGCCATCCCAGAAACCCGGTTGCGCCCGTAACCAGCGCCGGCTTCACCGGGCGCTTACGGCAGTACCATCTAGTTGATTCCGGTCCAAGCCGTTCCGATGTACGTCCTTCACGTTCGCGAAGGTGGAAAGCGCCAATAAAGGAAACATGTCCCGGTACAAATGATAAGAAAGATAGAAGACCTTCGGGAATCCGGTTCCCGTTGCCAACTTTTCATCCCAGGTACCGTCTTCCCGCTGCGTTTCCATCAAGTACTCAATGCCCTTGTTCACGCTCAAACTGGTGTCGTCACCGCCGGCAAGCAATCCCAGGATGGCCCAGGCCGTTTGCGACGGAGTACTTGGCGCGGCCGTGAAGGTTTCGTTGGTGTAGCTGGCGCAACTTTCACCCCAGCCGCCGTCGGCATTCTGGATGGCCCGCAGCCATTCGCCGGCGCGCAACACATACACTTCCCGGTCGCTGATGCCGGCCGCTTTCAGGCCGCGCAGTGCCAGGAAGGTGCCGTAGATATAATCCACGCCCCAGCGCCCATACCAGCTGCCATCCTGCTCCTGCGACTTCACCAGATATTGCACGGCGCGGCGTACCGCCGGCAGATCGGGTGAGACACCGCAAACGCACAGTGCCTCCAGGACCCGGCCGGTGATGTCGGGGCAGGTGGGATCGAGCATGGCGTTGTGGTCGGCAAACGGCACGTTACTTAACGCCTTCCAGTTATTGTCCACATCGAAAGCCGCCCATCCGCCGTCCTTCGACTGCATATCCAGCAGCCAGTTCAGAGCCCGCCGCTCGCAAGCTTTCTGTGCGACGGAGTCAGTGGCTTTGGCGTGGCGCAAGGCAAGTAACACCATGGCCGTGTCGTCGATGTCCGGGTAAAACTCGTTGGCGAACTCAAAATACCAGCCCGATGGCTCCGTATCCGGCCGTTTGATTGACCAGTCGCCCTTGCGCCGGACTTCCTTCGTCAGCAGCCAGTCGGCCGTCAGCGTGAGTGCCGCCGGTGGCGCCATCTGCGATTCGCCGAGCGCGAAAGCCGCGATGGCGGTATCCCAGACTGGGGAAAAGCAAGGCTGAAAGAAGAAGTGCTCCTCGTTATCCACCATCAGCGCATCGAACTGGCGCTGCGCCTCGACGCGATCTGGATGATCCGGAGAATAGCCTAGCAGGTCCAGCGCCATGATGGCATACATCATAGGAGGATAGATGGCGCCCAGGCCGTCGGTGTACTTGGTTCGTTCCAGCATCCACTGTTCAGCGCGCAGAATGGCTGTTTTACGGAGGCTTTTGGATCCGTATTTTTCCCAGAATTTCGCCAGCCTGTCGAGCGAGAGGAATACATTACGCCACGTGGCCAGTTCCCGATCCTTGAACCACCGAAACCCGTTGGTTTCGTTCACGAACAGTTCCCGCAGGTGAAAGCCTTCAGGGACAGGGCGCTGAGGATTGGAAGCATGCACGATCGACAAGGGGATTACGATCGCACGGGTCCACGAGGACATCTGGTAAATGAAGTTACCGGGCAACAGCATCACTTCCGGTGGGATGGAAGGGCAAAATTCCCGCGGATAAAGGCCAAAGAAGCTCAGGTTGACTTTTACGTAACTGTTGGCGGCGTTGATACCGCCGAGCGAAAGAATGCATTTCCGCGCGGCCGATAGTTTCGGGTCGTCGAATGGAAGTCCAGCCAGTTTCAGCGCGAAATAGGCTTTGACCGTTGCACTAATATCCGCCGGACCGCCGGGGTAGACGTTGAATCCGCCATCTGGCAACTGACGTCTCAGGATGGATTGCACCGCGCGGTCCACCACGCGGCGGGTAGGCGGATTCCACTCGCTACCCTGCGGAGGATAGAGCCATAACTGCAACAGAATGTAGTCGGACTCCAGCGTGGTGTCGGCGGTCAGTTCAGCCCACCAGAAGCCGGATTTATGCTGTTGGTTTAACAGCGCGTTAGCGGATCGGCGCATGGCTCGCGCCGCGCCCGTTACCAAGGCATCCGCAACCTGCAGGCCTGGGCTCATAGGGAAGCGGAGGGTAGACTGATATTGGTGAGGCGAAGGGAGGCTGCAGAAAGCTCTCCCGGCAGCGAGAAGCGCACGTCCTCTTCTTTCAGTTCCATTTCCTCCACCCGATTGAACCCATACTTATCAAGCGATTGAATCAGTTGCTGCACCAGATTTTCAGGGGCGGATGCGCCCGCCGTCACTGCAATGGTCTTTACTCCGGTGACCCATTCCGGCTTCACTTCCCGTTCATCGTCAACCAGGTAGGCGGGAACGCCTGCCTGATCGCAGACCTCAACCAGGCGCAGAGAATTGGAACTGTTCTGCGACCCTACCACCAGTAACAGATCGCACAAAGGGGCTACCGCCTTTACACCCAGTTGACGATTTTCAGTGGCGTAGCAAATATCCTGTCCCGGCGGTCCCTTAATCCCGGGATATTTTTCTTTCAGCCTGCCGACCACGTCTTTCGTCTCATCCAGGCTGAGAGTAGTCTGTGTCAGATAGCACATCTTCGAGGAGTCAGAAACCTGCAAGTTGTCAACATCTTCGACGGTAGAAACCAAGATAGTGGATTCAGGAGCCTCGCCCAAAGTTCCAATTACTTCATCGTGGTATTTATGGCCGATCAGAATGATGGTGTAATTTTGCCGTGCGAACTTCACCGCCTCCAGGTGCACCTTGGTCACCAGGGGACAGGTAGCGTCAATCACTTCGAGCAGCCGTTCTTTGGCTTCCTTCCGGACAGCGGGGGACACGCCGTGAGCACTGAAGATCACGCGTGCGCCGGAGGGAACCTCACTGAGCTCTTCCACAAAAATTGCGCCGGCGGCGCGCAATTCCTCGACGACGTGGCGATTATGGACGATTTCCTTCCGGACGTAGATCGGCGCCCCGTATAGGTCCAGGGCAATTCGTACTACGTCAATCGCCCGGACTACTCCTGCGCAAAATCCGCGTGGGCTGAGGAGGATGATCCTCTTTTCGCCGGAAGCGTCTAAGGCGTTTACGGTATCAGACATAGGAACCCACATTATAGCAACATGTTGGCGTAGACATGTACTGGCGTTTTTGTCAGACTTTCAAGCATGCCTTACTGGACCTCTTTCCTTCCGGATGCCCGGGTTCCGGTACACCTTGCCTCTACTACCTCCGGAATCTGCCGCCTCAGCATCCGTTCCTCAGACACGGATTTTACAAATCAGCTACAACTACAGTATCCATCGTACACGTGGATCAAAGATCCGCAAGGGCCGTTGCTGCAAGAGGCGATGGAGCAAGTCTCGAGTTACTTTCGCAGGACCCTACAAAACTTCGATCTGCCTCTGGATTTAAACGGTACTGAATTCCAACGGAAGGTCTGGCGCGCACTACAAGAAATCCCGTACGGGCACACACGAACGTATGCAGAGATCGCTCGCATTGTAGGCTCGCCGAAAGCAGTGCGCGCCGTCGGCGGCGCCAATCACGTGAATCCTGTGCCGATCATTGTGCCGTGCCACCGTGTTCTCGCGGCCAACGGACAATTGGGCGGCTTCGCGTGTGGGCTCGATTACAAGCGATTGCTGCTGGACGTCGAACGAATGGCCGCTACAATCTGACTGAGCAGCGCCGCTTCATTGTCGATTTCAATCCCGATTTTGAGCCAGAATATTTGTCCCTCCGCAGTAGTCGGCGGCAGATTCATCGAGTCCTTCTCAGTGGTAACCAGGACCACGCCGCTCAGCTTCTGTATCTCCTCAGCGGAGTAGCGATGATGGTCGCTGAACCTCGTCTTCGCGGCTGGGGTGATACCAAGCTGCTGCAACGTGAGCCAGAACGCATCGGGGTTGGCGAGCCCGCAAAATGCAGCTACTGTAATTTCCTGGAGGCTGTCCAGATTGCGGTGTGTTCCGGTATGCGCATCCACCCAGTGCACGGGTACTACGCGCGAGGTAAAAACGGGAGCTCCGGGATTATATTTGGCGAGTGTGTCGCGTACCCCGCCCCCTGCCGTTCTGGTAATGACGAAGGCCGTGGCGCGGCGCAGCGCCGGCAGCGGCTCACGCAAACGGCCGAGCGGAAACACCTCGCCGCCGGCGAGCGGATCGAGGCCATCCAGCAGCACAAGGTCGACATCACGATGAAGCCGCGAATGCTGAAAGCCGTCATCAAGCAGAAACAAGTCGGGCTGGAAGCGCTCTTCCATCCGTCTGCCAACAGCATAGCGGTCGGCTCCGATTCCGACGGGCGCGAAGCCGTCGCGAAGAAACATCTGCGGCTCATCCCCGGTGAGTCGCACAGGCACGGCGGCGCCGGCCGGCAGGTTAGTTACGTGATCCGTGGGATCGCGGCGGTATCCGCGCGTGAGGATAGCGGGCTTGTATCCCAGTCCGCTCAACCTTGCAGCGAGGTGACGAACCATGGGCGTTTTGCCGGCGCCGCCCATTCCAATTCCGCCGATGCTGATCACTGGAGTTTGCAACCGTCCCGGCTGACCGCGCCGTTTGAATGCGCCGCCGGCAGCCCATATTTTGGAAAGCGCCCAAAGCAAAGGATAGGCGGGGCCATACGGCAGAACGTGAGGAAGCGCGTGCGCGCGGTCCTGCGCGATCATTCGCAGCGCCCGGTCGGTAGCGCCGCGCTGAGCTTCGGCCAGAAGCTTGGCACGTTCGCCTAGCGCAACCGCAGCCAGGCGTTTGGATAGCAACTCATCGACAGCTTGCACAAGCTGCTCCGGGCCATCGATGCTTTTCACCGCATTCGCAGCGCGGAACCGGGCCGCAATCTCGGGGAAATTTTCCATGTGCGGTCCAACGATGACGGGCTTGGCGAAGATGGCCGGCTCCAAAATATTGTGGCCACCGCGATCAGTCAGCGTGCCGCCCATCAACACCACATCGGCGAGTCCGAAGAGGGTGCTGAGTTCTCCGATGGAATCCAGCAACAGGACGGCGGAGTTTTTATTGGACGAAAGCGCGGTGCGCCGCGCGAAAGCGATTCCCGCCGCCTGCAGCTTTGCCGCGACGATATCGAAACGCTCGGTCTTGCGCGGAGCGATCAGCAGCAGCAGATCCGGGTATTTCGTCTGCAGTTGCAGAAACGCATCAATGACTACATCGTCTTCGTCGATGGTGCTGTTGTTGGTGGGAGCGGTGGTGCTGGCCGCGATCCAGATTTTGCGTTGCGTCCCGATAAACTCGCGCAGGATCTGCGGCACTCCAGAGTCCGGCGGCTGAAAGTCATACTTCAGATTGCCGTTAACCTGAACACGTTCCTTCGGTGCGCCGCTGCGAACGTAATTATCAAAATCCTCGTCGCTTTGCACCAGCAGATGATCCGGCAGGTCCAGCACACTCTGAAAGAACCAGCGCAGCCGCCGGTATCGCGGTAAAGCGCGCGGCGAGATGCGTCCGTTCACGATGGTGAGGGCGGCGCCGCACCGCTTAGTCTCGTGGTAGAGATTGGGCCAGATCTCAGTCTCCAGCACAATCACCGACGCCGGACGGATATGCCGCAACACGCGGCGCACCGCAAAACAGTAATCGAATGGGAGATAGAAGATGCCGTCGACGATACCTGCAAGCTTTTCCATGGCGACTTGCCGGCCGGCCGTGGTTCCACAGGAAACAAATAAGGCAGAGCCGGGGTGCTGCTCTCGCAGCCGCGCGATTAAGCCGGCCGATGAGAGCACCTCTCCCAAAGAAACCGCATGCAACCAGATAGCGCCGGAGGCCGTCCGCTTGTAGGAGGGCGGCAGGAAGCCGGCCCGCTCCGCAAGTCCTGTAAGATAACGGCGATCCCGTAGGATGCGCCACACCACATAGACTGTAAGAAGAGGAAGAGCCGCCGCCTGCAAAACGCGGTAACAGAAAAAAATGAACTTACGTCGCAATTGCCTGCCGCTTCTCCTGACCCTAATGGCGAGTATATCGATCACCAACGGGGCGGACAAGGACAAGAATAAATTTTCTCCGGGACCGGCGTCGTCTTTTGACAGCAAACAGAGTGATAGCGGAGTGACCGTGGCAGCGGTGGCTTATGATACCGAAGCCTTAGCGAGCACTGCGTTTGGGAAGATGAACCCTTATGAACACGGAGTGCTTCCGGTACTGGTTGTGATTCAGAATGACTCGAAGAAAGCCATTAAGCTGGAGCGGCTGGACGCACAGTACATCGCGGCTGACCGCGAGAAAATTGAGCCGACTTCGCCTCAGGACGTGCCGCGGCTTCGGCCGCCCCAACGGCCCAACATGAACGGGACACCCTTGCCGGGATTGGGGCGGAAGAAAAAGAATCCGCTCGGCGGACCTGAAATTGAAGGCAGAGCGTTTGCGGCGAAGATGCTGCCGCCGGGCGAATCAGCGTACGGGTTCTTCTATTTTCAGACCGGGCATCGAGGCGGTTCCAAACTTTATTTGAAAGGGATGGAAGAAGCCGCCACGGGAAAGGAACTTTACTACTTCGAGATCCCCCTCGGCGCCCATTAATGGCCGTGCTTCTTTAGCCATTTGTAGTAGTCTTCCCGCTCTTCGGCTTCGAGCTTTGCCCATTCCTTATTGGCTTTGTGCTGCTCTTTGAGATACTTCCGGTAGCTCTTTTCGTCGTACTTGGCGGTTTCCTTATCCGCCTTCGCCTGAGCCTTATCCGCCTTTTCCTGAGCTTCCTCGGCTTCCTTTTTCTGGTGCTTCAAGTCGTCGGCCTGAACAGCAAAGGGCATCAATAAAAGAGTTCCGAACGCAAAACTAATAAGTGCTTTAGGCATGAAATCCTCCGGCTGTTAGAGGGAGGTCCGCCGGAGTGTGTTTCACTTCTTGGTAGCGGCAGCGGCCGGCGTCGTTGCCTTCTTCGCGGCAGGCGCGGCAACACCAGCTTTCCTGGCGGCAGAGGGCGGCCCAGCCTTTTTCGTAGTGGGAGGTACGGTCTTCCGCACCGCCGGCGGTGGATTCACAGGGGCTCCCGGGCCCACGCGCATAAATGTGATCTTCAGGATTTTGGGCGGCATCGTAGGGCGGTCGCTGCCATCGCGCGGCAGCCTGGCGATCTTTTCCACCACATCCTGTCCCTCCACAACTTGCCCAAACACGGTATGCAGCCCGTTCAAGTGCGGAGTCGGCACTTCTGTGATGAAGAACTGGCAACTGCCCGTCCCCGGAGCGGAGGCTTTCGCCATGCCGAATTTGCCCGGTGTATCGAAGGACAGCGACGGATCGAATTCCTCCGGAATCGTATCGGTGCCGCCCATGCCGGTGCCGGTCGGGTCGCCGCCCTGTATCATGAAGCCGGGAATCACGCGATGGAAGATGGTGCCCGGATAGAGCGGCCGCTTCACGCGAGCGCTGGTCTTAGGATCGGTCCATTCCTTGCGCCCCAACGCGAGGTCCATGAAATTCTTCACCGTAATCGGCGATTCTTTCTCGTATAACTTTGCGGTGATGTTTCCCAGCGTGGTGTAGACCGTCGTATACAAGCCATTCTCGCGCACAGGTTCGGGAGGCGCGGCCGGTTTGTCGGCTGCTGCCGCCGCGGGCTTCGGTGCGGGTGCCGCTGGCTGCGCCATCAGAGTGGACGCGGCGAATGCGAACGCACTAATCCGGAACAGAAAATTTCTTTGCATGCTGACAGCTTAGCAAAGCATAAAATCACACATTCTTCACACGGCTGTAATTCAGTGCGGGGTACGCTGGCGCCGTGCCAAACGTAAACTTCGGCGGCGCCGCGATGCAGCGATTCGAGTACTGCTGAGTGCTACCACCGGCTCAAAAAATTCCCACACGATGCCGCCGGCGATTTGCCCAGGAGGCGCGCCGATGAACATTCAGCGCACCCACGGGCGCGGAAGGTTAGACAAGAACTGTGAAAGCGGTTTCGGTTCGTTCCACCGGCCGGTAAAGAGTATCGCGTTCCATGGGAACGCGCCCGGCTTCCCGGATCAGGCGCAACAGATCGCCGCGGCGCATGCCTTGACTGGTAGTCGCGCCGGCATCGTGATAGATCTTCTCTTCCACCACGGTGCCGTCGATATCGTCGGCGCCGAAACGCAGCGCGATCTGCGCGATCTTCGGCGTCATCATGATCCAGTAGGCTTTGACGTGCGGGATGTTATCCAGCATCAGCCGCGCGATGGCGATGTTCTTCAAATCAAGGAACCCCGTAGTCTTCGGGATGTGATGCAGCGCGGTGTTATCGGGGTGAAACGCCAGCGGGATGAAGGTGACGAAGCCGCCCGTCTTGTCCTGGACCTCGCGCAGTTTTACCAGGTGATCCGCGCGTTCCTCATCGGTTTCAATATGACCGTAGAGCATGGTGCAGTTACTCTTCAGGCCGAGTTCATGAGCCGTCTGCGCAGTCTTCAGCCATTCGGAGCCGTCGATCTTGTGGTCGCAGATAATGCGCCGGACGCCTTCTGAAAAGATCTCCGCACCGCCGCCCGGCAGGGAATCCACGCCGGCGTCGATCAGGCGCTGTAGCGTTTCACGGACCGAAATCTTGGCGCGGTGGGCCAGGAACGCCACCTCCACCATGGTGAACGCTTTTAAGTGGACTTGCGGGAAACGCTCCTTGAGACCGCGCAGCATCTGGCAGAACCAGTCGAGGCTCAACTCGGGGTGCAGGCCGCCCACAATATGAAATTCGGTGACTGCTTCCGAGTAGCCCTCACCTGCCCGGTGCCAGACCTCTTCGAGCGACATGGTGTACGCCTTCGGATCCTTCGCACGCTTGCCGAAAGCGCAAAGGCGGCAGCTTGCAACGCAGACGTCGGTCGGATTGATATGGCGGTTGACGTTGAAGTAGGTTATATCGCCATGCAAGCGCTCGCGCACCAGATTCGCCATATAGCCGATAGACAGAATGTCGGAACTACGGTACATGGTCACGCCATCATCGAAGCTAAGGCGTTCGCCACGCTGCACCTTTTCGAGGATCGGCTTCAGGCGCTGGTCGTCAATCACGGGTTCCATAGTAGATTAGATGCCTCTGCGAAAGAGGAAGATATCGGCACTCCAAAAAAAGAAGAATAACACGCTCACGTATCCGTTCACGGTGAAGAAGGCGGCGTCCACACGCGAGAAATCATCAGCTTTCACCAGGCTGTGTTCATAGATGAGGAGGCAGGCGACCAGCGCGACACCGGCCAAACTGAGCCAGCCGAGCTGGAAGCTCTGCACCAGGGCGACCAGACAGGCGAGCATGGCCACATGGAAAATGCGCGCGACCCACAGCGCACCGGAAAGGCCGAGGCGCTTGGGGATACTGAAGAGACCTTCGCGCGAATCGAATTCGTAGTCCTGGCAGGAATAGATAATGTCGAAGCCCGCGGTCCAGAAGGTGACCGCGGCGGTGAGCCACAGGATGCGCGGATCAAGCGAGGCGCGGATAGCAATCCAGGCAGCCGCCGGTGCGATGCCAAGGGCGAAGCCGAGCACAACGTGCGAAAACGAAGTGAACCGCTTGGTGAACGAATACACCATCACTACGGCGAGAGCCAGCGGCGCCAGACGCAGGCATAACGGATTCAGAGCCCAGGCCGCGGCGCAGAACACGATGGACGATCCGGCAACAAAAGCCCAGCCGAAGGTCTTACCCAACAATCCCGCGGGAATGTGCCGGGACCTGGTGCGCGGGTTACGTCCGTCAATGTCGGCGTCGAGGAGACGGTTGAATGCCATGGCAGCCGACCGCGCCGAGACCATGGCGACGACGATCCAGAGCAGTTTCCAGGCGAGCCCTTGAGTGGCAAACCCTTCGTCGCGAATGGCGAGCAATGCGCCCGTCAAGGCGAACGGAAGCGCGAACACAGAGTGCTCGAACTTGATCATCTCAAGCGTCAGCCGGAATTTGCGCAGGAATCCTTGTGCCATTGGCGAATCGGTGTTGGATACTGGAGCTTACACTTATTATTCCATGCTACGTGTGCTTAGCGTTCTCCCTCTGCTTCTGCTTGTCACCGGATGTGAGAACAAGACCCAGTCCGTTGACGATTTTCAGACCACGCCGCTGACCCTTCCGGGCGGCCAGGTGGTTCGCGTGGAAGTGGCCACCAAGCAGGCGGATATGATGCGCGGGATGATGTTTCGTGAGTCGCTGGCGCCCGACCACGGCATGTTGTTCCTGCACGGATCACCGGGCCTCTACCAGTATTGGATGTACCAGGTAAAGATACCGCTGGATATTTTGTGGCTCGACATCAACCGGAAAGTAGTGGAGATTGCGGCGGATACCCCGCCCTGCCCTTCGCAATCCGCCAAGGAATGCCCCAGCATCGGAGGGCATAATATGGCGATCTATGTTCTGGAACTGCCCGGCGGCGCGGCCGCGAAATTCGGAGTCCGGGTTGGGGACACGGTGAAATTTTAATGGATCAAGACCATTTGAGAAAGCTGCTGGACGAGGTACGTTCCGGCGCGGTAGAAGTGGATTCGGCAATGGAACGGCTGCGGCATATGCCGTTCGAGGACCTCGGCTTCGCCAAAGTGGACCACCATCGCGCGCTGCGCCACGGCATGCCCGAAGTAATTTTCGGACAAGGCAAGACGCCGGAGGAAGTGGCGACGATCGCGGACGCTTTAGTGAGGCGATCGGAGAACGTGCTGATCACGCGGGCGGAACCGGCGGCCGTTGCTCTGGTGCAGGAGCGGATTCCGGACGCGGAATACTTTCCCCGGTCCCGGACCATCCGTGTCCAGCGCGACCGGACGATGTATGGGAAAGGCGTGATCGCGATCGCCTGCGCCGGTACAAGCGATCTGCCCGTGGCCGAAGAGGCGCGGATTACGGCCGAGGCCATGGGCAATGAAGTGGACGCCATTACCGACATTGGCGTGGCAGGCATCCACCGGCTGATGAGCAACCGGGAGCGGCTGACCAAAGCTCGCGTGGTTGTGGTCTGCGCCGGCATGGAAGGCGCGCTGCCGAGTGTTGTGGGCGGGCTGGTGTCGTGCCCGGTAATCGCGGTGCCTACCAGCGTGGGCTACGGAGCGAGCTTCCACGGCCTGGCGGCGCTGCTGGGGATGTTGAACTCCTGCTCCAGTAATGTGACGGTGGTGAACATCGATAACGGCTTTGGCGCGGGGTACGTGGCTAGTTTGATTAACCGGTTATAGGTTCACTGCGGCGAGGAACTCATCCACCGTCAAGCCTGCTTTTACGATTAGCGCTCGCAGCGTCCCACGGGCTACTTGAGCATGATCCGGAACCGAGAGAGTAACCCGTCCGCCCGGCTTTGTCAGAATAAGATGACTACCGCGCTGGCGGACTACCTCCCATCCCAGCTTTTCGAATGCGCGAACAACGTCACGCGGCCGAAGCAGCGGGACGGGAGGCATTACACTACAACGTCGACTTCCCGCGTCGTCACTGTCGACGGCATGCCGAGTTCAGCGCGCACGGCGAGGCATTCGCGGATTGCAGCGGCTATGTTTGACTCGGCCTCTGCCTCACTTTGTCCTTGGCTGACGCAGCCCGGAATCGAGGGACATTCCGCAATGTAGACCCCGTCTTCGTCCTGGTAGATATTGACGATGAACTTCATCCGTCTCTGATCTTAACCCACCTGTGAACCCATTGAGCCGCGCCTACAGTTTGGCCAGCCGCAGCCTGGCTTCCTCCAGAGTCTCATCCTTCTTGCAGAAGCAGAAGCGAACGTAGCTTGCGCCATCGCCCGGTTTGGAAAAGAAGCTCGAACCCGGTACCGCGGCCACTCCAGCGGAGTGAATCATGTGGCGAACAAAGGTTACATCGTCCGGAAAGCCGAATGCGGAAATGTCCGTCATTACGTAATAGGCGCCGTACGGGGCGAAGCAGCGAAAGCCGGAGGCCGTCAAAAGGTCCAGCATTTTATTGCGCCTTGCGGTGTACTCCTGCGCCAGCTTGTCGTAGTAGCTATCCGGAAGGGACAGCGCCAATACGCCGGCTTGCTGCAGCGGGGTGGCTGCGCCGACCGTGAGAAAGTCGTGCACCTTGCGGATGGAGTTGGCTATGTCGGGCGGCGCCAGCACCCAGCCCACTCGCCAGCCGGTCACCGAATAGGTCTTGCTCATGCTGTTGATGGTGATGCAGCGCTCACGCATCCCGGGCAGCGTCATCATCGGGATGTGTTTCGCCCCGTCGTAGAGAATGTGCTCGTAGATCTCGTCGGTGATCGCAAGGGCGTCGAACTCCTCGCACAGCCGTGCGATGAAAAGAAGTTCCTCGCGCGAGAAGACCTTGCCGGTCGGATTGTTCGGCGTGTTCAGGACAATCGCTTTGGTGCGGGAATTAAAAGTGCGGCGCAATTCCTCGGGATCGAAAGTCCAGTCCGGTGCGCGCAGCGAGACCACTTTGCGGATGGCGCCGCAAAGCTGCGTGTCGGGCGCATAGTTTTCATAGTACGGCTCGAATACGATCACTTCGTCACCGGGATTGGTCACAGCCATCAACGAAGCGATCATGCCTTCGGTTGCGCCGCAGCACACGGTAATCTCACGTTCGGGATCAAACCGCAATCCGTAAAAAGCTTCGGTCTTGCGGGCAATGGCATCTCGAAACGGCTTGGTTCCCCAGGTGATGCTGTACTGATTGGCGTCGGCACTGATGGCGTCGCGCGCGGCCGTTTTGAGGACGTCGGCTGCCGCGAAATCCGGGAAACCCTGCGCGAGGTTGACGGCTTTGTGCTCAATGGCGAGCCGGCTCATCTCACGGATGACCGATTCAGTGAAGTGGGCGGTGCGGTCGCTGCGGAACCGCAGCCTGGAATCAATGACCATTTGTCGAGAGTACAGCAGTCTGCTTGGGTCCGTAAAGTCTGCGGTACACGTCGGCATTGCGCATCACAATCTGGACATAATCGCGAGTCTCGGTAAACGGGATGGACTCGATGAATTCGGCAGGCTCCTCAAAGGTTCCGTAGGTGAGCCAGCTATCCACGCGGGACTTTCCGGCGTTGTAGGCGGCGAGAGTGGCTTCCCACTTCCCGTCCAACTGGTTGAGCATCTGGCGCAGGTAATACGTGCCGAGTTTGAGGTTTAGCTCGGGCTCGTACAGCATCTTCGCATTGAAGCGAGCGACGCCGAGTTTGCGGCTGATCTCGCGGCCGGTGGCCGGCATCACCTGGGTAAGGCCGTAGGCTTTCGCCCGCGAGAGGGCCATCGGATTGAACTCGGATTCCTGGCGGATGAGCGCGGCCACCATGTACGGATCCAGATCGCGGAGTTTGCTGTTGGCTTCGAGTGACGCGCGGAAGGGCATGGGGAAGGCGAGCTTCCAGAACTTATCGGGGGCGGCGCCGAACGGAATGCTGAGATAACCGCCGGCGAGACTCTTGATGTAACGGATCGCCTGATCGTGTGCGCCGCGAGCCTCGGCCATCTCCGCCAGTTCCAGGGCGATGACGTGAGCTTGCCCGTCAGTTTTGGCGCCGAAGCGGAGTTCGGAATCTGCCCAGTCGTCCAGGCCGGCGGCGGCCAGCAGGCGGGCACGATCGATGCGTCCTTTCGTTGCGGCATCCTGTATAAAGCTGCGTTTTTGACTTCGGGCCGGAAACTTCACGCTGTCCAGGAAGGCTTCCGTTTCGGGTGATAAACCGGCTTTCGCGATGGCGGGCAGCGCTAGCTTCTCACGCGCCAGAACGGCGTGGAAGTAGTTCGGATAACGCTCAGCGATCTCGTTGTAGTAGGTGCGGGCCGCGGCCAGCGTATTCTGCTTTTCGGCGGCGCGCGCCAGGAAGTAGAGCGAGGCAGCGGCTTTCTCCGACGAGGGATAGCGCTTCAGGTGCTCGCGCATCATAACGGCCGCATCCGGTCCCCGCTTTAGGTATTCCGTCCAGGCGACTTTCCAGTGGCAGGCGGCAGCTTCCGGGGAATCCGGGAACGACCCGTAACAGGCGCGGTAAAGAGGCTCGTAGGCATCCGCCTGATTCGTCACAAGATACTTGTAGGCTTCCGACTGCAGGGCTTGCAACCGCCACTGGGATGCCGGATATTGCTTGTTCAGGCGATCCAGAGCGCTTGATGCTCCATCGTCATTCTTCAGACGGCGGGCGGCGGCATGGACGTAATAGAGCCGCTCGGCATCCGGCTCAGGTGAACTCACAGTAAGGGATTGAAGATACCGGTAAGCGGACTGATTGTCCTTCACGTAATAATCTGCGACGCCAATCCGCACCTGAGCCAGATCGCGCTCCGCGCCGCCGATCCGGGGGACCAAAGCCTCCAGTTCCGCCTTCGCCTTTTTTGCCTCGCCGGAGTTCAAAAGGCGCCCTGCGCGGGTGAGTTCGATCTGAGCCGCTGGTGCGGGAAACTTGTCACCCAGGGATTGCTTGAGAGCGTCCAGCGAGGTGGCGGCCTGCGCGGCCTCCGGGGTGGATGGATACAGATAGTACACGTTCTGGTATTGGGTGGCGGCAGCTACCGGATCGCCCATCGCCTCGGAGCTTTTGCCGAGCAGGAGGTCTGCCTGCGCCGCAGGGAGGGCGGCGTAGTGCTTGCGGATCAGGTCGAGGGATTCCTTCGGCTTCTGCATCTCGATGTTCGTTCGGGCGAGCATCAGGATCGCCCTCGCCGTTAGCGGAGACTGCGGAGTATGTCTGAGGACGGTATCGAGTTCGTGGACGGTCTGCGGATAGTTTTTTGATTCGAACTGCACGGAGGCCCGGAGGTAGGCCGCGTAGTCGGCCAGTGTAGGGAGGCGCTTGTCCAGGGCCTTCAGGGCTTGCAGCGCGTCGTCGTAGGATTTGCGCTCTACGTCCGTCGCGCCGGTGACGAGGAGCGCCTGGGCTCCTTCGGCGTCTTTGGGATGGTTCGCCGCGAAACGCGTCAGGGCGGCCCGGTTGGCGTCCGTTGGTGTCTTGCGATAGGTCTGGCCGAGGGTGGCCAGGGGCTGTGCAGTTGCTGTCAGGGCTACCAGGAGCAGTAGGATTGCGGAGACTGGGGTCTCCGCGCGGGCGAGGGCGCCCGCCGTCCTGGGTATTCCGAATATTTTAGGCCAGGGGACCGGGATAGTGGGGACCCAGGAGGGAACTATCATGGTTTGCTAACCTTTCCACCAACTCCTGGTGGTAATAGTCGACCATCGAGGCGCAGTTGGAAAGGAACTGCTGCCGGAAGGCGCTGCGCCCGGTATCGATGTCGTCCTTCAGGGCGCTGTAGAGGTCGCCCGAGGCGCGGCCTGACCGTACCTGCTGAGCTTTGTAGAGAAGCATCCGCGCGGTGCTGGTGCGCGCGAACCGGCGGGCACGGATGTGTGCCTGTTCGTCCTGCGGCGGTGCCGCCGGCAGAACCTGAGCGCGCGGCTCATCCATGCCGGAGATGCGAATCAGCCCTGTATTCACATCAGACCTTGGCTGCACCGTGACCTGTTCGGTGGCTTCAATCGAATTCGCTGCGAGCAAAGCCAGCAGTTCCAGCGCACTGACGTCCACTGGCTCCGAATCCGGTTCGGCGTACAAGATGCCCACAGCTTTGTGACGGACAATCAGGGGAAAGAGATATATTTTTTTGGCCGAGGTGTCACCCAGAAAATCGGCCACAGTCCCGGACAGTTCACTGCGCGTGCCCAGCGCAACTACGGTCTCCAGCGAATTGGCGGCGCTCTGAAAAGCGGGGGCCTCAGAAGTCGGGAAATCGGTTTCGAGAACGTCATCTTCTTGTCCGATTCCTTTCCCCCCTTCGTAGCGCAGGTTCTTTCCGTTGATGGTAAAGAGCGCGGAACGGGCGCAGAATCCGTCGGTTGCTTCGAGCAGCGTCCGAATCCAGACCTCCCGGTTTTCGGCCTGTTCCAGGCGGCGGGCGGTTTGATTTAACTGCGCGGTCAGCTCGCGCTGTACCTTTCCGGCCATGCCGCGTGACTTATGGTCTACCGCATTTTCGAAATTCGCCTGCAATTGCAGCGTAATTTCGGAGAAGCGCTCCTGGAAGATCTGATCAATCTGTTCCTGCCAACCGGCTTCGAGTTGTTCCCGCACCCGTTCGACGTGCAGCTGCCACACCGCAGCAAGCTGTTCCCTTGCAAGGGACTGCGCGCCCGCGATGGCAGCCTTCAACCCCGACGTCGGGTCGTCCAGTTCAATCCTCTGATCCATGATTGTCCGTTTAGATTCATTCTGCCCTAAAAGCGGGCACGAGAGTTGAGAATTGTTCACGGCCGGATGGTTGTCAGGTCGAGCCGTAGGGGAGCCAGCGGTCCGGTAACGTGAACTACACGATTTGCGGAAGCCAGTTCCAGCTGCAGGCTGCCGTCCTGCTGGGTGCTTCCCTGACCGGAGAAACGCTCGGCGCCGAGGGCGGCCTGTACCGAGGTCAGAGTGATCTTGGGGCCTTGCCGGGAGACCGCGAAGAGGTACGATCCGGCCACGGAGGTCACCGGGTTCTCGGGGAGTAGCGTAAGGGCGCGCGCCTGGAAAGCCCCCTCACCGCGCAGGCTCTCGAGGAAATCGGAGCCGGTACCGGTTGCGTCGAACTTTCCGGAGAGATCCACAGACCCACCTTGCCAGCCAACATCCGTGGCCTGGCCGTGCAACCGGTACTTCGGCTCGTTGCCGCTAATATCCAGGGATACTGTGCCCTTGACCCTGCCCTCTTCCATATCGGCCTGGACGCCCTGAAACTGAATATTTGGACCATCCCATATGATGTGGGCCCTGACGTCTTTCCATTCCACATCGCCGGATGTAAGCTGGCCGATGCGAAGGGTTCCGTCGACCTGGCGATTGGCGAGCCATCTGGGAACGGCTCCGGCCTGTAGCTTGAGGGTGCGGGCCAGGAAACCGCGCTCGCGGTGCAGCGTGGGAAGCATGACGCGCTCCAGGTCAGCCAGGTCAGCTTCGGGGATGGCGATGCGAACGTGATGAGGCCAATCGTCGCCGGGTTCATAGCGGTAATCTCCATCGAGCTGGAGCTTGTCCATCTTCGCGCGCAGCCGGGTCATGATGACGCGCTTGTCGTCCAGCAGGACCGACGCGGAGTTGATCTGCAGGGGCTGCTTCAATCCGGGAATTTCCGCCTGAACGTCGCGGATATCGAAGGCGCCGGTCCAGGTTCCAGGCTTGCCGCCTTCGGTCTGATACTGCAGGGAGCCGGTCCAGCGGCCCCTGTGAAAATTTTCCAGCAGCGGCACCGAGGCCGCGCTGAGCAGGTGGCCGGAGCCGTTTTGCATCTCGGCAATGCTCAGGGATTTTGCCTTTACCGTAAGCTGCAGCGACTGGGTGATGGGCTGGTAGTCTCCAGACACTTCGGCAGACTGGCCGGATTCGCCGGTAACCGACGCCGAGTTGAGCCGGATATGGTCGCCATCGAGTGAAATTCCCGCCTGCTTGATGTTGAGCGTCGCGGTATCTGTTTTGATGGCGGCATCTTCGAGGGCGGCTTGCCCCTGCATGCCTCCGACGGAGGCGTAGCCCAGAACCCCCACAATTTTCCCCTCGAGGCCGAATTCCTTGGGAAAAGACATGCCCATGTGACGAGCCACCTCAACAAGAGGAGCGGCCGGCAAACGATCGAAGGTGACGTCAGCGGCCCAGTGCGGGTGGGTGAGATAGTCAAACACCCTCATGCGGAGGGCGACGGGCATGTTGGGGTTGTCCTGCTTCAGCGCCGCGAGGTCAATTTTTTGAGCGCGCCAGTCTATGCTGCCACGGTAATTGACGCGGATGCCCCCACTCTTGGCTGATGGCATCAGATCCCAGCGGTGAATATCCTCCATCTGAAACTGTCCCGTTACGTCCAGGTTCGACAAGGGGCCTTTGACGCTGGCCCTGGAAGCAACCAACCCATGCAATCCGAAGCTGCGGCCTCTGAGGAGGCGGGCCATTTCGTCGATGTCGCTCTTCTCCAGCTCGAGGTTCAGGTCCAATTTGCTTTCCTGGTTGGGAGCTGAGATCCAGCGGCCACGGCCGTTAAAGGCGCCACAGCCCTGGGCGGCGCGATCCGTGCGGGCGGGTGAGCCGGAGAAGCGAAAGTCGAACGATCCGGTTTTGCCAGACTGAGGGGAGACGTCGATGTTGGCGTCGGTGAGATAGAACGAAGATTTGGTGTCGCCGAACTTGAAATTCAAGCGACCGTTGCGGACCTGGATGACAGGCAAATGCGAAACTTCCTGGGCGGCATTTGTTTGCTGCAGCAACTGCAGAATATTCCACTGGACGTTTTCCGGCTTCACCAGGTTGACGCTTGGGTCTTCGAGGGTAAGGGTTGAAAACTCCAGGCGGCGCTTCCAGAGTGAAGAGATTCGCACATTGGCTTCCAGTGAAGTGACGGAAGCGAACGGCTCGATGCCTATGGCGGGATCCTCATAGATGAGGACGTTTTCGACCGTAAAGCCAGGGCCGAACGGGTTAATGTGAACGTCGCCGATGTCGACGCGGCGGTGGAGAGAATTCTGTAGCGCCACCTTGATGCGGCCGGCCAGGCCGTTCACCTGAATGAAGGGCGCGGCGATCCCGAAGACGATGACGACGGCAACGGCAGCCAGTAACAGCCGCCGGACCGACTTGGATGGAGCCTTCATTTGGGCGTCCGCGTTGCCTTCAATAACTCCGCATAGGCTTCCGGATCATCGACATCCCGCAGGATTCCCGGATCTTTCACATCGACGTAAGTAGTGCGCGCAATGTTCCGCCGAATTACGGTCCGCGCCTCGCCGTCCGACGGCAGACTGAGAAAGTCGTCGATAAGTGATGCAGCAAACAGGACGGGGTGACCGTGGCGTTCGTCGAGCCGCGGAATCACCAGCAGGCTTCCTGGCGCCTGATCAAGCATCGCTTGTACCGTGGAGGGCTCGATGGCCGGATAGTCCACGGGTGTGAAAAGGACGAAATCAGCGTCCGCGGGAATCGATTTCAGGCCGCATTGCAGTGAACTCAACTGCCCTCTTTTGTATTCCGGGTTGGCAACGAAAGTAGCCTCACCGGCTCGCAGGATGCGGTGCTGGATGGTGTGATCGTGCCCGAGTACCACGGTGACGCTGTTGCAGTTTTCCTTGAAGATGCGAATCAGACGGTCGAGGAAGGTTTCGCCGCTGAACGTAAGAAGGGCTTTCGCCGTACCCATTCTCCGGGATTCCCCTCCGGAAAGTATCAGGCCTGCAACATTCACTTCAGGTGGGCTCGCAAGGTTTCGCTGGAATACACGGACTTGGTGATGCTGCGCCACTGCGAATCGGGATTGCGCCGCACGGCGATCATTTCGGCCACCACAGCGACAGCGATCTCTTCCGGGGAAATGGCTCCGATGTCGAGGCCCATGGGAGCAAAGATGCGTTCAAATGCACCGCGCGGGATGCCTTGCTTTTCCAGTTCCTTGATTACGGAGATGACCTTGCGTTTGCTGCCGATCATGGAAATGTACTTGGCATTGGTGCCGATGGCCCATTCGAGGACGCCCATGTCGTCACGGTGGCCGCGGGTGACGATGACGATGTAGGTGGTCTCGTTGACCGGGAGCAACGGGAAGACCGATTCGTATTCACCGGCGTGGATCTCTTCGGCGTCGGGGAAGCGTTCGGCGTTGGCGAAGGCTTCGCGGTCGTCCACTATCGTGGTACGGAAACCGGCCAGGCCCGCCACTTTGCAAAGGCTTTTCGAGATGTGACCGGCGCCGAAGATAATGGCGGCGGGTTGCGGCAAGATCGGTTCGACAAAGACGTCTAGCTGGCCGCCGCAGATGAGGCCGTTGTCGTAGGCGGCGTCCTGGCCCAGGCTGAAGTTCAGGTGCTTGGGTTTTTCGGTTTCGATGACTTCACGGGCGGCGTTCCAGACCTCGGCTTCGACGCAGCCGCCGCCTATGGTGCCGGCCATGGAGCCATCCTCGCGTACAAGGAGCTTGGCGCTTTCAAAACTAGGGATGGAACCGCGAACCTGGACGATGGTGGCGAGTGCGCACTTCTGGCCGAGACGCCGCAGGCGGATGATTTCGTCGTAGAGGTCCATTCGATTGGAATTATACCGCGTGATGGGGTCGGGAAGACCGGGCTGGGTTGCATTGGTTCGTGCGATTTCGGGGCGGCGGTGGCAAGAGCCAGGGTGTGGCGGAAGTGGCGTTCGTGCCGGGCGCGGTAGCGGCTGAGATTGTAGAGGCGGCAGGCGAGTTCTTCGGGGTCGGTTTCGGTGAGGCAGACTTCGTCTTCGAGGGCGTTGAACCGCTTCAAGCTCCAGTAGGCTTTGGCGAGTTGGGACGCGTGGATGAGCGGGAAGTCTTTGGTGAATTCGCGGGTGAGGCGGCTGATTTCACGAGCGTCTTCGGGCTTCAGGATTTCGGATTTTGCGCGCAGACCGTGCGTGCGGGCGTTGACGCGGTTGGCGGCGAGGCGGGCTGGGGAACAGGCCATGTTATGCGGCCCCGCCTTTAGCGCGGAGACTAAGGAGTGCGGTCTGGGCGCGGAGAAAAGCCTGGTCGTAGGTGGAGGCTGTCTTGGAGACTTTGGCTTGGGCGTAGCGATTGCCGCAGTCGGCGTCGAATGCCTGGCCCAGGCGGCGGGTGTCGTATTCGTGGCCTGTGCCGTGTTTTCTGGCGTGGGCTTTGATGGCGGGATGATCTTTGATGGCCTCGAATTGATTGTTGATGAGGTTGGTTTCGATGCGAGTGATGCGGAGGGCGGAAAAGAAACTGCGGGCCATGATGTCGACGAGTGCGTCTTCGGTTGGGGTGGCAGGGCGGAGGTCGCGGCGGAAGTCGGCGAGGATTTTGGCTTGGTTCATCTCGGTTGTATTGTACAGGAGCGGATGGAAAATTCCAGGGGTCCGGAGTGGGATGGAAATGGGGCTAAGATGTGTTCATTGAGTGACTTCGGGTTTATTTTTGAGATCTGTGACCGGCCCTTTGACACATAACCCGTGCGCACGTATACTGTGTTACATGAACATCACACTCTCGGTGGACGATGAGATCATCCGGAAGGCTCGGCGCCGGGCAGAGAAATTGGGTACGAGCGTCAACCAAGTGGTGCGAGAGTATCTGGAGCAGTTCGCCGGGAAGGCGGATTCCGTCGGGGATGCCGAAGAATTCCGGCGGCTTTCCAAGCTGTCGAAGGGAGATTCGAAGGGCTGGAAATTCAACCGCGACGAAGCTCACGAGCGGACATGAAACTCGCGTTCTTCGATACGAGCATTTTCGTTTACGCAGATGACTCGTCCGCGCCGGGCAAGCAGGCGAAGGCGATTGAATTGATCACAGAATATCAAGCGGCGGGTCAGGCCATTGTGTCGTTGCAGGTCTTGCAGGAGTATTTTGTGGTAGCGACGCGGAAATTGGGAGTGGCTCCGGACCTGGCGCAGCGCAAGGTGGAGATTCTATCGCGGATGCGTGTGGTCCGGGTGCAGGAGAGCGACGTGATTGCGGCTATTGAATTTCACCGCCTGCATTCGGTATCTTTCTGGGACGCGATGATTGTGCATGCGGCGCGACTGGGGGGAGCGGAGGTTTTGTACAGCGAGGATTTGCAGGCGGGAGGAGTGTTGGGTGGGGTGCGGGTGGTGAATCCGTTTGAGTAGGGCGGGGGCGATGACCGGCTGATTGCCACGGCTTTCCATCGCGGTTTTGCCGGCTGTCCACTATGGAATTCTTCCATGGTTGGTAGACTCCGACGGCTGCTGCATCGACCAGCGTGCCAGGGTTTGGTGTCGTTGTTCGCGGGACTTGCGTTTTCGGCGGGATGTCGTGGAACCCCTGGCCTGCCCCTGCCGACCGGGCAATAGTTGGTGCATTCGTGGCTACGTCGATGTGCGTTGGCCTGAGCGGCAGCCCGATGCGAGTTGAAGGTTAGTGTGTCGGACGCTCCTATCGCTTGAGGGGGATTGTTCGGAGCGAGATCTGGGGATCTCGCGCGGACGAGGGCGTCCGCCGTCCCACTTTCGGATCTACAATAGAGACCACGGTTTGGAGGTGTGCACATGACGACGATAGGCCGGAGAGATTTGTTGCGCGGCACCGCTGCGGCTGCGACCGCCGCTTCGTATTCCCGGATTCTGGGAGCGAACGACAAGATTAATTTAGGCGTGATTGGGTGCGGGGAACGCGGCAATCTCGACATGACTCAGTTCATCCAGACGCCGACTGTGCAGGTGACGGCGCTGGCCGATGTTTATGCGCAACATCTGGATAATTTCCGGCAGAAGGCTCCGAACGCGAAGGAATTTCGCGATCACCGGAAGCTGCTGGAGATGAAAGATGTGGATGTGGTTCTGATCGCGACGCCCGATCACTGGCATACCACCTGCGCGATTGATGCGCTGAATGCGGGGAAGGATGTCTATGTCGAGAAGCCGCTGACGCTGAAGCCGGAGCAGGGGCCTCCGATTGTGAAGGCTGCGCGGATCAATGGGCGGATTTGCCAGGTGGGGATGCAGCAGAGGTCGGGGATCCATTATCTGCGGGCGAAGAAAGAGTATTTCGATACCGGTGCGCTGGGCAAGATTACGCTGGCGCGGACGTGGTGGCACGGGAATACTTATCACTTGCGGAAGGCTCCGGCGTCGCTGCAAACGCAGCCCTCGAATCTGGATTGGGGCCATTACCTTGGGCCGTTGAAGTGGCGGGATTACGATCCGCAGCAGTATTACAACTGGCGGGCTTATCTCGATTTCGGCGGCGGACAGGTGACGGATCTGTTCACGCATTGGATCGATGTAGTGCATATGTTTATGGGGCAGGATACGCCGGTCTCGGCTTCGGCTTCTGGCGGGGTTTATCACTACAAGGATGGGCGGACGGCTCCGGATACGATTAACGTGCTGCTGCAGTATCCCGGGGAATATACGGCTACGTTCGAGGCCACTCTGGTTCCGGGCATCACCGGGGCGGCGGTGGAATTTTGCGGGACGCAGGGGCGCTTGTGGATCGACCGCTCGCGGTATGAATATTATTCACTGGATAAGAAGGCGCCTCCGGTGGTTGTGAAGGCAGAGCCGCACGATCTGACGTTGGATCATGTGAATAATTTTCTGGAGTGCGTGCGAACAAGGAAGCTGCCGAATGGGGATGTGCTGATTGGGCACCGGTCGGCGCAGGCTTCGCATTTGGGGAATATTTCTTATATGGAGCGGCGGCGGATTGATTTTGATCCGGTGCGGGAAGAGATATTACCGTTTTAGGAGTGCGTCACGCCGTTGTTTGGCCTCGGCGGAGTCCGGTTGCAGGCGGAGGGCTTCGGCGTAATCGGCTAGTGCGGATTGGACGTCGCCTAGCGCCTCGTGCGTGATGCCGAGGTTGATTCGGGCCAGAGCGTGATCGGGATTGGACGCTACGGCTTGCTTGAGAATGGCTAGAGCCTTTTGTGTGTTGCCCTGGACTGCTTCGGCTACTGCGAGGTACGTCTGCGCGTTGGTGTCTCGCGAGTCTAGTTGCACCGCTTTCTGGAGAGTCGCTGCTGCTTCCGCCGGTTGGTTCCTGCGGAGCAGCGCCTTGCCCAGGGATACCAGAACCGGCTGGTTGGTTGGGTCGCGCTGCAGATAGCGGCGGTATACAGCTGGGTCTCCCTCCTTGTCGTTGGCTACCGCTAATGTGTCCGGGTCTGCTTTGGTGTAGAAGTCGATGACGGGTCCGGTGTAGAGGGTCTGGTCCTCGGTTTCGGGACGGCGGGTGATTTTGTGATCCGTCATTTGGGTGTGGATGGCATCGGCCGCAGTGCGCTTTGGCATGTGGCATGTGGTGCAAGCCTCCGTTGTGTGAGGCTGCTTGTGGCAGCTTTGGCAGGAGCCTGTTTTCACGCGGGCCGAGTGCGGGTCATGGCAGGTGGTGCAGGTCATCGCTCCTTTCGATTCGAGGAAGCAGCGGGATTGCAGCAGGCGGAATCCGGCGTGGTTGATTTCGAAGCGCTGCGGGGTTGGAGGAGCGAAGTAGCTTTTGTAATCCGATAGCGGATCACCGGGCCGGTAGGAGAAGACATCGCGGCCGGGCTTGCGAATGGAATCTACGATGCCTTGCGATGCGGTCTCGAGATGGCACTGCAGGCACGTCTCCAGTTGACGCTGCGGGGTTAGGCGGGCTGGGTTAAGGATGTTGCTTTTGCTTGGGTGGGCGGCATGGGCCTGGGCCGGGCCGTGGCAGCGCTGACAATCGATGGGGGCCGGTTGTTTGCCCGCGGAGTGACAGAAGAGGCAGGAGTCCGATATTTCGCGTCGGAAGTCCAAGTGATCGGAGTTTTCGTAGCCGGGGGACATCGCGTAGCCGTTCAGCTTGGTGTACCAGGACAGTGGAAGTTCGAGGAGACGGCCTTGGGGGGTTCGATTCAGATAAGTGATGGCGTGATTGCCGGAGCCGATGGACAGGTCGATGGACTTTTCGATGCTGTTGATGGCTTGGCCCTTCTCGTCCAGCTGGTGGCGGGATATTGAGGCCTCGCGACCAGGGGGTCGCGAGCGGGCGAGGGCGCCCTCCGTCCTTTTCCTTTCCCTTAACGTTATTTGGTAGTGGCGGTTGGAGGGTTGGTGGTAGTAGGTGGCCGGCGCGACAATGGGCCGCTCCGTGATGGAGCGGCCCATGCCGGTTTTTGCGTATGCGTCTACAATGCCCTGATGGCACGGTAAACACGTGGTTTGAGCGGTGCCGCTAGAACTGGATGCGAGCGCCCACCATAAAGCTGCGAGGATCGCGTGCGGCGGTAACCTTACCAAACGTGGCCGGCGTGAAGAAGCTGGTGCCGACAGTTTGGAACTGCGTGTGGTTGAAGATATTGAAACCATCAGCGCGGATTTGTATTTCCTGCCTCTCTTTGATTTTGATGACTTTGGCGAACGACATGTCAAATTGGTTCCAACCCGGTCCGGACAGAATGTTACGCGATACCGGCGAGAAGGTTCCGTAATCGGAGTCCTGAATGGGCCGATAGGCTGCCGCGTTGAACCATTGGTTGACGTTGCGCTGCGACCGGTCAAGCACCGGGGAAGCTATGGCGAAAGGACGCTGGCGAGTGGAAGAGCCTACGCCCGCGATGTCGCGGCCCAGTTCCGGACTAATGGGAAGACCAGTGCGGATACTGACGACGCCCGAGTACTGCCAGCCGCCGACGATCTTGTCGAGAAGGCTCTGGTTGCTGCGGCCGAAGGGCAGTTCATAGACATACGACGCGATGAAGTTGTGCGTCGAATCGAAGCTGGCCCTGGCGCGCTCTCCCGAAGCATTGCGCGTGTTCGGGTAGAAGCCGTAGATGCCGCCGGTGAAGTCGGCGTTGTCGATGGCCTTCGAGAACGTATATGCCACCTGCGCCATCAGTCCATGCGAGAAGCTGCGGTTCAAGCCGAGTTGCAGGCCGTTGTAGTTCGATGCGTAACTCTGCTCTCTCTGATTGATGACACTCCAGCCTTGGTAGGGACGGAGTTGGTTGGGGTCCTGCGTTCCCCGGGCGATGGCCGCGGTTGCGGGCGGCTGGTTGATGTCCTGGGTGCGCATCATGTGAATGGCGCGGGAACCGGAGTAGCCGACTTCAAGCACCATGGTGCTGCTGAGTGCATGCTGGATGTTGAAATTGTACTGCTCGGTATAGGGCGTCAACTGATTGGTGTCGATGTTGCCGAGCGTGATGGGAAGGTCATAGTTGCGGGTGGTTCCGCCGCCGGGATTGGAGAGCGAGGTATTGGTCACCTGCAGCAATTCCGAGAACGGCGGATTGCCTGACATGAGGATGAACGCGCCGAGGATTTCCCGAGAGTAGAAGATGCCGTAGCCGCCGCGAACCGCAGTCTTGCCGTCGCCGAAGACATCGTAGGCGAACGAGACGCGCGGAGCGAAGTTCTTTTTCGAATTCTGCCAGTAGTTGGTCGGGTCGACCAGTCCGTTGAAGCGATCCCCTGTGCCACGAAGGACATGCCCGAGCGAATCCACCGTGACGGCCTTTGAGGAACTGTAAAGACTTGGGACGAACACGCGATAGCGGTTGTTCGGTTCGTGCGCCGGCGGGAAGATGGAGTAGCGGAGACCGATATTCAGCGTGAGGCGCTTGGTTATCTTGTAAGAATCGTCCACGTACATTTCAAACGCGTTGCGGCGATTGTCATTGAACGCCACCGTGTTGGTTTCGCTGTAGGCAGAAGCACGGCCGAGAAGCAGAT
>JBDUEM010000069.1:0-28525 GCA_040002435.1 Bryobacteraceae bacterium
TCCAGGGGCACGCTCCCGCCCGAGTTAGGAATTCTTACGGCAGGTCCCCGCGCGCTCTCCACCGTTCGAATCAGATCCTGTGAGATCGGCAGATCCATCGAAGTGCGGATCGAGTTGTAACCGCCCGGCTTCACAACCACCAGCGCTACCTTGGGATGTGCCCGGCGCACATCGGCGCTGGGTTCCTGATCGACGACGAAGAAGCCCTGCTTGCGAATATGGTCGATCAGCCGCTCTGCTGTGCGTCGATGATCCATGCCCTTCACCAGGCGCATGTCAATGGTGGCGGTGGCCGTGGCCGGAACTACATTCGAGGCCTGCGCGCCAACCCGGGAGCTGGCCATCCCGCGAATATTGAGCGACGGCAAGGTAATCAGCTCTGCAAGTTTCTTTGGTGCGCCCTCGGTCGAGCCCAGCCAAAACTCGTTCTTCAACACCGGATCGACGTCGGGGGATTCGGCAATCGCCCGCTTCTCGGTGTCGCTCAGCGGTTCGATGCCGTCATAGAAGCCGTCCACCAGTACGCGGCCGTTTTCGTCCTTCATGGACGTGAGCAGCCGGGCCAGCATCATGGCCGGGTTCAGCGCCCAATTGCCGTAATGGCCGCTGTGCAGTTCGCCCCGCGGCCCATAGACCGTGATATCCACTGCCGTGACGCCCCGCGCGCCAAAGCTGATAGCCTGGCGCCGCATCTGGCTGACAGGCCCATCGCAAATAAGCCAGACATCGCCTGAGAACAAATCCTTGTTCGCGGCCAGGATCTTTTCGAGATGGTCGGAAGACGCTTCTTCTTCCCCCTCGAAGGCAAACTTGATATTCGATTTTGTTTTCAGCCCGGCTGCGCGAATGGCATCCAGGGCCGCCATCATCGCCACGATGGGCGCTTTGTCGTCCGCGGCGCCTCGCGCGTAAAGCCGCCATTCCGGGTTGAACGGAGTGCCCGCCGCTGGTAGCGGAATCACCTGTCCGTCCTTTTCGATTTGCCGGTCGCGCAGCGCGGGAGCAAACGGCGGCGTTGCCCATTCCTTGGGATCCAGAGGCTGGCCATCATAGTGCGCATAGAGGACGATGGTCCGCGCAGCGCCGGGGGTTTTGATCTCGCCGAAGACAACGGGATTGGCGCCGGGCACGGAAACCAGCCGCGCGGCTACACCCCGCTTCTCCATCATCTTCGCGATGGTTTCCGCGTTGCGCTGAATATTGGCGCGGTCGCTGGCGATGTTCGGGATCGAGAGAAGCGTTATAAATTCATCCACGATCGCCCGCTCATGCTGCTGCCGCCACTGGCGCGCTGCCTGCGCCGCAGGGTTAGTCTGCCCGAAGGCAGCCGTTGTGAATAAGGCGATCGAGAGAATCTGTTGTCTCATTGTGTGCTCCGTCTAAGTATTGCGGACGCCGCAGAAAAACAGAATAGCGCAAACCCCACGGGGGAAAGCCCAAAAACCTCACTTGGTACACTAAGACTCGATTTGATGTGCCCTGTTGGGGCAGGTGTGAATGTCTATCTCTGTCCTGAAGATCTCTTTCGCAACACAATTTCTCCGTCTCCGCGCTTTTGTGGAGAGACACGATACCCTCACCCGATCCATCCTGTTTGCCTATGCTCTGCTCATTGCCTGTCCGGTTCGCTATTGGCCTCTCGGCAGCGGCGTGGACGAGACTTGGCGATTCGCTCTCAATTACGCTCCTGTTCACGGCATGATGGTGGGCCGCGACATCATCTTCACCTGCGGCCCCCTGGCCTACCTGATTTTTCCGCAGCATATCGGTAACAATCTGGCGCAAGGACTGCTCTTTCAAGCGGGCTTGTGGATCGTGCTCGCGGCGATCCTCGCCGATGTCTTCTTTCGCGGCGGCTTTGCGCTTCGCAATCTGGCGATGTTCTCGGTCTTCTTCGGCCTGGCCGGACCCCTGTTCTGGGTCAACTATCTGGGGCCGGAATCCCTCATGCTGGCCGGCGCTCTATTGCTGATTGTGATGTTCCAGCTTCACGGCTCGCTGTGGCGCTACCTGGCCGCGCTGGCCATCATCGGCCTCCTGCCGCTATTCAAATTGACTGCCGGCATGATAGGCGTAACGGCCCTGGGTGGTTTCCTGGTGGAACGCATCCTGTGCCGTGGCTGGAAGGCGATTAGGGAGCTTGTGCTCGCCGCTTTCATGCCAGCCGCAGTAACCGTGGGTCTCTGTTTCTTAGTAATCCCTTCAACGAAGGACATGCGCACGTACCTGCGGGGCAGTAGCGAAATGATAAGCGGCTTCAGCTCTGCGATGTCGGTTTGGGGACCCCGTGTCGAGATTCTTTCTGCACTTGAAGCTACCGTCGTGCTCATGATCATCGTGGGACTACTTTGGGTCGTGGTGCCGGGGAAGGCCCGTTTCTACACCCTCTTCCTGGCTGGTCCGCTATTCATTAGTTTTAAACACGGCTTCACCCGCCAGGACAATCACGTCATCAATTTCTTCTGCTTTTTAGCGCTAGCGCTCGCGCTGGTATCGCTTGCCGTTAGTCTGGGGCGCGAGCGCAACCGCTTCACCGTCGTTCTTGTGATTCTGTTCTTTGTGATGTGGCAGGATAATGTGAGCGGTCATGTGGAAGCCTCGCTTATCGGCCAGGTGACTGGTATTCGGGCCGCCAGAATGCTGTGGGGCGCGGCCCATTTCGACCGTCTGCGGAAGAGCCTTGACTCCTCGATTGCTGCATTTCCGGAAGAATTACGGATCGAGCCGGAACTGGCCGCTATCGTGGGCGGTTCCCCTGTGGCATCTCTCTCGGCCCAGTTTACGAACCTGTTTGCTGCTCATATGCACCTGGAATTGTACCCGGTTGTCCAGCGGTACTCGGCATACACGCCTTATCTCGATGGATTGAATGCATCCTGGATCAGAGACAAAGGCCCAAGGTTTCTTGTCTTCGACGGCCAGGCGATAGATGACCGCGATGCATGGGCGGAAACACCGGCCACGTGGCTCGAGGTTTACCGGTGGTATGACACCCGATGGCTTGGCCCCCGCAATCTTCTGTTGGAGCGGCGCGCGCAACCACGCTTCTCCAGGCTCGAAACCATCAGCCGGTTTCGTCTGACTGTTCCCGCGGAACTACACCTGCCCACTTCCCGCGACGCGGTGTTCTGGACGATGCAATGCGATTACAGCACCAAGGGACGGATTCTCAAGCTGCTGTTCCGCATCCTGCCCACCTTCATGACCGTCAACGAAACGGGAAGGGCCTCACTCCCGGCGCGCATCCTTCCCGCTGTTCTTGTCTCTCCGGTACTCGGCAATTATCTGCCTCGCTCCCTCGCTCGATTCGCAGCCGTGTTTCAACCCGGCGCCGAAGCGGGCCCCGCGGTCGAATCCATTCACTTTGACGGCATTCCTGGCTCGGCGTACGCATCTTCCTGTGCCGTGGAACTATTGCGGCCGGTGCTCTGATCCCGGCGGCCGGGCTTTCGTCCGATCACCAGGAACTGCCCGCCAAATAGCGGCCATACCAGGGGCAGCGCCAAATAGAGCCGCAACATCCAAATTGGATGTTGACGGCCCTGAGACATGGTGTAAGGCAGAAAGCGGCCTACCTGCAAGTCGATTTCAAAGCCGCAGTTGGAGAGCCCTTCGCCCAGCGATAGCTCCGTCAGCTCTACGTAATGATCGAAGAAATCCCAGTAGGCGCCGGGAATGTATTTGATATTCGGGCCCATGGCGATGAGGCGTCCACCTGGTTTGAGACAACGATAGGAATTCGATAACGTCTTGCGGATTCCTTCTTTATCAGGCAAATGCTCCAAAAAATTGCTCGTGAATACGGCATCCAGCGTTCCTTCCGGCAGAGGCCACGGCTCTGAGCAGTCCTGCTGAATCACCTTTACCGCGGCCCCGGCACGGTCGCGAACGTCCGGGTTCAGATCCATGGCATACTTCACTGCGGCATCGGCGTTATTGATGAATTCGCAGTACCCCGCGCCAAGATCAAGCACGCTGCTTCCGCGTGGGACCCACTGGCCGAAATACCTGGCAAGAACTTTCCAGACTTTTGTCCGATACTCCGTTTTTCCGGCAAAGCGGGTGCTGTAGATCCGTTGCAGATCCTGTTCGTCGTTAGGAGGTGGCATGTGTTGGGTCGATCTACCTTTATAGAAGTGTCATCTCGCGCGGTAATCGCCCCGGCTAAAATACTTTTCCAGCCAGCAGTACAACGCGATAAAAAGATACCGGCTGCCCATCTCTTTGATCTTCAGCTTCGATTCACCGGCTCGCCGGTTGCGCCAGGTAATGGGTATCACTGTCCACGAATACCCGCGCACAATGGCCTTCAGCGGCAGTTCTACCGTCAGGTTGAAGTGCGCCGACAAATAGGGGCTGCTGCCTTCAATCACCTTCCGGCGATATGCCTTGAAAGCGTTCGTGATGTCGTTCAGGGGAATGTGGAAGAGCAGCCGCAAAAACAAGTTAGCCGTCCGGTTAATCAGCAACTTGTGGGGAGGATAGTCGATTACACCTCCTCCGCGGACGAAACGCGAGCCGAATACGGCATCCCAGCCCTCATCCAGCAGCTTCCAGTACCGCACCACGTCCCGGCAGTCGTCGGATTCATCGGCCATCATCACTACAATGGCGTCTCCCGCCGTATGCTTGAAGCCGAATGTGATGGCTCTTCCAAAACCGTGCTCCCCGGTATTGTGGACAGGTTTACACTCAGGGATTCTGGACTGGATGTCCCGCAGGATCGTCCAGGTCGAGTCGGTGCTCCCATCGTCAACGACAACGATCTCGTGCGCAATGCCGTTCAAACGCAGTTCCAGATGGAGATGCTCCACAGTGGCGCCGATACATCCCTCTTCATTCAGGGCGGGAATCACCACCGACAGCAAGCTCAGCGGCTCACGAGATTCCGGCGGCGGCGATTTCATGCGCCACTGATCTCCAGCCAATCCGCATGCTGTTGGGCGTGCGCGGCAATTTCTTCAAGAATCGCCGGCAACGGCGTTGCCACGCTCCAACCGAAATCGCCGCCGGCTTCGCGGTTGTCCATCGCTACCCAGGGAATATCGAAGGGCCGCGGCCGGGTGTCGGCGGCCGGCTGGTTAGTCTCGAATTGTGCATCGCACCATGCAGTGAGCTGCGCCAGAGACATCATATTGTCTGGGCCTCCCCCAGCCGTGTAGAGGCGCCTGCCGCCGCTGCGGGCTGTATTCATCTGGGCTGCCAGCAAAGCCGCCAGATCGCGGGGATGAAAAGCATCCCTGGCCTGATATCCTTTCCCCTCAAAGCCGATATAGCGCAGTTCCCGGCCCCGTAAATGTGCATTGATCCAGTAAGCAAAGATGCCTTGCCCGGGAGTACCGAACTGCCCCGCACCGGCGAGGACTCCGCAGCGCGTAATCCAAACCGGAAAGCCGAACGTTGCGCCATACTCGGCAGCCATCACCTCGGATGCAAGCTTGGTGGCTCCGTAGAGTGAGATGGGAGGCGTGACGGGAAACTCAATGCCGATCCCATGTTCGGAGAGTCCGTGCGGCAACTCACGGCTCAAATCGAGAAGGAAACTCTGCTCCTGCACCCGCAGTGGAATCGAGGCGAACGCTGGGATCGAATACACACGGCTGCTGCTCAGCAGCAGTAATCCAGCACCGTGATCTTTGCAATATTCCAGTACGTTGCCCAGTGCCGCCAGGTTATTCTCAAATAATTGACGGCTGCTGCCCGCCCCATCCACTCCGGCCAGCACACTGGGATTTGCCGCTGCGTCGATCACCCAGTCCGCCTTGGGAAGAGACGCCAGATCGCTGGCAGACCGCAGGTCACCGTGAACGAACCGCACGCCAAGGCTCCGTAGGAAAGAGCGGTTTCTCTCAGAGCCCGGGCGCATCAAATTGTCGATTCCCAGCAGCCGCACGCCCTCCATCCGTTCGAGGAGTGCGGCAGCAAGGGCGCTACCGGCAAATCCGCAGACGCCCGTGATCAGAATTGTCATGCCGTACCCGCAGCCAGCCTCCGCGTCCAGCCAGCCGCGATTTCCCTAAAGATCACTGCCAGCGTTTTGGTGATTCTCCAGTTGGGATAATGCGCCTGCATTTTGCGCAGGTCGCTGTAGTAACAAATGTGATCGCCAAGCCGGTTCTCATCGACGTAGCGCCATTTCATATTCTTGCCTGTCACTTCCTCAGCCAGCTGGAACGCCTCCAGCACCGAACAGGCATTGCCGCCTCCGCCGCCCAGATTGTAGACCTCGGCCACGCGAGGTGCTTTCCAAAATTCGTAGGTGAATCGCGCTACATCTTCCGAGTGGATATTGTCGCGGACCTGCTTGCCCTTGTAGCCGAACACGCTATATTCACGCTCTTCTACATTGCACTTGACCAGGTAGCTGAGAAAGCCGTGCAGTTCCACTCCCGAATGGTTCGGCCCCGTCAGGCATCCGCCACGCAGGCAACAGGTAGGCATGTTGAAGTAGCGCCCATACTCCTGCACCATCACGTCGCCAGCCAGCTTCGAGGCGCCGAACAGCGAGTGTTTGCTCTGGTCAATAGGAAAATTTTCGGCGATGCCGTTCGCGTCAGCCGGATCGGCATAGTCCCACCGTGTCTCCAATTCCTGGAGCGGCAGCAGGTTCGGCCGGTCTCCATAGACTTTGTTAGTAGACATATGAACGAATGGAGACTCCGGGCAGGAACGCCGTACCGCTTCCAGCATGTGCAGTGTGCCCAGCGCATTCACCTCAAAATCAAGGAACGGGATAGACGCTGCGCGATCATGGGAGGGCTGGGCGGCGGTGTGCACGATCAGACCCGGTTTCAACTCCTCCACCAGCGCAAGCACCGCCTCGCGATCGCGAATGTCGATAGCAGAATGGCGGTACGAAGGAATCTCCTCGCGAAGCCGGGCCAGCGCCCAGCTTGTATCGCCCTCAGGCCCGAAAAATACAGCCCGATGATTGTTGTCTATTCCCGTAACCGAGAATCCATGCCGCGCGTAGAATCTCGTCACCTCCGATCCGATCAGACCGCAGGAGCCAGTGACAAGAACAGTCTTATTTAGTTGAGACATTCCAATTTAGTCAGTCCTGGGTTAGACAGGCGGTTGGGAGAGGAGTTTCGCTTCAATTAAATCTGCGTTGTAAATTGCCCGATGAGCGTGACGATTGTGTTCCGTCGTACTCGTGTTTGCTCGCGCATGCCAGCGATGGTAGCACGTCCTTCTGGCTTTTACACTCGTGATGAAGCAGGAAGTGCCCCGCCATTCTTGCGCAAAAACACCGAATAACGCAGCCTTGAGTGCCCATCGTAGCCTTCTGGCTTGGCATAAATCTCATCCTGATTCACAATCCGGATGTCCAGCGCCTCCCGTTCGGCAAGAGCCTGCCAGAAGGCGCGCCGCAGCAAATAATTACCGGAAGGCTGCTGTCCATGCGATGCGCGATAAGCTTCCAGACGGTCCGGGTCGTTCACCACGCCCACGTAAATCGCCCCGCCTGCCTTCGTAATGCGTACCATCTCGCCGGCAGCGCGCTCCGCTGCCTCGATTGACGTCAGATACAGGAACACGCCATGCGACACAACACAGTCGTAACTCTCGTTTTCGATAAACGGCAGATGCTGCACGTCAGCCGTCCAGAACTGCCCGGGCACACGCTGGCGCGCAATGTCGATGAGCTTCCCTGAGAAATCCGCACCCGCCACTTCAATGCGGTAATGCCGGCGCAGCGTGTCGAGAAAAGCACCCGCCCCGCAGCCACTCTCAAACACCCGGTCACCGTCCCGCAACCCTATCAAGGCCGCCGTGCGAAGGCATAGGTCGTCCCAGTCTTCCTTTGAAAACAGACGCCAGTTGTCGAGCTGATGCAGGTCGGCTGTCTTGCCGAGCGAAGCCAAACGATCATACTCCGCGGCAATGTCCTTGGAGCTAGCAAGAAGTCCCTCCGCCAGGTTCCGGCTGGAAACAATCTTATCGATCGCTGGAAACGACTGCGCGTGAGCCATCCATTGTTGCTTTTCTGAAAAGGGCAGCAACGGCCAACGGTCGGGGATTTGCGGATCGGCCAGATCAATCAATTCGAAACTGCGCGTGAGGTCGTGATAGATCAGAAGGTCGCCTCCGCGGGCAATCGCAAAGGGTTCCATTTCCCAAACACGCAGGCCCCCTGTATTCAGACTGACGATGGAACGCTCGGCGGGCACCGGCTGCAGCAGGCTGACGCCCGGCAGTGCCAGGCTTTCCATCTTTCCATAGCCCAGAAGATCGAGGACAGTGGGATAGAGGTCCACGTTGGATACGGTTGCTCCGCTGTTGGCTCCCAATTGCACTGCTTCGGCACCCGCCGGCAGCATAATCCAGAAGGGAACGTTCAGATAATCGAGTTGAAAATCGTACAGTCTTCCCACCCAGCCCGCATCTTTCTTGTGATCCGCCGTGCGTTTGTAAACGCTCGGGTTCTCTCCATGATCCGCGGTGAAGAGAATGGCCGTGTGCGCCAACTGTCCGGCATCTGCCAGGGCTTGCACCAAGTCGCCGAAGCAGCGGTCGAACACGGCCAACGCGCTGAGATACCTTTCCCCGTGCTCGCCTGCCTTGAATGCCCGCAGTCCCTGGTCCCCAAGGAATGGATAGTGCAGCATGTTGTAGTTCACAACGGAGAAGAACGGCGTCTTACGCTGTGGCAGCTCGGCCAGAAGGATGCTGTTGAGATCCCTGTCGTTCATGGAAAGATCGTTCACGGCCGGTGCTTGCAGCACATCGCGGTGGACGGTGTGGTCCCAGGAATCGTCAATCAGCAGGGCTTGTAGATTCGCCCATTTCAGACTCTGAGACGAATAGAAAGAAGTATGGCGGCCCGCCGCCTTGGCCGCCGCCGAAAGCAGCGGGTTCCGGCAGAACAGTTCCACGGGTTGTTCCGGCGAGAGGCCCGTCAGAATGGAAGGATACGAGACATCGCTGGTGGCGGAGTTGGAAAGCGCGTGCGGGAAAGCGGTGATCCGTTCGGCATGACTGGCCTGAAAGCGATGGTATTGAGGCGCGGCCTCGCGGCCCTCCGGGCTGTTGAGGATGCGGGCGCAGGCGCTCTCAAGGATGACAACAAGGATATTGCAGCTGGAGGGTTGTGCAGGAACGTCCGGGAAAGGGCGCCGTTGCACGGGTCCGATGGTGTGCGGTTTCAACGCCGCCAGACGAAGAGCGGCGATCAAACCGCGTATCAGGTTCAGCGCGGGCGTGACGGATGGTAGCCGTGCCATGGCTGCTGCGAGGATGAGAGCGCTCACACTGGCAACTGCGTAGGCGGCGATCTGGTATTGTCCTTTCCGCCCAAGAACAGCCGGCAAAACAGCCATTCCCAGGACAGCCGCCAGCAGCACACTGTCTCTGAGGCCGAATTCTTCGGTGAGAACGAGGCGCGTGTTTGCCGGCTCTCTCAACGCCAGCCGCAGGAGAGAGGCGCTGACGGGGGAGCCAAGGCGGCGGTAATAGGAATAATCGATCGTGAAAAGCGCACCGTAGAGGGCCAGCAGGATGATGGCGAAAACGCTGTCAATATGACCCAGCGCTGACAGGAACAGGAACTCCACGCCGGCGGCGAAGAGCAGTTCCGGCGACCTTGGCCGCTGCCGCAGCGAGAGAAGCAGCAACGCTACAGGCAAGAGCCACGGCAAACACGCTGTGAGCACAATCGCCAGTCTAGCGCGGCGGGGTGATAGTCATATAATGTGACTATGGCACAGTTTAATGTTGCTGAAGCAAAGGCTCGTTTCTCTGAATTGGTTCAGAAGGCCCTGCTCGGTGAAGAAGTCATTGTTGCTAAGGAAAATAAACCTGTCGTCAAGATAGTGGCGATCAAGCCTGTAGGTCGCAAGCCGGGGACCGGAAAAGGAATCTGGATGTCTCCGGATTTCGACGAGCCGCTGGACGATTTCAGGGAGTATATGTAGATTGGCTGTTTTGCTCGATACGCATGCCTTTTTGTGGTGGTGTGAAGACTCTGCCGATTTGTCCAAAAAGGCGCGCCGTATTATCTCTCGCGAAGAATGCCTGCTAAGTGTGGCCAGCATGTGGGAGATTTCCATTAAGTTGAGCCAGGGCAGACTGACTCTGCCCGGCGGATTTGACCGCTACATCCCCGAACAGATGGCACTGAACGGTTTTACGCAACTGGGAATTGGGTTCCGCCACGTTGCCGGCAGCAGCCGTTTGCCTTGGCATCATCGCGATCCGTTCGACCGCCTGCTGATTGCCCAGGCAATTGAGGATGGATTATCTATGGTCTCCTGTGATTCCGTCTTCGACAAATACGGCGTCACTCGCATCTGGTGATACAAGCCCACTATTAGTAGATTATCCCGCACCAAACACCGCTGTATCTTGTACACGTTCCCTGGTATACTCTCCTAGGGGTGCCCCCGCCCCCCGGTCAGATTTTTAGCCGCTTCACAAGGAAACACTGATGGCCAGCGCAGTACATCAAAACAGCCCCGAACTCATCCCCGGAATTCACGCCAAAACGCCCGAGACGGCGATGCACGTCCGCAAGCGCAACGGCTCACTGGAGACCGTCAACGTCGAAAAGATCATCCGTGCCGTGCAGCGGTCCTCGGTAGGCCTGACGCACGTGGACCCCATGCGCATTGCCATCAAGACCATCGGCGGACTCTACGACGGATCAAGCACCCGCGAGCTGGATCAGCTCTCTATTCAAACTGCGGCCTCGCTCATCGCCGAAGAGCCCGAGTACTCGCGGCTGGCGGCGCGCCTGCTGACCGGCTTCATCGATAAGGAAGTCGCCAACCAGAATATTCATTCCTTCTCGCAGTCGATTGACGCCGGCCGCCGCGCCGGACTGATCTCGGATCAAACCGCGGAGTTCGTCACCGCCAATGCGCGGAAGCTGAACAGCGCCGTCGAAGACCGCCATTCCGACCTCTTCGAATACTTCGGCGTGCGCACCGTGTACGACCGCTATCTCTTAAAGGATCCGAAGACCCGCGAAGTCCTCGAGACACCGCAGTATTTCTTTCTGCGCGTAGCCTGCGGGCTCTCCACGCAAGTGTCGGATGCTGTGGAGTTCTACCGCCTGATTGCGGCACATAACTATCTGCCCAGCTCGCCCACGCTCTTCAACTCCGGAACCACTCATCCGCAGATGTCGTCCTGCTACCTGCTCGATTCGCCGCTCGATGAGCTCGGCTCCATTTACGACAAGTACAAAGACATCGCCATGCTGTCGAAATTCGCGGGCGGCATCGGACTGGCCTATCACCGCATCCGTTCGCGAGGCTCGCTGATTCGCGGAACCAACGGACAGTCGAACGGCATTGTGCCTTGGCTCAAGACGCTGGATTCGTCGGTAGCCGCGGTGAATCAGGGCGGCAAGCGAAAGGGCGCCTGCTGCGTGTACCTGGAATCGTGGCACGCCGACATCGAAGACTTTCTGGAGCTGCGCGACAACACCGGCGACGAAGGCCGGCGCGCCTACAATCTGAACCTGGCCAATTGGGTGCCGGATCTTTTCATGAAGCGCGCCGATACCGACGGGATGTGGTCGCTGTTCGATCCCAGCGTGGTGCCGCACCTGGCTGATTTGTACGGCGAGGTATTTGAAGCCGCTTACCGCCAGGCGGAAGAGAAGGGCCTCTATGTGCGGCAGGTGAAGGCGCGGGACTTGTACGCAAGGATGATGAAGACGCTGGCCGAGACCGGCAACGGCTGGATGACGTTTAAGGATCCGTGCAACCGGAAGTCGAATCAGACAGGCCTGCCGCAGAACGTGGTGCATCTCTCGAACCTCTGCACGGAGATCACGGAGGTGACATCGGCCGAGGAAACCGCAGTCTGCAATCTCGGATCGATTAACCTGGCCAAGCACGTGAATAACGGCGCCTTCGATTCGGAGAAGCTGGCGGCGACGGTGCGGGTGGCGGTGAAGTTTCTGGACCGCGTGATCGATATCAACTTTTATCCCACCTCGCCGGCCAAGTCTTCAAACGTGCGCTGGCGGCCGGTAGGCTTGGGGCTGATGGGTTTGCAGGACCTGTTCTTTCAGCTTCGGCTGCCCTTTGATTCCCCGGAAGCGCGGGCGCTCTCCAGCCGTATCCAGGAAGAGATTTATTATCACGCGCTGTCGGCGTCGTGCGAGCTAGCCGAAGAGTTCGGGCCGCATGCCGCCTTTGCGGAAACTCGCGCCGCCGCCGGGGAATTGCAGTTTGATTCCTGGGGTGTGACGCCTACCGATACGGAACGCTGGGCGCGGCTGCGGCAGCGGATTCAACTGAAGGGCCTGCGAAACTCCCTGCTGATTGCCATTGCCCCCACAGCGACCATTGCTTCCATTGCCGGTGTGTATGAATGCATCGAGCCGCAGATCTCGAACCTGTTCAAACGCGAAACGCTGTCCGGTGATTTTCTGCAGATCAACCGCTATCTCGTCACCGAGTTGAAAGAGCTTGGGCTATGGACCGACGAGATTCGTACGCGCATCAAGATGGCGGAAGGCTCGGTGCAAACCATCGACGAGATTCCCGCCGCGCTGCGCGCCGTATACCGGACCGTGTGGGAAATCCCGATGCGGTCGTTGGTGGATATGGCGGCCGACCGGGGGCCCTTCATCGACCAGAGCCAGTCGTTGAATCTGTTCCTCGAAACACCGACGATTGGGAAGCTGTCTTCCATGTATATGTATGCCTGGAAGAAGGGGATCAAAACAACGTATTACTTGCGGTCGCGGCCGGCTTCGAAGATTGCGAAAGCGACGGTGCCAGTGGCTACGGTGAGTACAGCGCAGGCAGTGGCGTGCTCGCTGGAGAATCCGGAATCTTGCGAGGCTTGCCAGTAAACTACACTAATAATGGAAGAAAGGAGCCCAGCCATGAACGTGATTTTAAGGCTAGACCCCGAAGTAGAAAGAGGCTTGATGGCCCGAGCGCATGCGCGGGGCGTTTCGTTGGACGATTACCTTCAAGAAATTGTCGCCAGAGAGGCGGGTTTACCTGCTACGGCGGAGTCCCGCTCAACTTCGAAGCGCTTCGACAATCTTTCCGACCTTCTCCTCAATTCGCCCTTTGCCGGCGCGAACCTCCACCTGGAGCGATCCCAAGACTATCCGCGCCCTGTTGATCTTGGATGAGTGGTTTCTTAATTGATACGAACGTCCTGTCCGAGTACAACCGGCCTGGAGGTCCGGACGCCGGTGTAAAGCTCTGGCTCGAGACGACGGATCGCCAAACCCAGCATGTAAGTGTTATCACTCTCGCGGAAATTCAAAAAGGAATAGAGTTACTCACCGAAGGTAAGCGCCGCACTCAGCTTGAATTATGGCTCACGCAAGACTTGGAAGACTGGTTCTCCGGCCGCGTTCTTCCAGTGGATCATCGGGTTGCCATGCGCTGGGCATCGCTTGTCGCCCAAGGATCACGCACGGGACGGCCTCTGCCTACAGTTGATTCATTGATTGCAGCTACCGCGCTTGCCTACGATCTGACGATCGTTACCCGAAACACGAAGGACTTCGAGGGCATCGGTGCAACCACGCTCAATCCGTGGCAAACCGTTTAAGCAACGATGCCAGTTAGCGGCGATTTTGGGCTCAGACCGAAACTGCGGTAGTCTGAAACTAAATCGACATGTCGGATAAACAGCAGCTACACGCGCTTGTTGATCGTCTTCCGGAAGCCGAAGCCGAAGCGGCCAAGCGATATATGCAGTTCCTCATTTCACGAGAGGAAGAGCCAGTAGATCCGGCTATGTTGGCTCGTATTGACGCTGCGAGAAAGAACCCTGCGCCTGGCATCGCGCATGAAGATGTTCTTCGCGAGTTCGGTTTATAGACCAGCCGGGCACCTGACCCGGCGCTAGATGCCAGGGCGAGGTCATAGTGAGCGCTCCGTTGGCGCTGTCTTGACAAGGACCTCAGCTACCCCGAATTACTTACGCGTAAACAGGAGACGCAGCTTTTGGTCGACGCACTCATCAAGCAGGATTTTCATCGTGCAAGGTTCGCACTAGACTCGGGCCAAGCGAAGTTCTTTGCATTCCTCCAGGACCTGGACGGCAAGTTCCCGGCTAATCGTTGGGAATCCCTCCAAAAAGTCGTCCAAGGAATCTCCGTTTTCGATGTAGTCGAACAACGTCTGCACAGGAACGCGGGTCCCTCGAAATACGGGCGTTCCATGCATCACCTCGGGATCGCGCGTGATGGCTTCTTGCATGGTTTTATTGTTGCTCAGCCGTTTCTTGGTCTGCTGGAAAATGGAGCTTGGCTACCTTCATCGGTCTGGACCAGTGACCGCGATACTGCAACGCGAATTTTGACTTCGCTCACGCGCTATGGAGAAACCGAGGAGGGTGATGCCAAGATGCTTACCGACCGGGAGAGGCTCTACCGTCTCCGGTTGGCACATGGCGTGTGTTTTTCGATTTTGACTCCCTTTGATGTCGTACGTGCCAAGCGTATTAAGTTCAATGTGAGAAGAGTCAGCGGACTCTCCGAGTTTTCGTCCCTCCGGGTCAAAGCAACGTTTTCTGGGCCGTTGCCATTGAAAGAAACAGTGTCCGGGGTTGACTGGCGAAGGCCTGGAAACCATGATGCTGGTAGAAGGCGACGGCCTGGTCGTCTTTAGCATCCACTAAAAGCGCAAAGACGGCTGGTGGCGCGAGCAATACGCGGCGCACCGCATCGGCTAATAGAGCGCCGCCCAGACCACGGCCTTTAAATCTCACATCCACCGCCAGACGGCCAATGCGTACGGCTGGCAGCGTCGGATAGCGCGGCAGCCGTTTCGTTATGTCGTCCGGAAGCCCCGGCGTCGGAATGCTCGCCGCGGCGATCGTGTAATAGGCGGCCAACTGCCCGCTGGCCGATTCTACAGCGACAAAGCAAGTTGCGATCCGCCGCCGGATATCTTGCGTCGCCTGTGTTTGAAGGTAGCGGTCTAACGCCTCTGTGCCGCAGGTAAACGAGCTGCGATCATGCGCTTCGCTCAGCGCTTCCAGGCGGAAAGGCGCGTTCATGCGGGATCGAACAGATCCTGCCGGCGCGCGAAGGCGCGACGTAATGCCGGCGAAGGCTCTGGTGGATTCAATATCGCATCCGCGAGCTGGCGTTGATCTTCGACGGAAAGACGGATAATGTCGGCTTCCTCAATGACGCGGCATGCGGCATCACGCGCCGCCGTGACCACAAAATCCGTCAACGTTCGCCCTTGTAGTTCGGCGGCGCGTTTGAGCAATGCGTGAACATCGACAGGTAGACGAGCTTCAAGACGTGCAGTAGGGGAAACTTTCTCCATATTCCAATTGTACGGCAGTATGCCGCATTACTCACTGGATTTTGCTCTTGGAAGAAAGGCGCCACCAGTAAACCTACGCGCTGGTGGATCACCCCCCAACCGCCCGCAAGCTACGCCGCTACTCCATACACCGGAATTCGACCTCGTCGTAGGAAGTGCAGAACGGCCGCTCCGCCGTAAATCAAGGCTGCAATTATCAATAACGCTTTCATTCCCAGGACGAACGACGCATTTTGCGTCAAACCTCCCGCGACCGCTCCCAGGATGTTGGCTCCCAGAATGTCGCTTCTACCGCCGGAAAGGCGAAAGCTCTCCGTGAAGATGATTCCCGCAAAGAAAACCGGCACGCAATAGGCCACGCACAACAGAATTCCCGCGGCGGTTGCGGAGACAGGCACGCTGGTCCAGGGAATCAGGTAGTTCGCCAGCAGCGACCCGCAAAGCCACAGATAGTAGGGGCCCAAATTGCCTGGCGAAAAGCGCTTTACGTAGAAATTGGACAGAAGCAGCACACTCAGGATGCCGCTCAGCGCTATAGAGTTTACAAGCCACGTGGTCCCGAAATAAAGGGCCAACCGGCTCACCAACTGCGTTTCCATCAGAAGGAACCCCGCGCCTAACAGAAAAAACTGCCATGTACTGCCCAGCCTGGGTTTGAAATAGGGCCGGACCATCAGAAATGTCATGAGCAACAGAACAATTGAAACCGTAATATAGGTGCGTGGAATGGAACGACCCAGGTGGTAAATGTATGGCCAATCGTCCGTTGCGGGCGGCGGCGCATTTACCGGCGTGAGCGGGAACGCCGTGGGATGGCTCTTGACAAAATCCGACAGTATGGGCTCGGCGGCCTTGTCCCACAGCCGCTGAGAGTTGGACTCCAGAAAGACAGTGCCATCAAACAAGCCACCGTTGATGCCGATCTGGCGGACATAGTAGGCCACTGGAGAGCGTCCAAAAGTATGGCTGAGCATGGCGTAGAAACGCTGTCCCATCCACGTCCATGGCTCTCGCACCTCAAACTTCAAAGCCAGGATTCCGTCCGGTTTTAGCAGCCGCCGGGCATCGCGCAACGATTCTTCCGTGTATACATAGTTGTCCACACGCACGTTGCTGTACCCCGAGAAACCGGTGTGCGAATCCAGCAGACCGAAGACGATCATGTCGTATTTCTCGTGGTTCTGGCGCAGAAAGTTTCTGGCGTCGTTGATCACTACATGGACTTTTGGTGAATCATATGGATGCTCTGGATGCAGCCGTTTGCCGATGGAGTAGATCATCGGATCGATTTCGACGGCGTCCACGTATTCCGCGCCGTGCCTGAGTGCGGCCGCCGCATCGTTCCCCGCGCCGGCGCCGATCACCAATACTCGATTTGTGCTCCCCACAAAACGGAAAGGGCTATCGTAGGAGCTGTTTTCGAGCTGCCTGGCAAGTTCCGGATGACGCGCTACAAACTCCGGCGTGACGTTGGCGATCGACATGTATCCTACGTTGTTCACGTCAATCTGGTACTGACTGTTGCCATAATCGGAAACTTTGAGCTTCTGGTAGGGTGACCAGAATACAGGATTAACCCCGGTCGGCCGAAGCGCGAAGAGCGTGATCAGTAGAAGAGCGCCGCCTCCCAGTGCACTTCGTAGGGTCACTGGCTGAGCGGCTATTATGAGCGCAAAAGCCAGCGCAAACCAATAGGGAGGAGACAACCAAAATACCGCGAGGATGGCCAGCAGCCACATTCCCACCATGCTGCCAGCGAGGTTCACTGAATACGCTGTTACCGTATCGGGAGCTGTCTCCAGATAGTGCCCCACCCACCGTCCCAACGGCGCCATAGCGATCACTAAAAGGAGAAGGAACACCGCGAGAATCAGAGCCGAGAACACGGTCATCGTCCAATACTCGGATCGGGTGACCGTCACTGCGGTGCCCCAAAGCGCGGCATCCGGGTCGAAGGACAGCGCGGCGGACATCATCTTGAGAATCGCCTGTAAGAACGAAAACGGTAGATTCACCACAACAACCAGAGCGGTTACCGCGGCGAGAGAGGACAGTAAGCTCCCGCGCTGGCGTGTATTGAAGCACCCCAGTCCAAAACCGAGAAAGCAGGCAATGAGTGACAAATTTTGAAAGAATGCAAAAATCCTCACCTCGGTGCCAATCCAACGGATGAGGATCATCTCGAGATAAAGTGCCGCCGAACTTACCATCAGCAGCCGCCATGCGTTCAACTTGGGAGCAAGTGGAGATATGCGCTCGGGCGCAACTTGATTTGCTTCTGCAATCATGGCTTCTCTGGATTCCTTACAAAATGGGATCGGAGAAAACCTGTAAATACTTTATAAGTCTTGAGTCTCACACTTTGGACGCGCTAGCTGTACGTATGCGACGTATCTGGAACCCGCTCTCCGCCGGGGCATTGCCGCCAATACCGAAAAAGTAGCCGTTCCAGCAGGATGATCGTCTTCACCAGCGTAAAATAATACATTCACTGATGCTTACGCCCCGCACCGATACCGGTGCCGCGTTCCACCTCATGGAGAATCCTTGACCAGGAACCACATCTTCCTCACCGGCTACTATGGCTTCGGCAACGCCGGTGATGAAGCGATTCTCACCGCCATACTCGCGCATCTCCGGACCCTCCAGCCCGGTCTCCAGATCACCGTCACCTCGGGCGAGCCCGAAAAAACGGCTGCAACGTATGGCGTGACGGCGATCCCCTGGTCTCACGCCTCGGGAATTCTGGAAGCCATCCGCGGCACCGACATGGTGATCATCGGCGGCGGCGGCCTGTTTCAGGACTACTGGGGCGTCGATCCCGATGCCCTGCTCTCCGACAATCATTCCGGCATCAGTTTCTATGCCACCTCCGCCGTACTCGCGGCCCTTTACGGCAAACCGCTCATGCTCTATGCCATCGGCGCCGGGCCGCTGCTTTCCAGCCATGGCAAGCTCTTCACAAAGGCAATATGCGAAGCCGCGCAGGTCATTACCGTAAGGGATGACGGTTCGCGCCAATTGCTCGAATCGCTGGAGGTTCCCGCCTCCAAAATGCAACTCACCGCCGACCCGGTTTTCGCCTTACCCTGGTCCCATTCCCCCGGCTCGCCATCCACAAAGCGGAAAATCGGCGTCTCGCTTCGCAATTGGAACATCGACGTGGATCCCGGGTTCTGGCAGTCCGAGGTAGCCGCGGCCCTCGACCGCTTTTTACAAAACGAACCCGCCGTTGACATTGAATTCTTCCCCTTTCAAAAGTTGACTGGAGAGATAGAAAACGATGTTGCCGTGTCACGGCGCGTCCGGGATCTCATGCAGAGCCAGAATCGCGTGCACATTGTCGAAGAGGAACTCTCTCCGGCGGAACTTGCCGCCCGCATGGCCGCATGCGAACTCATCGTCGGCATGCGCCTCCATGCCATCATCTTCAGCGTTCTTGCCAATGTGCCTGCCATTGCCTTAAGCTACGACCCCAAAGTCGAACAGCTTATGCAGCGGCTCGAGTTGCAGCGCTTCTGCCTCGATATCAAATCGATAGAGAGCCTCCGCCTCGCCAGCCTGATGCAGGAGGTCTTGCGGAACGGCGCAAAACTCCGCGAAAGCATCGGTCATCCGAAGTCGGAACTGGCACAGCAGGCCCGCGGCAACGCCTCTGTCGCCATCGCGGTTTTGCGAAACGAACCCAATCCGCGGCAGCCTTTGAGCGCCGGCGTGTCCTTATTACTCCGCCACAGCATCAAGGCCCAGCTGCAGACGATTAACGCCGGACGCACGGAAGCGGCGCGGCTTTTGAAAGAGGTGGAGTTCTACCTTGAGGAGAGCCGGCGCAATGCGGGCCGCCTGGAAGAGTTGTCGCAGTTGATGGCCAAAAAGGAGACTTCCTTCGGAAAGACCGTCAATGCGCGTAATAAGGAAATAGCCCGTCTCACCAGCCGCATCTCTCAGTTGGAGAAGGAAAGCGGGAAACAGGAGAAGGCATACACAGCCAGGCTGCAGCACGCCGAACAGGTGCGTCAGAAAGCGGTCCATGGTCTGCATCAGTATCAAGAAGCACTGCAACAGACCATCGTCAGTCACCGCAATGAGAAAGCCTGGCAGATCATGCTGGTCTTGCGCAAAGCATACACATTGTTATTCCGCCGCGGCCTGTTCCCGTTTTGCAAATGGGTGTTGAGCTGGCCCGTACAAGGCCCCGGCGGCCTGGTCGAATATGATGTGCGCTTCCCCGGGTTGTCCTCCTACCTGCCCGAAAGATTGGGTGAGGCCTTTCCCACCTCAGGGGGAATCGAAGCTGAGGAAGAAATCGAAGCCGCGGTTCCACCCGCACCCTCGCTCGCGGAGATCCTGCCGCAGCAGACCTACGACGTGGTCATCTTCCCCGTATTCGATTTTGAATTCCGCTTTCAACGGCCGCAGCAGATCGCCGCCGAATTTGCCCGCCGCGGCCACCGTGTCTTCTGGCTCAGCCCCGGCAGGCATCTGCCCTTGTCGCACCCGAAACGCTATGAAGCCATCCAGCTGCGGCCGGATTTATGGGAAATCCATTTCCGTGGCGAGAACCTCGACATCTACAGCGGCTCGCTAACCGAGGAAGATGCCGCCCCTATCTCCACAGGCCTCAGGGAAGTCTATCGAGACTTTGCCATTAACGAAAACTGCGTGGTACTGCAGTTTCCGTTCTGGCGCCGCCTCGGCCTCGGCTTGCGGCAGGCATTCAATTCCAGAATCATCTACGACTGCATGGACGACTGGCAAAACTGGACCGCCGAGCCGCGCATCAGCCAGTGGAATCTGGAAGAGGAGAAGAACCTCGCCCGTGAGGCCGACGTGCTGGTCGTCACCGCGCAGGAGTTGTATGAGCGCCAGCAGGCCTTTCGCCCCGATCCGGTCCTGGCCCGGAATGCGGCTGATTTCGATTTCCTTTCCAAGCCCAGGCCTAATAACCTAATCACCGATCTATCGAAGCCGGTAATCGGCTACTTCGGCGCCATTGCCGACTGGTTCGATCTGGATCTGGTGATGCACATCGCCAGGCTGCGCCCGCAATACAATTTCTTCTTCATCGGCCACGTCTACGAACTCAATACCGCCAAAATTCAATCGCTGCCCAACGTCACTTTTCTGGGGGAAAGAAACTATCGCGAGATCCCTCTGTTTCTCTCGCACTTTGATGTCTGCCTGATTCCGTTTGTGCTGAACGATCTCATCAAGGGCGTGGACCCCGTGAAGATGTATGAATATTTCAGCCAGGGCAAGCCGGTGGTCGCCACCGACATGCCGGAGCTCGCCCCGCTGAAAGACCTGGTCTACATTGGCAGAAACGCGGAGGACTTCGCCGCCAAGCTGGACGCTGCCGTTCGCGAAGATGACCCGCATCTGCGCCGCCGCCGTATCGAGTATGCAAAGGCGAATACCTGGGCCGCCCGCGTCGATGTCATCGATGCTGCTATACGAAAATCTTTTCCTAAGGTGTCCATTCTCGTCGCTGCGCAGGACTCCAAAGAAGTCCCGCCGTACTTCTTCGATTCCGTGCAGCGTAACACCGCCTGGCCGAACTACGAGATTCTCATGGACAGCGAAGCCAGGGAAGCTTCGGGAGAGTATCTGGTGTTCCTCAACCCGCGGACGCTGGTGCCTCCAGGGTGGCTGGAACGCCTGGCGCGTCATTGCCGCCGCGATCCGTCCATCGCCGCCGTCGCCGCCGTTACAAAGACTCTCGCAGACGATTACGATAACGTCCTCGAAATGCAGGCCTTTGCTTTAGATACTGCCAGGTTCGGGTTCGAACAAATATCTGAAGTACCCGTGCCCTCGTTGACCGCGCTGGACTGCGTTCTCGTCCCCCGGGCCATATGGAATCAAGTGGGGACTCTCGAGGGAATTCAGATGGCCGGCTATCGCGTCGTGACCGCCGGGGATACCTTCGTTCATCGATTTGACGGCAGCATGCCGGAGGAATTCTTCCAAGTGGATTCCATCGCCGCCCGCAAGCCCGAGTTCCGGTTGAAGCTGAACAAGCTGCACCCCTCCGTCTGTCGGGCGCGCGAAGGTTTTCAATTGCAGCCCTCCGGTCAATCAGCGTTGGGCGTAGAGTGTGAGAACGCAACACCAGGCACCGCCATTGTATGGGGGTCCAAAATCCTGGCCTCCTGGTATCAGACTCCGTCGGTGATCAGCGCTCTGATTCCGCCGGAGCTTTATGAATCACCTGGTGCCGTCGATATCTATCTGATGAACGATTTCGGCGAATCCAACCGGCTCCAGTTCACCGTGCGGCGGTAGCCGTTCAGCGCGATGGCGAGTGCGGCGGCTATCACCATGGCCCCGGCTGCGAACGTGACCCGCATGCCGGCGGCAACAGCCTCAGGGTGCGTCTTCGTGATGTCGTTCGTCGCCGATGCCAGCGCAAATACCGCCCCCATGACGGAAGCTCCCGTAATGAGCCCGAGATTGCGGGAAAGGCTGAGCATGCCGGAAATGACACCGCGTTGTTCCGGGAGAATATCTGTCATGACTGCGGTGTTGTTGGCCGCCTGGAACAGCGCGTAGCCGGCCGTGATGCAAACGATGGGGACGATGTATCCGGCGATGCCGAATGTCACTGGTACGAAGAATAGGACCAGGCAACCGGCCGCTATTCCGATAAGCCCGGCGATGGTCACCCGTTGCGCGCCAAAACGGTCCACGATGCGTCCCGCCGGCACACCGGTCAGCGCGGCGGCAAGCGGACCGGCCGATAAGAGCAGTCCAACCACAGCAGCTTCGAGCCCCAGCGCGCGAGACAGATAAAACGGTCCAACCACCAGGGTCGACATCATTACTGTCGAGACGAGCGTGCTCATGGCAAGGCTTGCACTCAGGACCGGATTGCGGAACATCGCCAATCGGATTAGAGGTGATGCCGCTCTCGCCTCGACAAGCACGAAGAGGCCGGCTCCCAGGACGGCAGCGAGCAGCAGGGCGATGTTGAGCGTACCGAATCTGCCCCGGCCGATGGTCATGGCAAGCGCATAAGCGGCCAGGGTAAAAGCAAGCACCAGCATGCCCGTAGTGTCGAAGCTGGCCCCGTCCGGATTCGATCTCTGCCGGTCAACAGGCAGGCAACGCTGCGCGAGAAAAAAGTTCAGGATGCCCAGCGGAACGTTGGCGAGGAAGATCGCGCGCCATCCGAAGCCCGCGATCAGAAGGCCGCCGAGCGATGGGCCCAGGGTGGTGCCAATCGCGGACATCGTTGCGAGCAGGCCCATGGTGCTGCCGGTCTTTTCTTTGGGAACCGTCTCACTGACACTCGCCATGGTGAGGGCCATCATTATGGCTGCTCCCAGGCCCTGCGCCGCCCGCGCGGCAATGAGAAACCAAAGCGTGGGGGCGGCGCCGCACAGTATCGAGGCCACAGTGAACAGGAAGATTCCAGCCAGTAGCAACCGGCGCCGTCCGGCAATGTCACCGAACCGTCCCACGCCGACGATCAGCGTGGTGATGGCAAGGAGATAGGCGAGGACGATCCACTGGACTGCCTGAAAGGAGGCGGTGAATGCTTGTGCCAGCACCGGCAGGCCGGCATTGGCGATGCTGGTATCCAGCGAGGGCATCAACATGGATAGGGAGAGGCTGGCCAGTGCCCAGAACGGCGGAGCATTACGTTCCGCGATTCCTGCTATTCCCTCTTCCCGTTCTGCAACGATTTGATTCAATTTGAACTCCTAGCCAAACATACCTTCTTGTGTGGCATGGCGGAAGACGCACCATATGCAATGTATTCGTGCATATTACGCTACATAAGAGAAAACTGCTTTAAAATCAATACATGTCAGCCCCGGATTTCAACTTGCTGGTCACTCTGGATGCGGTGCTTGCCGAAGGGAGTGTGGCCCGCGCAGCCCAACGGTTGAGGCTTAGCCCCTCGGCCATGAGCCGCGCGCTTGCGCGATTGCGGAAGACCACAGGTGATCCACTTTTGGTAAGAGCCGGACGCGGTCTCGTTCCCACGCCCCGAGCGCTCGAACTCCGCGAGCGGGTAAGCAGGCTTGTTCAGGATGCAGAAATGGTTCTGCGCCCTGCTGAGAAGCTCAACCTCAAACAGCTAGTCAGGACGTTCACGCTTCGTACCCGCGAGGGCTTTGTTGAGAACTTCGGGCCGGACCTTATTGCCCGCGCTGGCGCGGAGGCTCCTGGCGTGCGGCTCTGCTTCATGCAAAAAACAAACAAAGAGAATAAGTCTCTTCGCGAGGGGGCCGTCGATCTGGAGACTGGCGTGGTGGGGAAGACGACTGGTCCTGAGGTCCGTGCACAGGCGTTGTTCCGGGATCGTTTCATTGGCGTCGTGCGCATGGGGCATGCGCTAAGCCAGGGCGAAATCACTCCTTCCCGCTATGCGGAAGGCAGGCACATCGGCGTCTCAAGGCAGGGTCTCGACAAGGGACCGGTTGATGAAGCCTCGCAGCCGTTTGGGCTCGAAAGAGAGATCGTCACCATCGTCAGTGGCTTTTCGGCTGCGCTGGTGCTAGCCCGCGCCTCCGACCTGATCGCCAGCGTTCCCGAACGGCAAACCGGAAACCTGTGCGATGGAATGCATAGCTTCTCCCTTCCTTTTCCAGCACCCGAAGTCACGATTTCCTTGCTCTGGCACCCGCGGCTGGATGCCGATCCGGCCCATCGCTGGTTGCGCGGTCTGGTTCGGGATATCTGCGCCGCGAACCGGTCATTTTTACATGTGTAAAAAGAACCGGCATACATTCCCAAATCTCCTGTATTCAACAGATAGCATGTACGTTAATCTGTTATATCTCTCTGTTAAATAAAACGGCCTTAAAAATGCTAAGTGAGTAGCGGAGAGGAACTAATGAGACGCCAAATTTTACAAGGATTCGCAGTATGTGCCACGCTAGCATCTGCTGTATACGGCCAGACCTATCAAAGGCAGGCCTCCATCAGGGGTGGTGGTAACCCTGACCATGGAAAGTGCACAATCGAAGTAGTTGTGGATGGGGCCGCTCAAGTCGAAATTCGCGGTTCTTCCGCCACTCTTCGTAATCTATCGGGAAGGCCCGCGCAATGGCGCCGGTTTGAGTGCAACACCGCGATGCCGGTGAACCCCTCCAACTTCAGAGCGGAAGGAATCGATGGCCGTGGCCGGCAGACTCTCATTCGCGATCCGCAGAATGGCGGAGTCGCTATAGTACAAATCGAAGATAAAGACAGCGGCTCGGAAGGATATACGTTTGATGTCCTCTGGGATACCCGCGGATACAACCAGGGACCCATATCCGGGAATGGTCCGGATTACCGCGATCAGAACCGCAATCGCCAGGATGATCGAAATCGCCAGAACGATCGATATCGCGATGATGATCATTACCGTGGCAACAGCCGTGACGGCGCCTACTATCGTCAATACGGTCATGGATTTGCTAAGGAAGAGGCTGTTCGTGTGTGCCAGGATGAAGTAACCAGACAGGCGACGGCGCGGTTCCGTGGAGTGAGAGACATTCACTTCCTGAATACACGAATCGACGACAATCCCGGCCGCGAAGACTGGGTTATGGGCAGTGTGGACCTTCACCGCGGCCCCCGCGGGGAAATTTACAACTTTTCCTGTTCCGTGAACTTTGACAATGGACGGGTCAGGACTGCGCAACTGGATTCCAGACCTACGTCTATTGACCGCCGCTAAGTAGCCCACCCTTCACTGAGGCGCGTACTTTTGGGTACGCGCCTACATCCTGATACGAAAAGTAGCAAAAAACCAGATCGCTGCCAGCAACAAGCCAATCAGCAGCACCACCGGAATCAAACCCCACCAATAGCTATGCCGAATCAGCCACCAGCCTAAAACAACCAGGCCGGCGGTGAGCACACCACAAATGGTGATAACGATCTGGTCTTCTGTCATGTCACCGCTGGCTGATCAAAAGACGTTGCGGTGAGCGCTGTAGCTGTTTCATCTCCGTCGAAGCAAAGCCCGCCTCGGAACACATGGATTCCAGCTCGTGGAACGTATAGGCATCGCCTGCTGGAGTAGAGGCCAGCATGATTAGTGCGAAAGCGGCATTAGACGGCGGAGTGACGCGGTCTTCATTGGGAATGAACTCCAGCGTAATTGCCCGGCCGCCCGGCTTCAAAGCGGCAAAGCACTTCTTCAGCAAGGTAACGCAGCCCGCACGGTCGAAGTGATGCAGGAAGTTGGTCAGCAGCACCAGATCGTATCCGCTGCCGAAATCCGCGTCGAACGCGTTCCCGGCAATGGTGCTGTACCGGTCCCTCACGCCGAACCGCGCCGCATTTTCCTTGGCTACTTCCAGCACCGCGGCCCAATCCAGCGCGACAATATGAGCCTGCGGATTGCTCTTGGCGATGTGAATTCCAAAAAGCCCATGACCGGCGGCAATATCCAATACCTTCAACGGCGCCCCGGCTCCATCACCCAACAACCCGGCAATGTCCATGGCGGATCCCATCATCATCGGCGCCATATTCCGCGCAAAATTCACCCAGATGGGATTGTCCGGCGTCACCGTGCCCTGCTCGTGGAGCACGGTACCTCCCTTCCGCACCGCGGCGGGAAGCTCTTCATAACTGCGCATCATGTCGGGAGCATTGAGGAAGTGCACCGTGTCGCCGAGATAGGCGGGCGATTTCCGGTCCAGAAACAGCGCCGCTTCGGGAGAAAGCCCCCACTGTTCTCCGTTCTTGGTAAGCAGCCCGTGAATCGTCAGAAAATCGCACAAAATGCGGCAGCCGCGTTCCGACGCCTGGCAGCGCAGCGCCAATTGTTTGGCATCGGTATTGCCTTCGGCCACGGCGCTGAACAGATTCAACTCCAGCGCGGTAACCAGGGCATGGGTCAGGTGAAACGCATTAGCTGCATAAAAAATACGTTCGGGCGTGATTGGGGTGTCTTGCGGCTCGGCACTCATTAGAAGATCTCCGCGATCAATATAGCGGCTCTTTCAGAAACTCCGCAAGTTTGTTCAGAATGCCGGTCCAACCAGCCTGCGAGCCGCTTGCATACTCCGGAAGAACGTCATCATGAGTCAGCGTAAGATGGCAGCCGCTGCCCTCCGGAACAATATCGATGCTCACACGGGTGTTTTGCGCGGAAAACTTCGGCACCCGGAAATGAAACACCAGCCGGCGCGCCCGGTCGATCTCCAGGTATTCACCAACGTGGTCCACATCTTCTCCATCCCGCCGGTCGGTGAAGACAAAGGAGCCGCCCACACGCGCGTCAATTTCCACTCGCACCATCTGGCCCGAAGGCGTGGCAAATAGCCACTGCCCCGCTTTCTGCGGATCGAGCCAGGCATCGAAAACACGCTCCGGCGATGCCTCAAAAGACCGCGTTACTTGAATTGTCATCGGGATCGTCCTTTCTTCTTTTTGTCTTCGGTCTTCAGCATGGCGTCGAGGGCGTTCAGCCGGGAGTTCCAAAGCAGCCGCTGGGATTCCATCCAGGCCGCGGCATGATCGAGCGGCGCCGCATTGAGCGATAGCAGATGTTCGCGCCCGGCCCTCCTCCGGTGCACCAGGTGCGCACGTTCCAGCATGCGGATGTGCTTGGAGACCGAGTTCAGCGAGATGGCGAACGGGTGCGCCAATTCCGTAACACGCGCCTCTCCCGCCGAAAGCCTCTGCAGAATGGCCCGCCGCGTGGGATCGGCCAGCGCGATCAAAATGTGATCGAGGTTATTCACCCTTAAGGATGAATATAAAATGAGAAGATTTGCGCTGTCAAGCTGACCTCCGTAGAACCGTTGTGTTACAGAAATGGATAGGATTGTTTACGGTATCCGGCAACAATAGTAAGTAATGCCATCCACTCGCAGACACTTTTTGAGCACCCTGGCCGCCGGCGCACCCGCCCTGCTGGGACAAGCCGCCAAACGCCCCAACGTCCTCTTTATCCTGGCCGACGAATGGCGCGCACAATCCACCGGCTACAGTGGCGACCCCAACGTCCGCGTCCCGGTGCTCGACCGTCTTGCATCGCAGAGCGTCAGCTTCGACACCGCCATATCGGGAACACCAGTCTGCTGCCCCTACCGCGCCAGCCTGCTGACCGGGCAGTATCCGCTCACGCATGGAGTGTTCATCAACGATGTGGAACTGAAACCGAACGGCGTCACCATGGGCCAAGCCTTTACCAAAGCCGGATACCGCACCGGATTCATCGGCAAATGGCACGTCTATGGAAGTCCCGGCGGCAATTACGAAAGGCGCCTGGCCTATATCCCGCCGGAGAAGCGATTCGGTTTCGACTACTGGAAAGCCTGCGAATGCACGCACGAATACAACAAGTCGCTGTACTACGAAGGCAACGACCAGACACCCAAATACTGGCCCGGCTATGACGCCTTCTCGCAGACGGAGGACGCCTGCTCCTTCATCGGGCGGCAAGCCAAATCGAGCGATCCGTTCTGCCTCGTCCTCTCGCTCGGCCCGCCGCACTTCCCGTTGAATTCCGCGCCCGAGAAATTCCAGAACGCCTACCGCAAGCGGGAGGTTCAATTCCGCCCCAACGTGCCGCAGGACCGCCGTGCCGAAGCGATGGAAATGCTGCGCGGCTATTACGCGCACATGGCCGCCCTCGATGAATGCTTCGATCGCCTCCTGGGCGCCCTTGACCGAGCGGGCATTGCGGACGACACCATCGTCGTATTCACCTCAGACCATGGCGACATGATGCTCTCCCAGGGCCTGACCACCAAGCTCTATCCGTGGGATGAATCCGTGCGGGTTCCGTTCCTGGTGCGCTACCCGCGGAAGCTGGGAACCAAGGGCCGCCGCATCCGCACGCCGCTCAACTCGCCCGACATCTTTCCCACGCTGCTCGGGCTCGCCGGCCTGCCGGTTCCCGATTCCGTGGAGGGAGTCGATCGCCTGGCCGTCACAAAAGATCAGCCGGCGCTCATCACCCTGGCCGTGCCCATCACCGAGGCCCGGCGTTACGGGTTTGCCGAATACCGGGGACTCCGCACACAGCGGCATACGTATGTCCGCTCCATCCATGGTCCCTGGCTTCTCTACGACAATCAGACCGATCCCTACCAGATGCACAATCTGATCGGCAAGCCGGGAGCAAGGCAGCTACAAGCTCGTCTGAACCGCGATCTCGACGCCGAGCTGAAAACACGCAAAGACGACTTCCTCCCCGCCGCGGAATACATCCGCCGCGCCGGCCTGGGCCACTACCGCGAGGTCAATGTCCAGGTGGGAAAGCACCCCAGCCCTTGGGGTGACTGGAATTCCACGCTGCA
>JBDUEM010000070.1:0-28481 GCA_040002435.1 Bryobacteraceae bacterium
CTGGGAGCGGAAGCGGAAGCGCCAAATCTCTTCGGAGGCGGAGACGACGGTCGCGGTTGCGGCTTCGCCGATGGTAAAGGCTGGAAATGTGTACCGCAGCCGTTCGCGGCAAATTCCCCGGAGCAACTCGGGATAGCCATGTTCGTACACATTGAACTCGCCGTTCACAATCAGAATGTGGCGATGAAGGCCCGCGGCGAGGAACTGATAGGCGATGTGCAGTGCGCGCGCCCAGCTCATGCAGGCGTCCAAAACGTCGAAGCATTCGCACGTAAGTCCCAACGATCGTGCGACGAAGTAAGCGCTGGCAGGCTCGAGAAAACCGCGCCCCACACCGCAATAAATCAGCAGCCCGATGTCTTCGGCAGCGATGCCGGCCGAGGCAAGCGCTTCAGTGCAGGCTTCATGGATCAACGCGTGGGCAGTCTCGCCAGATTCGCGGTCGCGCAAGAAACGCGTGTTGGACCCGCAGCGGCCCAGTATGAATCCCAGACCGCGAAGATAGCGATTGAGCTGTTTTGCGGGACTGTCGGGATTCAATTTCGCAATCTCCGCCAACATGTCCTCATTCGTGATTTTGCGGGAAGGAATCCGGACAGCGATAGAGCCGATTCTCATGGCATGCGTTTACTTCTGCACGAGGGCACGCCCATCCGGGTGCGTCTCTGAGCCCAACGGTCTCCTCGGCGCCCAGCGGTCAAAAACCCACCACGTTGAAGGTTTCCGCCAGACGCTTCGCTACCGGGTAGCCGGCCACTCGTGCCCATGATTAGAATCGTCTCTTTCGGTTCGTTCATATATCCGGGCATCCAAGAATCCGGTCCGGACGGAGCATTTCTATTACCAAAGCCACAGGCGCTGAGAACCCCGTAGCCTGCGGTCAGCGAAGCGGCTACCAGGTGCGCCAAGTGCCCAGGGGCTTGCCGAAGACGCGCCATTCCCTGCTATGACCACTAATGGTCAGATGACCTTATCTCGCCGTTTGTCGCAGAGCATTGCTGGATGAATCAAGTCGCCCTGGCCAGCACCGGCGGTTTGGGCATCTGCATGCTTCATCCATGTCGTAGCTACGACAAACGGAAAGGGAGATCATCATGAAGAACACAATAGCGGTAAAGACGACTGCAAAGGATCTGGTGTGCGGCATGGACGTGGAAACCGCTTCCGCCGCTCAACACAGCGAGCACAAAGGGAGCACGTATTACTTCTGCGGATCGAAGTGCAAGGAGAAGTTCGATGTCAACCCGGCGCAATATCTGAACAAGTCCGCAGAGTCGTCGAAAACCGGCTGCGGCTGCTGCAGCTAACCGACACAGGAAACATGTGATGAATCACGGCGGGTGGATGGGCGGAGGATGGATGGGCGGCGCGGGCGGAGGGATGTGGGTATGGACCGTGATGGGAGTGCTGGTAGTGGTCCTGCTGGTCGTCCTGATTCAAAAGGTGTCCCGAAAATAACTCCCGTTCGCGACCCGCCCCGGGGAGGAACGGTTTGCAGGAGGAAACCTATGCTGGTCAAGACATCCACGGACAAAACCGTGAGTGAAGCTGCCGCGGCCTTGCAGGCTGCCGTCCAGGAAAACCACTTTGGCATCATGCAGGTTCACAACCTCAAACACACCATCGGGAAAAAGGGCGTGGCGTCGACCACGAATGCCTGATCTTCGAGGTCTGTCAGCCGCAACAAGCGAAGAGAGTTCTCGATCAGAACATGAGCGTCTCCACCGCCCTGCCATGCCGGATCTCCCTCTACGAAGAGGGCGGTAAGGCCATTCTGGCCACTTTGAAGCCAACCACTCTTTTGGCCATGTTCGATCAGCCACAACTTGAAGGGGTGGCGCAGGAAGTGGAGGACACGACTGTGAAGATCATGAAGGAGGCGGCATCAGGTTCATCATGGCCGCGCAGCGAAGTTTATACAGAAAATGCCGGATTGTAGTTCGGCACAGCAATACCAGGGATCAAAATGCTTGATGGTGTGATGCTTTTGTGGTTTATTCTTACCGCACTGTCGCTGTTATTTGTGATGGTTGACATTCGCGCCACGCCGGAATCCCCAGTCCTCAAGTGGGGGTTCCTCTTACTCACCGCGTACACGGGGCCCCTGGGGGCATTTTTGTATGTCTTAGGTTGCCGCGAACCGTTGCCAGGGCTGCACGAACGTTACGTTGCGACACGCTGGAGACAGGTTCTGGGTTCGACGATGCACTGTGTAGCCGGTGATGGCGTGGGAATCTTGGCGGGTGCAGTCATCGCCAGTTTGTTTCACTTAACCAAAGCTACGGATGTCGCACTGGAGTACGCTTTGGGCTTTGCCTTCGGCTGGAGTGTCTTCCAATCTCTGTTCATGCGGGACATGGCAGGTGGCTCTTATATGCGTGCGCTCTCCAGCACCTTTTTCCCGGAGTTGCTATCTATGAACTGCCTTATGGCCGGCATGGTGCCTGTGATGACTGTGGCAATGAAAAGCACTCCGGCGAGCCACGATCCTTCTCAACCGGCATTCTGGTTCATTATGTCCATGGCCCTTCTTGTCGGTTTCATCACCGCCTATCCCATGAATTGGTGGTTGGTATCCCGACACATGAAGCATGGCATGATCACGGCGCGATCGCCGAACGAGTCTGTAAACGGTGGAGCACAACAGCACATGGATGGCAATGACAGGTCCGGCGAGCGCGTTGCCGGCGTGCAGGGGACGAGTAAGCTTGAAATGAACGCTAATGTAAAAGAAGCATCAAACAGCGTCCTCGCCTGGATGACACTCCTCTCATTGTTGATATTCGGGTTGGGGCTAGCCACTGCGATGATCGCTGGCGGCTTGTAGCGTGCTGACGTGTTAACAATCCGATGCGCGATGCTCACCGGCGCTAACAAAGCCAGGGCCAAATGGGTATCCGACCAAGCCGGACTGGATGAATACTTCGCCGAAGCCATGCCCCGAGGTCAAAACCGCCCAAGTGAAAGTGGTCCGATCCCGCGGAGTATTGGTGGCTACGACCGGCGACGGTATGAACGATCCGCCGGCGCTGATCCAGACTGTGCGGGGATCGCCCTTGGTAGAAACGGCCGACGTTATCTTAGTGCGCGGGCACCCCGATGTTGTGCTATCGTACAGCCCTCGTGCCACCTATAGAAACTTGATTTAGAACTTTTCTCGGAGTGGGGCCATTGACATCCGGTAATATTTCGATTATAGTAGAAATACGGAGATAGGAGTTGGCATGCGCAAACGAGGCGATGCTGAACTGACGACCCGCTACGCCGATATGTTTTCGGCAATGGGGACGGAACCGCGTTTGCGGATTGTCCGCCTTCTCCTGGCTGCTCACCCGGAAGCGCTGGTCGTGGGCGACATCGGAAGTGAGCTGGAGATACCGTCGAGCACACTTTCCCATCATCTCGACAAGCTGAAAAACGAGGATCTGGTGCGCGTGCGGCGAGAGGGGACGTTCCTCTGGTATTCGGCCAACACGCAAGCCCTGCAGGAATTGCTGGGGTTCCTCTATGCCGAATGCTGCACTCGAAACAAAGCGATCGAGCCGCAGAAGATTGTCTGCTGCAAGTGAGGAGATTTCGCCGTGATAAAGTCCGCTGTCCTTTTTCTCTGCACCGGCAACTCCTGCCGCTCGATACTGGCTGAAGCCACTTTTAAGCACCTCGCGCCGGCTGACTGGACTGCCGTGAGTGCGGGCAGCAAGCCCACCGGGCAGGTTCACCCGCGTTCGCTGGCGCTCCTCGCCCGTGAAGGCATCCCGACCGGGGGCTATCACAGCAAGTCCTGGGACAATCTCCCGCTGGCTCCCGATGTGGTGATCACCGTCTGCTCAAACGCGGCTGGTGAAACCTGCCCTGCCTACCTGGGCGGGGTGGTGCGGAGCCATTGGGGAGTGGAGGACCCGGCACACGCATCCGGCACGGACGCCGAAATCGACGCGGCTTTCATGACAGCCTATCGAGTCTTGCGTGCTCGTATCGAAGCCTTCCTCACACTCCCTCTGGACGAATTGAAAAACGACCCGGTGCGCTTGAAAGCGGAACTGGATCGGATTGGCACAAGTGTCGGTAATGAATTGTTTGAAGGAGCATCAAAATGAAAACTATCCAAGTATTTGACCCAGGGCTTTGCTGCAGCAGTGGCGTTTGCGGTGTCGATGTCGATCAGGCTTTAGTCAGCTTCTCGGCTGACCTAGCCTGGGCCAAACTGAACGGGGCGCAGATCGAGCGTTTCAATCTCGCACAGCAACCGATGGCCTTCGCGGAAAGCACCACCGTGAAGGGCTTTTTGGAGCGCTCAGGTGAAGAAGCGCTGCCGCTGGTTCTCGTGAATGGCGAAGTCGCTTTAGCGGGCCGCTACCCCAACCGGGGGGAGCTGGCGCGTTGGGCAGGCATATTGCCGGTTGCCAGCGAAACAGAGTCGGCCGGTAGCTGCTGCTCTGGCAGTAAGTGTTGCTGAGCCGGGAAGGAGCAATTATGAAATTCCTGGACCGGCCGCCGCGCTTTCTCTTCTTCACGGGCAAAGGCGGCGTGGGCAAGACTTCGATCGCCTGCGCCACGGCTATTCAACTCGCGGAGTCCGGAAAGCGCGTGCTACTTGTCAGCACGGATCCCGCATCCAACGTGGGCCAGGTGTTTGGTATCAGCATCGGAAATACAATCACCGCCATTCCCTCGGTTGCGCGCTTGTCTGCATTGGAGATCGACCCCCAGGCTGCGGCGCAGGCCTACCGTGACCGTATCGTCGGCCCGGTACGCGGTGTTCTGCCGGCGAGCGTGGTTAAGGGTATCGAAGAGCAGCTTTCCGGTGCTTGTACCACCGAGATTGCAGCCTTCGACGAGTTCACAGCGCTACTCACCGACGGGGCACTCACCACCAACTACGACCACATCGTTTTTGACACCGCGCCTACCGGCCACACGATCCGGCTACTGCAACTGCCTGGCGCCTGGAGTGGATTTTTGGAGGAAGGCAAAGGCGACGCCTCCTGCCTCGGTCCCCTGGCCGGTCTTGAAAAGCAGCGTGCCCAATACAAAGAGGCGGTTGACTCCTTGGCAGACCCTCAGCGCACGCGTTTGATTTTGGTCGCTCGTGCGCAGGAATCCACGCTGCGCGAAGTTGCACGCACGCATGAAGAGCTCGGAAAGATTGGCCTCTCGCAGCAGTATCTGGTCATCAACGGTGTGCTTCCCCTTGGCGAAGCGGCGCTTGATCCGTTGGCGGCGGCGATTTGTGAGCGCGAGAAAGCTGCTTTGTCGGCTCTTCCCGATGTGCTCAAAACCTTGCCCTTGGATCAAGTAGCCTTGAAGCCTTTTAATCTGGTAGGCCTGGATGCGCTGCGGCACCTCCTTACGGAAAACAGTTCGCGTGAGGTCATTCGCGAAAACCCGCTGAAGGTCAGCTTCGATACACCCAGCCTCTCGGCCCTCGTCGACGTTATCGCTGCGGATAGGCATGGCCTGGTGATGTTGATGGGCAAAGGTGGCGTTGGAAAGACAACTCTCGCTGCGGCCGTTGCCGTGGAACTGGCCCATCGTGGTTTGCCGGTACATCTGACGACTTCAGATCCGGCTGCTCATCTCTCCGAAACGCTGAATGGTTCATTGGACAACCTCACGGTCAGCCGAATCGACCCGCATGCCGAAACAGAAAGCTACAGGCAGCATGTTCTGGAGACAAAAGGAGCAATGCTCGACTCCCAAGGTCGCGCGCTCCTCGAAGAAGACTTGCGTTCCCCTTGCACGGAGGAGATCGCCGTGTTCCAGGCCTTCTCCCGGATTATCCGAGAGGCTGGCACTAAGTTTGTTGTGATGGACACCGCGCCAACCGGACACACCCTGCTGCTACTCGATGCAACGGGCGCCTATCACCGCGAAATCACGCGCCAGTTAGCGGACAAGAAGTTACACGTCACCACACCCATGATGCGGCTTCAGGATGAGAAACAGACGAAAATACTCTTGGTGACTCTGGCGGAAACCACGCCGGTGCTTGAGGCTGCCAATCTACAGGCGGACTTACGGCGAGCAGGTATTGAGCCTTGGGCTTGGATTATAAATAACAGCGTTGCAGCCGCCCATCCGCTCTCGCCCCTGCTACGCCAGCGGGCGCACAACGAACTGAAAGAGATCGAGGCCGTCGCCAAACACCATGCTCACCGCTATGCGGTCGTTCCGCTCCTGAGCGAAGAGCCGGTCGGCGTTGCTCACCTGTTGGAACTGTCGGGCCATGCTGCGACACTTGCAGGAAGTTCGAAAGGCTGAGAGCAGACATGGAGGCACAGACGAGTCCCCGGCTGTCTTTCCTCGATCGGTACCTTACACTGTGGATCTTCGCCGCCATGGCCGCTGGAGTTGGCCTTGGGTACGTTGTTCCCGGCGTCGTCCCATTCCTCGACCGTTTTAGTATCGGCACAACCTCTATCCCCATCGCCATCGGGTTGATCCTGATGATGTACCCGCCGCTAGCGAAGGTGAAGTACGAAGAGATGGGGCGAGTGTTCCAGCACCGCCGAGTCCTGATCCTTTCGCTCGTCCAAAACTGGGTGGTCGGGCCGATTCTGATGTTCGCGCTCGCCGTGCTGTTCCTGCGCGATAAACCCGAATACATGACAGGCCTTATTCTCATCGGTCTGGCTCGCTGCATCGCTATGGTCATCGTCTGGAACGACCTCGCCCACGGCGACCGTGAGTACGCGGCCGGCCTCGTCGCACTCAACTCAATCTTTCAGGTGCTGTTCTTCTCCGTTTACTCCTACTTCTTTTTAGCTACCGTTCCACGCTGGTTGGGTCTCCGGGCGGTGGAGGTGGATATTTCCATGGCGGCCATTGCGAAGAGCGTTCTCATCTACCTGGGCATTCCTTTCATCGCCGGAATGCTCACTCGCTTCGTGATGCAAAAAGCCCGCGGCCGCGAGTGGTATGAGAAGAAATTCATCCCGAGGATTAGCCCGGTAACCTTGATCGCTTTGCTCTTCACGATCGTGGTGATGTTCTCCCTGAAAGGCGAGATGATCGTGCAGTTGCCATTTGACGTGGTTCGCGTCGCCATCCCGCTCACAATTTATTTCGTGGTGATGTTCTTCGCTTCGTTCTGGATGAGCAAGAAAGCCGGCGCCAACTATGCGGAAGCGACCACGCTCTCTTTCACTGCTTCGTCCAACAACTTCGAACTGGCGATCGCGGTTGCCATCGCGACGTTCGGCATCCACCATGGCGCTGCTTTCGCGGCAGTCATTGGACCGCTGGTCGAGGTCCCCGTGCTCATTTCCCTGGTCAATGTCGCGCTTTGGATCAATAAGAAATGGTATGGTGGCGTGTTCGCTGCCGTCGATACCTGCCGAGTCAAGACATCCTGACGTTAGGGATTTCGGGCCGCCAGCAGACGGCTACCGATTGATGATGCCGTGACCATTGCCGCTCTCAGCTTTGGTGCACCACCCATTGGGATTGTAAGGCGGCCCGGAGTCAGATGGGGCCAAAGCGCTTTGACCGGTTCATGGTATCAGTGGAGATCAATGGAAACACGAAATAAGAGAGTAATCATTGTCGGCGGTGTTGCGGGCGGTGCCTCCTGCGCGGCCAGAGTGCGGCGGTTGGATGAATCCGCCGAAGTCACCATCTTCGATCGCGGTCCGTTCGTATCGTTTGCCAATTGCGGGCTGCCCTATTTCGTCGGGGATGTAATCCTCGATGAGGCGAAGTTACTGGTGGCTTCACCGGAATTGTTTCGCAACAGGTTCAATATCGATGTTCAAACGCATCATGAGGTGATGTCGGTCAACTGTCAATCTCAGGAGATCGAGGTCCGCAATCTGAAGTCCGGTCTTTCGGAGAGAAAGTCCTACGACGCTCTTCTTTTGTCACCAGGCGCCGCGCCGATTCGGCCCCCTCTTCAGGGAATCGATTTGCCGGGAGTATTCGTGCTGCGAACCATCCCGGACAGCCGTCGCATCCGCGAGTGGATCGATGCCAAACAAGCCAAACGTGCGGTTGTGGTCGGCGGTGGTTTCATCGGGTTGGAAATGGCCGAGAATCTGGCTCATCGGGGGCTGGAGATCACGATCATCGAGGCGGCTGATCAGTTGATGCCACCGCTTGATCCTGAGATGGCGGAGTTTGTTCGACAGCGCCTTGTAACTCACAAAGCGCGACTGCAGCTCGGCGATCCGGTAGCAGGGTTCGAGGAAACGGCAGAGGGACTCAAGGTCACCACGAAGTCTGGCGTGGCGTTTTCAACCGATTTTGTAATCCTCGCTATCGGAGTGAAGCCGGAGGCCGACCTTGCAAAAGACGCCGGACTCGAAATAGGCTCAAAGGGCGGCATCCGCGTAGACGAATCGATGCGCACCTCCGACCCCCATATTTGGGCGGTCGGCGATGCGGTCGAGGTGTGCGATTTCGTAACGGGGGAGTGGTCTTTCTTGCCCTTGGCTGGACCGGCGAGCCGGCAAGGGCGAATCGCGGCCGATACGATTTGCGGACGTGACTCGAAGTTCCGGGGAACCCAAGGAACCGCGGTCTGCGCCTGTTTTGGCCTGACCATTGCGATGACTGGAGCGACCGAAAAGAGCCTGCGCCGGGCCGGGATCACGGATTTTTCCACGATCTACCTCCACCCCGGACACCACGTCGGATACTATCCCGGCGCCAAGCCCATCCACTTAAAGGTCGTTTATCGAAATTCAGACGGAAAGGTTTTGGGAGCGCAAGGTGTGGGAGAGGAAGGTGTCGAGCGGCGCATCGACGTGATATCGATGGCAATTCAGAAGCATGGCACTGTGTTCGATCTCGAAGAGTGCGAGCTCTGTTACGCCCCACAATACGGCTCTGCTAAAGACCCGGTCAACATCGCCGGAATGATCGCAAGCAACGTAATGCATGGCGATGTCTCGCTCGCCTCCTGGGCAGAGTTGCCTTCAACCGATGCATTGATTCTTGACGTCCGTGACCCACCGGAACATCAAAGCGGCTGTATCAAAGGAGCGGTGAACCTGCCGCTGAATCAGCTGCGGGATCGATTGGGAGAACTCCCGCGCGAACGCGAGATATGGGTTCATTGCGGCGTGGGACAGCGATCCTACTATGCGCTCCGGCTTCTCAGGCAGCATGGATTTAACGTGCGAAACCTGCCCGGCGGCTACCAGACTTTTCGCGCGTGGTATCCGAACGGCCTGTAGTCGATGCCATTATTCCGTTAAGTGATTGATTCTATATGACATGGCATGTATATTAATGCCAAACCAGCTGCCCGCAATCCTCCGTTCGGAACCCGAAAATCCCGAATTACGAAACGAAGCGGAACGGTGCGCGGAAGCCGCCAGAGTCGAGACATCCACTAATACGCCCGTCCCTGAGATCCAACCTACCCACTTCCACGCAAGCCGAGCAACTTCTTGACGAAACTGGTGTTCTCGCAGGTGTCGGTTGCCGCTGTTTCTCACCCGCCGGTTCGGTGTACTACCATAAACTTGTCCCTTTCTTATCATGAAAACAAATTTGTTCTTGATTGCCGCACTCCTCTGTGGCGGTCCTATCCTTCTCCATGGCCAGAAAGCCGGCGGCTTGGACCCTAAACAGGAGCCACTGCCGAAAGCCTACTACCGCCGCATCACCTTCGGCGCCACGCTCAGCGTGATGGGGCTTGATTTAATACCGGCGAAGACATCAAGCAACGTTACCACCAGTCCGGCCGTGGATGCGCTGTACGCAACAACCGCCGCTTCCAAGCGAATTGGCTTCGGCGGCGTCGTCCAATTGGCCATCACGGAGCGCTTCGCCGTGAATATCAGTTTGCTTAGCCGCCGCATTGGATACCGCATAAACGGAGACGTCTATACGGGTATTGATAACCCAACTACCCCGACCGACGAGCGGAAGCACACTATCACCAACGAGGACACACGCGCCAAACTATACGATCTGCCGGTGATGGTCCAGTACTACAGCCGGGATCGCCATGCCCCCAGGCTGCGTTGGTTTGTAGAAGGCGGCGGCGTGGTTCGCCGCGTCTCCAGCATCACCACATCCATCGACACAACCATCAATAGCGGAACTACCAGCTGCTGCACCACCACCCCGGTCGTACCAGCTAATCGCACGGCGCGCGGTGCGGTCGCCGGTGTGGGCGTATACTTCAAGGACGACTTCGGCATTCACATTGTGCCCGAGTTCCGCTATACCCGCTGGTTTAACCAGACCTTTCAGTCGAATTCTACCGGGATGCAGCGCAATCAGTTGGAAGCGATGGTTTCGTTGACGTTCTGATTTACTTCAGGATCTCGAAGAGATTGCTGTAGTCGTCGGTCCAGGGACGCAGCTTTTTGTCGATTTCCGACGGCTCTGCCGCCTTTTCGAATTCCCGCTGGTGAAACGCCTCCGGATTCGCCGAGACCAGCACCCAGGTGGTCCCGAACAGGTAATCGGTGTCATCTTCTTCCTGGTCCACAGTCACCGCTACCTTGCCCATGTCCTTCGCGTTCTGTGCCACCACCGGCGCCAGATTCAGATACCGGTTCGACGTGTGAATCGCCAAAATTCCGTTCGGGTTCAGGTGGCGGAAATACAGGGCGAAGGCTTCTCTCGTCAGCAGATGGACGGGAATGGCGTCGCTGGAGAAGGCGTCCACGGCCAGCACGTCCAGATTCTGGTCCGCTTGCCGCTCCATCGTAAGCCGCGCGTCGCCGAACACCACCTGCTTATTGGCGCCGCAATCCGGCAGGAACGTAAACTGCGTGGTCGCGATCTGGTAGACCAGGGCGTTGATCTCGTAAAACCGGTACACGTCCGGCGTCCGGCAATAGCTGGCCAGCACTCCGGAACCCAGCCCGATGATCCCCACCCGCAGCGAGGGGTGTTGCCGCTTCATCGCTCGCAGCGTCCGGCCGATGCCGGACCGTTCGCCGTAATAGGTTGTCGGCAGATGATGAAACTTCGGGTTCAGCAGTTGTCCGCCATGGTTGATGGTGCCGTGGACCAGGAAACGAATTCCCGTGTTCGTTTCGGAATCTGGATCATCCCGCACGTGCAGGGATCCATAGAAATTGCGCGCCGAATAACGGTAGATGCGCTCCGTTTCTACCTCTCGATAGCCCAGATAGCCGGCCAGGCTCAAGGTGCAGAGCGCCAGTACCATCCGAACCGCCCACACGCTGCCGAAGCGCGCCCCCATCAGCGGAATGGTCTCGTCCCACAACAGGATGGCGGTCAAGAGTGCGCAAGCCGCAATAGAGATGGGCAATTCGAGGTTTGAATCGAAAAGCAACGGCGCGGCCAGCCCAACGAACACGCCACCCAAGGCTCCGCCCACGGAAATCATCAGGTAGTAGAGCGTCAGGAAGCGGGGGTGCGGCTTCAGCCGCGCCAGTTCGCCGTGGCAAACCATGCATGAGACAAACAGGGCGATCGAGAAAACCGGAATAGCCCAGCGAAGAGAGGGATTCGCGTTGTCCGTGTATATCGTGAACGCCATCGCACCCAGGGAGAGCGCCAGCAGCGGCACGAAGACCCGGCGGTCGTAGATTCGGTCGCTCTCGAAGCACAAAATGAAGCTCAGCAGATAGAGCGCCAACGGCAGCACCCATAGGAAGGGAATGGGCGCAACGTTCTGGCTCATGTGCGTCGTAACGGCCAGCAGCATCACCGCGGCGCAGGCCGCCAGGCTGATCCACAGAATCGCCTTTCCCGGCGCAGGACGGGTTGCGGGCCTGGCGGCGGCCTCTGCTTGGGATTCGGCCTTGGCGCCCGAACGGCTGTGCCATGCTGCTGCCGCGCAGGCGGCCGCGAACAGACCGAACCCCCATGACCAAAAGGTCGTCTGTCCGTGGGAGCTCAGGCGGGGCTCCACCAGGACAGGAAAGCTGATCAGTGCCAGCATGGAGCCCAGGTTCGACAAAGCGAACAAGCGGTATGGAATCACGCCACTTCGGGTTTGCAGATACCACGCCTGCAGCAGCGGGCCGGTGGACGACAGTAATAGGTAGGGTAGACCGATAGTTGCCGTGAGAAGCCCGAGAATGCGTAGCGTCGGGTTTGAATCAGCCAGTGGTTTCCAGGAAGCCGAAGGGCTGATGGGTAGTAACAGAAGGCAGGCCAGCAGCAGGGTAATGTGCAGATATGCCTGCTGTTTCGGCTTCAGAAAACGGACCGACAAGAAGGAGTATAGGTAGCCCACCAGAAGCGAGACTTGGAAAAACATCATCGCCGTAGTCCACACCGCGGCCGACCCGCCGAACCACGGCAGGATGATCTTGGCGATCATCGGTTGAACTTGAAAGAGAAGAAAAGCGCTGACGAAGATAGTTAAGGCATAGACCAGCATGTGCGCGGGAACGGAGGGCTGCGGCGCATCCTATTTCGGTGCCGGACGCCTTTTGCTCTTCTTGTGCTTCACTTTCGCATGCTTCTTACCCGCGGCGAATGTGCTGGTCGCGCTTCCCATCAGAAGCGTCAATCCCAGCATCATGCTCAATACTTTTCGCAAAGAAGATCTCCTCGTAGGTCCGCCATTTGGCTGGCAGGATGAGGTCATGGTCTCAGGCCTACATGAAGTCGGGGTGAAACTTACATTAAAATGGCTTCAGACGTTCAGCCTTCTGCATCTATACTGATTCAAGACAATATTCCGCAACTTAGTCTATGAAACTGATCGCGAGTACTCTCTTGGCCGCCGCACTGACCTTCTTTGTTCCGGCCGAGGACTCACGTAACAAGTACACTCCTGACGACAATACGCATTTCGTCATGCCGGCCTACTCCACTTTGAGCGAGTGGGAGGCACGCAGGCAGCACTTGAAAAGCCAGATCCTTTCCGCGGCGGGGCTGTTTCCGATGCCTCCGAAGAACGCTCTCAATCCAAAGTCTTACGGACGCTTGGAGCGTGACGGCTATTCGATCGACAAGATTCTGATCCAAACCCTCCCCGGTTACTACCTCGGCGGGAACCTGTATCAGCCGCTGCACCGTTCCGGCAAGCTTCCCGCGGTTCTACTGGCTCATGGACATTGGAAATATGGCCGGCTTCAGAATGAAGTGGAATACTCCGTTCCCGCTCTCGCAGTGAATCTGGCGCGCCAGGGTTATGTCGTATTTGCCTACGATATGGTCGGCTACAACGACACCAAACAGACGCCCCACTCGTTCGGCGGCCAGGACGAACAGCTTTGGTCGTTTTCCCCGTTCGGCTTGCAGCTTTGGAACTCCATCCGTTCTGTGGACTATCTGTTCTCCCTGCCTAACGTCGATAGCGGAAAGATTGCCATCACCGGAGCGTCGGGCGGCGGCACCCAGACCTTCATGCTGGCCGCCGTGGATGAGCGTGTCCGGTTTGCTGCGCCGGTGAATATGATATCGGACAGCATGCAGGGCGGGGATCCATGTGAGGATGCGCCTGGCTTGCGCTTTGGAACCTTCAACACGGAAATCGCGGCCGTGATCGCACCCCGGCGTATGCTGATTGTCTCTTCCACTCGCGACTGGACGAAGCACACGCCCTACGAGGAATTCCCCGCGATCCGGAAGATCTACGAGTTGTATGGCAAACCTAACCGCCTGCGCAGCGCCCATGTGGATGCGCCTCACAATTACAACAAGGAGAGCCGGGAAGCGGTGTACCGGTTTTTCGGAGAGCAAATGCTCGGCCAGCGCGATTCCTCTGCGTTGAAGGATCGGGAGTTTCAACAGGAAGAAGATTCGGATCTTCTGGCGCTCAAGGAGGGCCAACCCCCTGCCGATGCGTTGAACTACGAAGCACTTTTCGAATCCTGGAAGCAGATGGCGCGGCGTCAAGCCGAGGCAGCCACAGACCGGTCAGTGGTCCGCGAACAACTTCGGCAGGCGCTGGCCGTGGAGTGGCCGACACGCCTGGCGAGCGACATCGATCATGAAAATGTCCTGCTCAGCCGCGCGGGAGCCGAGGACCGCGTCGGCGGTCTTTATATCTCCACTGGATCCAAGGAAGCAACCTTAGTGATTCATCCCCGGGGCGCCGAAGCGGCGCGCCGGACTCCCGCCGTGCAAAACCTTCTCGACGCCGGGCGCTCCGTTCTGATGATTGACACGTTCCAAACCGGAAACGCTCACGCATACCGTAATCGATCCGGCCGTTACTTTCTCACCTATAACCGAAGTGACGATGCCAATCGGGTGCAGGACATCCTCACCGCATTGGCCTTTCTCAAGATGAACCACAGCGGTCCCATCAAAGTGGTCGGTCTGGAAAATGCGGCCGTCTGGTGCCTGTTCGCTGCTGCGGTGGCTCCAATCGACGTCGCCCTTACCGCCAACCTCGAAGGGTTTGACGGCAGCGACGAAAGCTTCCGTAAGAGTTTTTTCGTGCCTGGAGTACAGCGCGCCGGAGGTTTGAGAGCTGCTCGGCTCCTCACCACGAAATGAAATCAGGCCTCTTCCGCCGGTTTGTGGAATCATTCGAATCTGGCGAAAAATCGGTAGCCGAGCTCGTCGCATCCTGCCTGGAACTGATCCACGCACACGATACCGATATCCACGCGTGGGTTGCAGTCGAGCCGCGGCCCCCACTGTCGAGCGGCCCGCTGGACGCGATTCCTTTCGGGGTCAAGGACATCATCGATACCCAGGATTTTCATACGCAGTACGGTTCCCCCCTGTTCGCTGGCCGCACTGCTGCGGCCGATGCCCCGCTGGTCAAAATCCTCAGGGAACGTGGCGGGATTCTATTAGGCAAGACCCAGACCACGGCATTTGCTTACTACGACGCACCCCCGACGCGGAATCCCCTGAATTTGGCGCATACTCCGGGCGGCAGTTCCAGTGGTTCCGCGGCAGCCGTTGCCGCCGGCATGGTCCCGTTAGCCCTCGGTACGCAGACGCAGGGCTCCATCTTGCGCCCGGCGTCTTACTGCGGCATCTGCGGCTTTAAGCCGACCTTCGGCACGCTGCCAACGGAAGGAATTCTTCCGTTCGCTCCCTCGCTTGACTCTCCTGGATTCTTCACCCAGACCGCGGACGACATGCACCTGTTCTGGCAGCGGTTCGGTAAGCCGATCAACATCGTGACGCCGCGGCGCCTAGGTTCTCTCCAAAGACCCGCGCCGGCCATCGAGGGCTGGCGTGTGGATGAAATCGACCTGCCCTTCTCGGAAAGTGATATCTTGGCTACCGTCAGGCTGATTAACGCCTATGAAGGCTCGCGCACCCATCGCGATCTTTGGCAGGAGTTCGGGGAACGCATTGGACCCAAACTCTCACAGCTTGTCTCGGATGGATTGGAGATCAGCGACTCCCATTACCGCAAGGCTCTGGATGTCCTGGAGCACGCCAGAATTGCCATTGCCGATCTCTACCGCGAGTATCCAGTCCTGCTTTCGGATGCCGCTACAGGCCCTGCCCCCGTGGGCCTCGAATCCACTGGCGATCCCAGCAGGAACGCGCCGTGGACCGGTCTGCACGGCCCCGCCATCGCGATTCCTGTTCCGGGCGATGGACTACCTGTGGGCCTGCAACTGACGGCCGCCATTGGAAACGATGACCTGCTGCTGGAAACAGCCCGGCTACTGGAGGCAGCACTCCACGAAACAGTATGAGGCGGCGGTAGCGGGCGCGATGACAAGAACAGAGGCCTGTGACAGCCAAAGCGAGTGAACAGTATTAACGAGCGGCTGATGTGGCAATGGGCTCCACGGGGTAGCCCAATTCGCGCCACGCCTCGAATCCGCCTTCCAGCGGCCGCACCCGCATGATGCCCCTGCGGTGCAGGTTCAGCGCCGCACGGGCGCTCGTCAATTCGGTTGGTCAAGAACAGTACAGCACTATCTCACGGTCCCGTGGAATCTCCTCATGTCGCTGCTCCAACTCCTCCAGGGTGAAGTGCATCGCATTGGGCAGCCGCATCGGCTCGGCCTCTACGTCTCCCTTCTGCCTTAGATCCAGAATCATCAGGTCTTCTCCGGACTTGAGACGGTCCATAACCTCTTCCGGCGTGACGCGAGCCTCCCGGAGAGACAGCAACGTCTTACGCCGTTGCACCAACTGCCAGGCGCCATAAGCTCCAATGGACAGTCCCACGACCAAGCCCAGGGATGAACCGAAGCTGCTGACCGCCTCGGCAGCCCATTCAATCTGAGCCCGCAAGACATAACCTGTTCCCATGAACACGATGACCCACAGCAGACTTCCCAATCCATCCAGAAGCAGAAAGCGCGCCGGACTCATCCGCGTCAGTCCTGCCATGGGCGGAGCCACGGTGCTGAAGCCCGGCAGGAACTTTGCCACCAACAGCCCCTTATCGCCATAACGGCCGAACAGGCCTTTGGTGCGGCTGACGCAGTAGTCTGGTTCGAGCGACAGCCGGCACAATAGATTCAAGATGGACTGTCCCCGGGTACGGCCCATGTAATACCAGACGTAGTCGGCGATGATGCATGCAAGCACCGCGATCCCGAGCGCCAGCGCGAAAGAGAAATTTCCTAAGCCCGCAAGCACACCCATTGCCAGCAGCGCCGGCACAGCGGGAATCGGCAGTCCGATCTGTTCGGCCAGAACGTTAGCAAATAGAACCCAATAACCGTACTGCAGAAAGACTTGGAGAGTGCTCTTCATTTGTCAAAGCGGACCGCGGATACCCTCCTTAGATTCTAAGCGTCCGTGAAAAGGTTCGCCGAACTGACACAATCCAGAGTATGCTGGGTAGCAAGTATGGGTGTCCCGCTCTGGAAGATCGTTCTTATAGAGGACCATGATCCAGACGTGTTTTTGATCAAGGAAGCGCTAGCGGCCCATAGCATTCCTTACGACCTAAAGCATTTTCGGGATAGCGAGGAAGCAGTCCGCTGGCTTTGTCTTGCAGAATCATTCGACCAGGCTGCGTTCCCTGATTTGATTCTGCTCGATCTCAACATGCCCCGTATCTCGGGAATTGAGGTGCTCAAGAGGATTCGTGAGACTCCGCGCCTCAAGGGAGTGCCCGTTGCAATTCTGACTTCTTCCTACTCTCCGTTGGACCGCCGGCAGGCCGAAGCCGCCGGCGCCACTGTATATGTATCGAAGCCCGCCATGCTGGATGAATTCCTGGACCAGGTGGGGACCTCAGTGTCGAACTTGTTGCGGGGACGCCACCACCAGGCGCACTCCGATTAACTCAGCATCATCCGGAACCCTACCTTCATTCGACTCCGGCGAACTATCGGGTGAAGTTCTCATCGAGAGAGGCAAGCGTCCGCGGGATTTCTTGTGCTGCCGGGCCACCCGATCCGAGATTTCTCTGGCGTCGCCCAGACCCAAGGCATCAGTAGCAGCCGCGGCATTCTATTTCTCCGAGAAGTGAAAACGCCAATACGCTACTTTGGTTCAAACAAATGCGCCAGCCCGGGGAACCCGTTCATGGCCAGGCGGCATGATGGGCCGTCTCCCCACCAGCGCGGCGCATGGAACGTGTTCTTCGGGACGTAAACCACGTCTCCTACATTCGCGATGATCACGCCCTGCGTCTCAATCGGATACCGGATTTGCCCCGCCATAATCAGCCAGAACTCCGAACTCTCCGGATGATAGTGCCCCTTATCGGCGGGGTTAAGCGGCGGCAAATTCTTCTGATGGCCGTAGATGAAATTAGCCGCGCCGCGGTCATCGTCCACAATCGCGATCGTACCCTTCCGCGTGCCATCTTCGATTCCCTTCGCCACTTCGTCAAATGTGGTGTGGGGTTTGTTGTTCCGGCCGTAGACGCCCGGTTTGCGCGGGAATCGCACAGGGATCCAATCGAAACCGGTCATCTTCGGCGGCTGAAAATCAGTAGTGTAGAGCGTCTTCGCGCCCGCGATATTCACCTCAAAGCGCACGGATGGCTTGTCCCCAACAGTCTCAAATGAGAAGAGGGTCTGCATAGGCACCTGCACGATGGAGCCTTTCTTCGCAACAAACGGCTCCGTGCCTTCGATATCGAAGCGGATCTCGCCGTCCATCACCACCCACCACGCCCGGGTATCCGGATGCACGCTGCGCGGCGACTTGCTTCCCGGCTTTGCCATGATGTATTCGGCGTAAAGACGGTCGTCATCCACAATCAGTTCACGCCAGTCGGTGTGGCCGGCGTGCTTGGCCATCAGGTCTGCCCATTTCGTGATCGGGCGATGCGGCCCCGTATATTTTCCGGGCGCGCCCTTCGGAGCAATCAGATCCTGCGCCCCAACCTGCGTTGCCAAAGCGGCAGCAAAAATGCCGGCAAGAATTCTCATGCGTTTCGTACTCCTTCTATCAGGCGGTGTGCAAGGAAGGAATGATATCACCATTCGGCCGCCGGCAACACGTAAAATAGCCTCCAGTCCCCATGATCCGGAATCAGAAAATCATCGCACTGCTCTTTCCCGCTCTCGCCTTCGCCCAGCAGGACTGGCCCACCTATGGCGGCAATCCCGCCGGGACGCGCTACTCCACGCTTTCGCAGATCAACCGCCAGAATGTAGCGCAGTTGAAGGTCGCCTGGACCTACGACACCGGCGATGCCTTTCGCAACTCTGAAATGCAGTGCCAGCCCATCGTAGTGCATGGAATTCTCTACGCGACCACTCCCAAGCTGCGGCTCATCGCGCTGGACGCCGCGACCGGAAAACTGCAGTGGCAGTTCGACCCCAGCTCAGTCAATCCGGGAATTGGGAAATCCCGAAACCGGGGAGTCACCTACTGGGAAAATGGCGACGACCGCCGCATCTTTGTCGCAGCCAGAACCTACCTGTACGCCATAGACGCCCGCACCGGCAAACTGATCGCAGACTTCGGAAGCGGTGGCCGCATCGACCTGAGGGAAGGGCTCGGGCGCGACCCCGAGAACATGTCCATCTCCGCCACCACTCCCGGCATCGTCTACAAAGACCTCCTGATCATGGGCAGTATTGTGAATGAAACCCTGCCATCCGCTCCCGGCGACATCCGCGCCTACGACGTACGCAGCGGCAAATTGCGCTGGAGCTTCCACACCATTCCGCATCCCGGCGAATTCGGTTACGAGACGTGGCCCAAGGATGCCTGGACATTTATCGGCGGCGCCAATAACTGGTCCGGCATGAGTCTTGATGAAAAGCGCGGCCTCGTCTTCGTGCCCACCGGTTCGGCGGCGTTCGATTTCTATGGATCCAACCGCGCGGGAGACAATCTCTTCGCCAATACCCTCCTTGCGCTGGATGCTGCCACCGGTAAGCGGGTCTGGCACTTCCAGGCGGTGCGCCATGACATTTGGGATCGCGACTTCCCTTCGGCTCCGACACTGGTTACGGTCCAACACAACGGCCGGGCAGTAGACGCCGTAGCGCAAATCACGAAGGCAGGCGTTGTCTATGTGTTTGATCGGGCTACCGGGAAGCCGCTGTTCCCAATCCAGGAGCGCAAGGCTCCGCCAAGCGACGTGGATGGGGAATCCACTGCGAAATCGCAGCCTTTTCCCACTGCTCCGCCGCCATTCGCAAGGCAATCCTTTACGGAAGAGGAAGTGACCAACCGCACGCCGGAAGCCCATAAGGCCGTGCTCGAAAGACTGCGCCAAGTCCGCACGGGAGGGCAGTTCCTGCCGCCGAGCCTCCAGGGAACCGTGATCTTCCCGGGCTTCGATGGCGGCGGCGAGTGGGGCGGAGCGGCCTTCGACAACCAGTCCGGCATGCTCTACGTAAACGCGAATGAGATGGCGTGGATCATGCGGCTGGTGGAACGCACCAAGGGCGGCCCAGTCACCGGCAAGAGCCTCTACACGCAACGGTGCGCCAATTGCCACGGCGCCGACCGCGCCGGCAGCCCGCCGGAGTTCCCGTCGCTGGTAGGGATCGGCGAACGCCACACGGACGCCGAGATCGATTCGGTCATCCGCAAGGGCAATGGCCGCATGCCCGGCTTCGGCAACCTGAAACCAGAGGAGACCTTGGCCATCACGCGATTCATCTCCAAGGGAGAGGAGAAGGAACTAGACCTCGGCCCCACTAAGTCCACGGCGGTCACCGACCAGAAATACCGCTTCGATGGTTACAACAAGTTTCTTGATCCCGACGGCTACCCGGCGGTGAAGCCGCCCTGGGGAACACTGAATGCGATAGACCTCAATAAAGGCACCATCGCCTGGAAGATTCCTTTTGGAGAATATCCGGAGTTGGTTGAAAAAATGGGTACTACGGGAAGCGAGAACTATGGCGGCCCCATCGTCACCGCCGGCGGACTCCTCTTCATCGGCGCCACCACGCACGACAGTAAGTTCCGAGCCTTCGATAAGGCATCGGGCCGGATGCTATGGCAAACTTCGTTGCCCGCGGGCGGCAACGCCACTCCGGCAACCTACGAAGTGAACGGCCGCCAGTACGTTGTCATCGGCGCGGGTGGTGGAAAATCCGGTTCGCCGTCGGGCGGTTCCTACGTCGCCTTTGCGCTGCCCGAGTAAGAGCTATTGGCTAAGGGTGGCAAGCACCGCTTTACTCACTTTCGCGACGATGTGTACCTGCGGGTCCACTACCTCCGCTATCTCATAGCGGATGGATGTGCCCAGGACGATACCCGATTCGTTTGGCGATAGCTTGTAGTCGCGTTCCAGCCAGCGAGCGAGTTCGGTTGTGGCCTGCTGCAGAGCATCCTGCAGCGATCCTCCGATGCCGGCGGCCATCAGGTACTCGTCGTTCTCAAAACGCGGCGCCTGCGTACTCTTGCCGCGGATCAGTTCCACGGTAAACGCAACGTCCATCGAGGTCTCCAGGGCATCCCCGTTCAATTCGCCGTCGCCCTCAAGCGCGTGTCCGTCGCCAACGAACAACAGGGCGCCCTCCTGATAGACCGGCAAGTAGACGGTAACTCCTTCGCGGATTCCGTTGTAATCCATGTTGCCGCCCCAGGACCCTAACCACCCTGCCCGGAACGATTGCTTTGCCGGAGGGGCCACCCCTACGCATCCGAGCATGGGTTGAAGTTTCACTTTGAAATTCCTCATCCGATCCGTGGGCTTTGCCAGCATACCTACGCCCGCCGCCCGGTCGAGCTTCCAACTGCTGTCGAAATTATCGTCGAACTTTGCATCGCGGTGATAGCCGGGTTGCAGCGCTCCGGATACGATCCTGTCGCCGCTGCCGGCCGAGTCCCGGTTGAGCCGGATGCGATGGAACTTGATGGCCAGGGTGTCGCCCGGCATTGCTCCTTCCACATAGAACGGTCCCGTCTCCGGATTGCCGCCCATCGACCGCCGCTTCCCTTGTGCGTCCGTGCCTCCGGCGTCCACTGTGGTGGTCTCCACCGTGTCGCCGGAGTTAACATGGAGCACGGGAGGAATCGCCCCCGAGAAGACCCTGTGGAACTGGGTGGGCTCGAACTTGTGTGTTTTTGGGGTGGTAGTGACCATGTTGGCGCGGTGTCCGGACCATCCGAATTCGTCTTTGGTTTGCTTCACGGTGCCCGAAACGTCATCGCCTTGAACGCGGCCTTCAAACTTGCCCCATTCCTTGCCATCCGGCCTGGTTGCCGTGAGCTGCAACTGATCGCCCTCAAACGTTCCTGCCAGCTTTAGTTCATTCAGCGTTCCGGTTACCGCGGAGCCTTGCGCCTTCAGCTCCACTCGTGCGCTCGCGAAGTTTTCTCCGAACCGGATCAGTTGAATGTTCCAGGTGCCCGATACGTCCGCCGCCAGGGCGAACACCGGCAAAAACAGACACAGCAGTGCGCTCTTCATGAAGAGTTATACGACGCAGCGCCCCAAAAGTTCGCCCGCCGGCGGCAAAAAAGCTATTCGGAGATTCCGGAGTCCGCAAGCATCTTCACCACCTGATCGCGCCCGGACTTCCGGGCAATGCTAAACGCAGTGCGGCCATCTTTCGCGCGAGCCCGCGCATCCGCCCCGGCTGCCAGCAGCGCCTGCAGCGCGTCCGCGTGTCCAGTCATGGCGGCCATCATCAACGGCGTCAGGCCATTGTTGGCGGCGGCGCTCACGTTTGCGCCGCGTTGCATCAGGAGTTCGAAGACCGGCATAGCCGGTTTCATTCCCGCCACCGCGTGTGACAGCAAGGGAATGCCGTGGGGGCCTGGTACGTGATGCGCTTGCGGTGCAAACGCCAGCCAGCCCTTCACCGTCGGCAGTTCGCCAAGCATGGTTGCGGCAAAGAGATCCGGGCGCGCGCCACGGTCCAGCAGGAACATTGCAGTAGCACGCTGTCCGACATGAGAGGCTCCGCCGAGGGCCGTTTCCCAGTCGCCCCGTCCCCAATCCCAAGCGGAATTTAACAACCCGGGTTCCTGGTCTAACATTGCCTTCAGTGCGTCCACACCCGGCTTGTGCGCCTTGATGACAAAGTCGCTCACAAGCGCCAGTTCGACTTTCGGCGGGGCTTCCGCCGGGGCTGGCGTCTGCGCTGCTGCGGCCACAGCAAGGCCGGAAGCCGTCAACAAGGTTCGACGGGAAACGCTTCGATGTGTCAGTGGCATGAGTCTTTGACGCGGCTTACCCTAATCGGTTTGGCTCATCCCGCCTGACGGAATTAACAGCGGATTCACGGAGCCCGCCGCCACTCACTGCGTGCCCTTACTGTCTGTTGACGATCACTGTTCGCCCGTGTGATAGAACAATTGGCCGGTTGTTGTCCGCAAATCCCTCATAGCCGGGAAAATGGCTGACAATGTTGTGCATTTGATGTACCGCCTGCGGAGAAACGGCGATCGGGTCGCGCATCACAAACCATCGAACACCTTCCGTACACGGTGGCGTTGTAAGAGAGCCGGAGTACATGTAGTAGGACTTATTTTCGGGAATCAGCCGCCGCGCGTTCAACGTGACTCCTTCTTGTTTTCCCTCACCCACGGTGAGCGGTGCCAGCTTAATTATCGAGTCCACCAGCAGAGCGGAATCCTGGGCGAGATTCATTAGGACTCCCACCACAGCAAGATCTCCCAATTGGTTTCTATGAACCAGGTGTGCCTCCATCGCGGCTCGCTTACCGTCTATGGTGTGTTCGCTGGGCGCGTGGAAATGGAATTGAACTAATTGGTATTCGTCACTTGCCTGCGACCAGTTCATCGCGCCGGATGAGGAGAATTGACCCAGCCGGATGGTGCTGCCGGCCGGGTACTCCACTTCCACGACATGCCCGGTGTTCGTCACCGCCATCGGCGCGTCCTCGTACTGAAAGGTCAACGCGGCGGTGTCGGTCTTTGTTGTCAGCTTGTTGTCGATATCGATGGGCGTCTGCCGCATCCCCACCTCGACCAGATTCTCGCCGGCCTTTGTTCCGCACGTTGCGAATGAAGGAGCATCTTTTCCCCAAAACGAGGGTCCGATATCCGACTTCACGGAATGATTCCACACAACGGGGGTCGCAGGCTCCGCTGCGCGGCTGGCGGCAGTCAAAGCGAGGAACAGGATTAAAAAGTTTCTCATCGTGAGGTTACTTATCGGTCAAGATGTCGTGACCATGAATCCAAATCGATTCGCGGCGTAAACAGGAATACAATCGTAAGGAATGAAAAACGCCCTGGTTGTCGTGATTGCCGCGCTCGCCGCAACTGCCTGCAGTTCGGGCCCCGCCACAACGGAGAAAAAATTGGTTGACGTAACTCCACCGCAGGTCGCGTTGGTGGGCGGCCAGCCCTCGTTTACACTGGAGCGCCCGAAAAGCTCTGATACCACCAAGCCCCATTTCCTCAGCGCCCAGATTCTGCCTGGCCGCGGCATGACCACCTATCAGATTCGCGCCTATGTCCCTGGCAAGGGCGAGATCGATCTGATGGAAGCTCCGCCACTCGCAGAGGCACCCAAATTGATGGATGGTGGGCCGGATGATCTCATCGGCAACAAGTCGTTCAGCGTCGGGGGAGCTATCCTGCTGCCGTTTGCCAACCGCATTCGGGGTAAACTCTCCTCCGACGGGTCCACCATCGAGACTCCCATCATGGGCAAGCCGGTCAAGCTGATCGCCAACTGGAAAGGCAAGAAGCCGGAAGCGGTTAAAAACGCGATGCACGGCCTGATGCTTGACGCGAAGATGGACAGCGTCACGACCGACAAGACAGCCGACGAATCCTCCGTTACCGGCACTCTTCACGCCGGCGATTTTCAGGGCCACTGGCTGTCGAAAACCGATGTGAACACGAAGATCACCCTGAAGGATGACGCGTTCCTTATGACGGTGACCGCGAAGAATGTGGGAGCGGATCCTCTTCCCATGGGCATCGGGTGGCATCCGTATTTTGTTCTGCCCAGCGGCGACCGCACGCAGGCGAAACTTCATCTGCCCGCAAAGCAGCGCGCGCTGGTCACCAACTACGATGATGTGTTTCCGACGGGCAAAGTAGAAAAGGTGGCAGGCACACCATACGACTTCACCGCGCCGGGCGGCGCTGCTCTCAAGGATCTCTTCCTCGACGACAGCTTCGTCGACCTGCAGAAAACGCCCGAAGGGAACACCGTGATCGAGATCCGCGATCCGGCCTCGAAGTTTGGCTTGCGGGTAACGGGGATGTCGAAGGAGATCACGGCCATCCAGGTTTACGCGCCCCTGGATAAGAAGTTTGTCGTAGTGGAACCGCAATTCAATTGGGTAGACCCTTACAGCAACGTGTGGGCGGGCAAAAAGACCGGAATGGTCGTTCTCAAGCCAGGCGAAACAGTAAGCTATTCGGTCAAAGTGGAATTTATCACCGAGTAACTCACGATACCTGCACCACAACGAAAGGGTGCCTCATCATATAGGGATGAGTCCGGAACAACAACTCGGAGATTCGATATTCCCGGCGGAAGAATTAACCCGGTGTCTACGGACGGTCGAGGTTTTTGCCGCGCTCAGCGATGACGAGCTTCTTTGGCTTGAGGAGCACATGACCGTGATGCACTTCGAGCCGGGCGACATTGTCGCTTCCGAGGGATCGCCTTCGGACCGTTTGATGGTTATCCTCAAAGGCAGCATCAGTGCCCGCAAAGAGCTGGGTTCAGCCGATGGGCGCACTTACACTGCAAGCGCAGGCCACGTGACTGGCATGTTGCCGTTTTCGCGCTTGGTGGTGGCGCCGCTGACGTCGCGCGCGATGACGCGATCTGTGATTGCGTTCCTGCCGACGAGCCAGTTTCCGGCGATGTTCGAGCATATCCCAGCCCTCCAGGCGAGGCTGGTCCACGTGATGGCCGATCGAATTCGGGAAACCACCCGCTCCGACCAGCAGCGCGAGAAATTAATGGCGCTGGGGAAACTCTCCGCGGGCCTGGCCCATGAACTTAACAACCCGGCGTCCGCACTTACCAGCGCCGCCGCGGGGCTGAAGGAGGCTGCGCGTAGCCTCGCCGATTCGCAAACGCGGCTGGACCAGACGAATCTTTCGGCGGAGGCCCGGGCGCACATCGCGCAACTGGAGTGCAACTGGCGGCCGGCTGCAGGCGGCGCGCTGAGCGCACTGGAACGGAGTGACCGGGAGGAGGCAATCGCCGCGTGGCTCAGCGGACGGAATGTTCCAGGCGCGTGGACCCTGGCGGCCAGCCTGGTGGACTCCGGTTGCGATCTGGCACTCTTGCTGCCGCTATCCGAGCAATTCGACTCCGACCTGCTGCAGACGGTCCTGAATCGCCTCGCTGCCCGGTCGAATCTCGACCGCCTCATTGACGAAGTGAAGAACGGGTCGACCAGGATCTCCGGCCTTGTGTCGGCCATAAAGAACTACTCCTACATGGACCAGGCGCCGGAGCAGGAGATCGATGTTCACGAGGGATTGGAAAGCACGCTGGTCATGTTGAACTACCGGCTGGATGGAGGGATCCGGGTGGTTCGCGACTACGATCGCCATGTGCCAAAAGTGGCGGGCAACGGCAGTGAACTGAATCAGGTGTGGACGAATTTGATCGACAATGCCGCTGACGCGATGGCAGGCGCTGGGGAACTGGTGTTGAGGACCGCTTCCGAGTATGGACGTGTATTGGTGGAGGTTCGGGATAGTGGGAATGGAATTCCGGAAAACATACGCGACCGGATTTTTGAGCCCTTCTTCACTACAAAGGGGCAGGGCGAGGGAATCGGCCTCGGACTCGATATCGTGTATAGGATTGTGCGGAAGCATCGCGGGGAGGTGCGTGTGGAATCACACCCCGGCCGCACTTCCTTCAACGTACGGATTCCGGCTGCTAAGACTGTGACGGCGGCCTTTTAGCGACGGCCTCAGCCGCCATCCACCAGCACGCCTAACTCCACGATATGGCGACGCGATATTGCCTGGGCGCTTAGCTCCTCACTGGCCGCGGCACTCCTTTCGGCACTGGCGGCCGCGCGGTGGGTTCCCTGGCGAATTTCCGACACGGACCGCACCAGTCCCTGGATCTGCTCCGCCTGTTTGCGGCTGGCGCCGCTTACGCCCCCCCACCAGTCCCCGCACCTGCTCCGTGCTTGCGGTGATCGAAGTCATGGCAGCTGCCATCTGGTCGAGCCGCGAACTTCCCTCGTTGGACTTGGCGATCGATTGCGCAACCAGCTCGCTGGTATCTTTGGCGGTCTATGCGCAGCGCTGCGCAAGGTTCCGGACCTCATCGGCCACTACCGAAAAGCCGAGGCCTGCTTCGCCCGCGCGGGCAGCTTCCACCACCTTCAGCTTGACAGTATTCGGCATGGTTTCGGTCAGGAGTGAACCGCCACTAACGCAGCGTGGATCATCGATTTCGGCGAGGGCATGGTGATTTCCTTAAAAGGAGTAGGTCTGAAACAGGTATCCGTAGTTTGGCGATGCGCCCGGTGTTGTATTCCGTAGAAATCCGCCATTAAACCAGTAACCGTAGCCAGCCCCAAAGACAAAGTGTTTGTACTTATAAGTGCCGAACAGGTCTGTCCCCTGACCGACGAACCGCCCGGCGTTCCCCTTAGCCGACCTCACGATTGATGCGCCGGAACTGCTATAGAGAGAATCACTGGCACTTGCCAGCCAAATGTCGTTGTACATGAAGTTGAGGTCAAAGTCCTTCGTCACTCCGAGCGCGGTAACCGACCGGACATTGTGCAGATTTCTCCAGCCGAACAAATCCTGATGGCCGAACTTGTCATGGTTCGCAGGATAGAGTTGATCGAACGTATGGGAATGCAGAGTGTCACCAGGATCCTTTGTGCCGGAGGCGTATTTATACTCACCCGAGACATCCAGCGTCCTGTGGGAAACCAGGAAATGCTTTGTTACGGCGCCGAATGCTGCCGCCGCAGACTGCCGGGCTGGTCCCACCTTGCCATTTTGCAGAACTAACTCCATACCGTACTTGACCGAATTGCCAAGCGGCCCGGCCAGGCGGGCTCCCAACGTGTTCACCCCCATTTTGTCCGTGTTCGTTGCACGGCTACCGCCGGTGAACCCACCTGGCCGGTTCTGATCATGACGCAACACGTAAACGTCGAGCTGACTCTTCTTGTAAGTGTTGAAAGTGTTGTAAGTTCCCCAGACACGGTCACCGAGAACGGGAGGATTGAACTCGCCGATGCGAATCTTGACCGGCGAGACCATAAGCACTTCGAACCGGGCTTTGGCGAATCGGTAATACAGTCGTGTATGGTCGTAGGTGCGCGCCAGGTTTGACCACTGCGTTGACCCAATCAGCCGCGCATCGCCGTAGTTGAGCATCATGCGGCCGGCGGTCATACCGAAGCCCGTCTTGGCGTCCGGCAAAATTTCGACGTAGGCCTCGTGCAAGTCCGCCTGATCCCGCACACTTGACGGCGCATTGTCCCCATATCCAGGAGAGCGGGAATCCTGCAGCATTCCGGAAATCTTGAGCCAGTGGGCGGGCCTGTACGCCATCCCTACCCTGGTGCGAAACAGCCCAGTTTCCAAATCGGGATCGCGCCCGAAATTCATTCTTGGCCGGCTCTCGAAGCGGGTGCGGAACTCGAAGGAGAAGTTCAACGCTCCTTCGGTATCCTTGGAGACCTGATTGGCGGCCCTTGAGCCAAGGTCCCATGCCTGTCCTGAAAGGCGTTCCGTAGTCGCCATGCTCGTCAGCGTAAAGGCTACTGAAGCAGCGTGGCGGCGAAAACGTCTAAGCATATCTTCTCCTTGTGCCGATGAGTACTCATCGGCCATTTGGAGAAGGTGTTAGAAAAATTTCAGCGGCGGAATTGGCTGCAGCTTTTCCGCTGCCGATTAGTCATTATGGAGCGACCAACGCCAGTTCGCAGTGACGCGGGTTACGCTGCGAATAGGTAATCCAACGGCGCAGAGCCGCATACGAAAGGAGTTGGTCGCTATGTCTAAAATACTGTTTGTCGGATTGGATGTCCACGCCGATACAATTGCGGTGGCGGTGGCCAAGCAAGGTGGCGAGGTTCGCTCTCACGGCATCATCCCGAACCGGTGGGGGTCGGTTCGCCAGCTGATACACAAGCTGGGAAAGGCGCAGAATTTGCGAGCCTGCTATGAGGCTGGCCCCACAGGTGATGAATGGAGAAAACGCAGGCCCGTCCGATTACCGGGACGAGCCTGCGAGGAGAGGCAAAGTTAAGTAGCCCCGGGGAATCGCACCCCGAGGCCCTCCCAGAACTGTACGTGAG
>JBDUEM010000071.1:0-28439 GCA_040002435.1 Bryobacteraceae bacterium
CGCGAAGTTTCTCCGCGACGCGACACCTGTCTAAGCTATCCGCTCAACTGCGCCGCCGAACGCGCCAAGCCGGTGCAGTACACAACCCTTACGCCACGGCCCCGGCGGCCCGAGCCTTCGGCGATGTTGAACGCGAAGTCGTAATTACCTGCTTCGAGCCGGTACGGCAACCTCCGGTCCGCCTCCAGCGGCTCGACCTCAACCCCCAACGCGCGGAAGGCGCCGGCAATCGCCGTAATCGTTCCGGGACTGTCATACTCTTCAAAGGCGTCGTCGGGAAATCCCGGCACCGCAGCCACGGGCCGTCGATTGTGTAGCAGCGCAACCTTCAATCAGCCGCCTTGGAGGATGACCAGATCGGCTGCCTTCTTGAGCAAAACCTCCTCATGAAACGCATCGCAACCTATGCAAAGGTTTTCATAGGCGCGGCCCGACGCCAAGGTGGTCTGCGATTTCTCGAGGAACTTTTCCACACTCCAACCGTACTCAATCCCCATCCGTTCCGGTTGCCCCAAAGAGATCGCCTCGTAAACTGGATTGCCGCGCAGCCGGTCAATGATGGCTTCCAGTTTGTCCTCAATCAGGTTTCCCACGGGAGCCTTGGTCTTGAGGCAGCAAGGGAAAACATTGCCGTTGGGATCGATGGAAACTTCCGAACCGCTGTAGCGCTGCTCCAGGAAATTCAGTCCCCCGGACCAGCGGCTGCAGAAGTTATCGGCAATCCCGGCTGTGGAAAGTTCGTTCTTGTGAGCGCGCCCGCGCGGCCACAGCTTGCCGATCCACTGGTCCGGCGTCGCACCGAAAAAGTGAAAGTAACGGACATCCTCAGGCCGCGGCGGCGGCATCCAGGCCTGCATGCCATGAGCCTCAAAAATGCCGGTCAGTTTGTTCTTCAATTTCTCGCGCGCGGCTTCCGACTCGAAGCCTTCGTGATATTCATCCAGGCCGGAAACCGAGATTACGGAGACATTTCGTTCGAGCAACTCGACGATCATCCGTTCCGTCAGCAGGTCGCCTGTCGTCTGGACGATCAACTCCACGCCGCCTTTGTCCGCGTATTTCCGATGCAACTGATCCAGCGCCGGATAGAGCACCGATTCGCGCACCGCCGCGAGCATGATTTCTCCGCCGGCCACGATGATGCGGCCGCGCTTGGCGCGCCCGCCGTCGTTTCGATCCAGATACATCATGCTGTCGGGCAGGTTATCGATGATACGCGAGACGTTGGCCTTCGATTCCGCCACAACCCGCTTGAGATCCTCGCCGTAATAGGGATGGAAGCGATCTTCGTAGCAATGCTCGCAGGTCCGATGGCAGAGCCAGCTCATTACGAAGTAGATGGATTCCAACGTTACTCCTTTACAACAATTCTCGCGGATGGCGGTATCTCCAAGGTAACGCAGTCGCCCTCGTGAAAGGCCGGCGGCTCGTGCTCAACCTGTACGGTCGTGCTGCCATTCCAGCCGATGGTGGTTCGCGCCCGAACTCCAAAATCGGTGCTGGCCTCGACGGTACTGGTTCCTCCTTTGCGCAGTTGGACCGCTTCCGGCCGGAATACAGTGGCACTGCCGCCCGAGGCTTCCAGAACCTGCCAGCCGAAGAAACGCGCCGCGGCCAGAGTGGCAGGGGCAGTAAAGAAATCTCTCGGCGGGCCCACCTGCTCCAGCGCCCCGTTCCGCACAAAGGCGATGCGATGGGCAATCGCCGAGGCTTCCTCTTGATCGTGGGTAACGAAAACAGTGGTCAGCCCGAGGCGGCGATGAATGGACTTCAGCAACAGCCGCATCTCCTGACGCAGATTTTCATCCAGCGCGGAAAAGGGCTCATCGAGCAGAAGAATCTTCGGATCGCTTACCAGCGCGCGGGCCAGGGCCACACGCTGTTCCTGCCCGCCGGATAACTCCCCTGGCTTCCGGCCGCCAAAGCCTTCCAGCTTCACCTCTGCCAGCGCCTCTTCCACGCGATGCGCCATCTCGGCCGCGCCTGTCTTCTTCATTTTCAGGCTGAAGCCGACGTTCTCCGAGACGCTGAGATGGGGAAACAACAAAGCTTTCTGGAAGACCATCGCCGCGCGGCGTTGTTCGACGGGTACATGATTCACGGACAGACCGTCCATTCGAACTTCGCCTTTCTGCAATGGCAGCAGCCCGGCCATCAGCTTCAGGATGGTCGTCTTGCCGCAGCCCGAGCTACCGACCAGCGCGACGAGTTCTCCTGGAAATACTTCCAGCGAGAAGCCGGTCAGCACGGGCGTCGCGTTGTATCCGGCGGTGACCGACGTCAACGACAAATGGCAGCTCACCGGCGCAGGACCTTTTCCAGCCAATCCTGCTCCAGGCGGGTGAGATAACCGGCATCGGGTTCATTGACGAAGTGCGCCGCCAGTTCTTCGTTCGACAGCGTGGCGGGACCACGGCGCAGTGCGTCCGCCTTGCGCCTGTCATTCGCGGACAGTTTGTCCGGCGTAATCGGGAACTGGCTCTCCGTAGCCCCCGACAAATCCAGCGCTTGTTCCACGGATATCAAATGGTTGATCGTCACCAGCGCGCCTTCCGGATTCGACGCGTTGAAAGGGATGGCCAGGTAGCTGAAATTCCCGATGGTTCCCTTATCAAACAGAAAGGTCCTCACGGTCGCGGGAAATTCGCCTCGAGCGATTCGCGTGGACGCGAATGAAGGTCCGTAACTCATGGCGAAGTCCACTTCATTGTTCGCGAACAGCCGGTCAAGCTCCTTCAGCGTCGAGGGGTACGTGTCTCCACGCCGCCACAGGTATGGTTTGATCTCTGTCAGAAATTGGATGGCCTTATCAGATGCCTCGTTGTAAAGTTTCGCATCGAACCCAGCTTGAAATCCCGGGGAGTAGCCGCCGAAATGCAGCAGGATCTGCCGCAGAAAAGCGGACCCGGTGAAGTCAGGCGGAGCGACATAGGTGAACCGGCCGGGATGCGTTCTGATCCAATGCCCCAGCGCGTCAATCGACCGAGGCGGTTCAGCGACACGCGACGTGTCGTACGCCATCACAAACTGCGCCTTCTGCCAGGGAGCCTCATATCCGTCGATACTGGTCCCGAAGTCCCTGGTGCGCGAATCTTCGCCGTAGTAGCGGATATTCGGAAGGAGGTCGGCAAACGGACCCCAAAGCAAGCTTGCTTGTTTGGCGGTCCGGAAATTCTCGCCGTTGACCCACACCACGTCGATAGAGCCATTCCGGGACTTGCCCGCGCCTTTCTCGTTGAGCAGCTTGTTAATCGCGTCCGAGGTATCCGCCAGAGGCACAATGTGCAATACAATACCGTATTCACGCAGCAGCGATTGTGATACGGACGACCGGAAGTGACGGTTCCGCTCCTCATCTCCCGCCCACATGGCCAAATTGACGGTGGTGCCTCTCGCCACTTGCGTTATCTTCTCCCAGGGTGTCTGTCGCAGTTCGGCCGCGGTCAGACTGGGGCGGCCGGCACGCTCACACGAAGATGCGCAAGCCGCCAGCACAAGCAGGATGGCGAATCTATGCATGGCGCCTCATGTACTTTGCAGTGAGCGCGAAGGCCAAGACCGTGGGCGCAAGGAAAACCAGCGCCAGCGCCGCCGTTATCGCCTCGTCGCTGCCGCGCTGGAACGAAACCAGGATCAGCGGAAGTGTGATGACTTGCCCGCCGCCGATCAGGACTGTAAAGAGATACTGGCTCCAGGAGATCAGGAAGGCAAAGACGGCCGCGAGCGCCAGACCCGGAGCGATCGCCGGCAGCGTCACGTATCTCCAGACCGCGAGCGTGCCGGCTCCTAACGTTCGCGCCTGCGCTTCCCAATCGGGATCGAATCGGGTGAAACTCCCCGTCAGCATCAGAATCGTATAAGGCACTGCGGGGATCAGATGAACCAGCATGACTCCGGGCACGGTCTCGGTAAGGCCGAACCGCAGGAACAGGCCATGAACTCCCATGGTGGAGGCGAGCGGCGGCGCAAGAACCGGCAACATCAGGAGGAAAAAGAACGCCCGTTTCCCCGGAAACTGATGCCACGCCAGGACTCGCGCCGCCGGCAGCGCGACTGCGAGTGAGACAACCGTCACCACCAAGGCGATCCATAAGCTGGTTACGATGGCGGGAGCAATGTCAGAGGCAGGCGATGTCAGATATTGCCACGCCCTGGAACTCCATTCGCCTGGCAGCAAATGGGGCCAATACCAGTTCCGTGAGAAGGAAAAGACGGCCAGAAGCACAAGAGGCAACAGCGCCCCGGCCGCCGCCGCAGCAACCCCGATGCGCCTTGCCGTCAAAATAGGGTGGGCCTTTCCCCAATCTGATTGCGCATCAGTTTTAAATATGCCCACGCCAACACCGCCGTGATGAGGGACATCAACACGGAAACCGCAATCGCATCAGGCCGCTCGGCGAGGTCGATGCTGGTAAACCGCCGCTGCGCCACTACGCCCAGCATGGAAGGATATGGACGGCCCAGCAGGAACGGTACTTCGAACGCGCCAAAGATGAATGCGAAGACGATCATGGAGGACGATACAACCGCCGGAGCCAGAAGCGGAAAGGTAACGTGTCGAAGCCTCTGCCAGGGCGAAGCGCCGAGGGTAGCAGCCAGGGACTCATACTCATCGCCGGTTCGCGCGAGCATTGCCAGGGCCACGGCGGCGATGAAGGGAGTCTCCTTTAGCACGTACGCTGTAATGACGCCGATGGCGTAAGGGTCGTTCACCAAGACCGGAAATTCGTTCGGAAGTGCGACAACGCCTGCCGCGTACCCCAGGCGGGCGACCAAACCGCTTTGAGACAGTACATTGATCAGCAGGACCGCCATTACAAGGTGCGGAATAGCGATCGGCACCTGCACGAGTGCATTGACGAGAGGCCATCTTCCGGCAAGGCTTCGCAGCGAAAGCGCAAGCGCAACTCCAGCCACTGCCGAAAGGATGGTGGATACAGCGGCGACGGCAATCGTAAGAATCAAGGAGAGCTGAAACTCGCGGTTCATCAGCATAGCCGTGTAGTGCCGCAGCGTGAAGGAATGCTCGCTGGCCGGCGCGAAGAAGCCCGTGCTCTGAAGTACGGCCAGGGCGACGCCCCCGGCGAAGAGGCCCATCAGCACCAATGAGGCGGGGGCCAGCATCAGCATCTGACCGGAAGTTGTCCGCGGTTTCAATCCTCTAGGCTACACCGGTAGTATCATGAATGTAGTGATGACTCGGCTTAGAGTGCAACTGTTTGTACTTGTAATCGCACTGATCGCGGCCAGCACGCAGTGTCTTGCACAGTGTGTTGCCAAGCCATGCCAGCAGGCAGTAACTGCCAGCGAAACGACGCCGCCGTGCCATCGCCACCAGCCCGCGAAGCAGCAGGACACTCACGAATCCTGCAAGTATTTGGCATTGGTTTCAGACCATCCAGTGGCGCCAACCGCCGTCTCCGGCCCTCTCGTAGAGTTCAATGCGAGCCTTGTGGGTCAGGCTCTGATGCCAGTGGCTTCCCAGGCTCATTCGATCCCCATAAAGGAATTTCCGCACCCCTCTGTCGACATTACACCTCTTAGAGTTTGAGTCGCGCCCGGCAACGACGCGAGTAACTCAACTTTTTTAGGAGGAGATATGAAGTATCGAGGTCCAATTTGGGCTTTCGCTCTTATTCTGGCGCCGGCTTGCGCTCAGGAACCGCATTCTGAGCACGACCACATGAACATGCCAGGGATGGAGATGCCGGGTAAGCAAATGCCGGGAATGCAAATGAACACGGCCGGCATGTATCTGATGAATATGGCTTCCGGGACCAGCCTGAATCCACAATCCTGGCCGATGCCCATGCTGATGCCGCGGCTTGGCTCCTGGAATCTGATGGTCATGGGTCAAGCCTACCTGGTGGACACCCAGCAATCAGGACCCCGGGGAGGCGACAAATTTTATTCCGCCAATTGGTTCATGGGTTCGGCGGAACACAAGGTCGGCCGGGGGAGCATTCTACTGCAGGCAATGATAAGCCTGGACCCAGCCACCGTAACCAACCGGAGTTATCCGCTGCTGTTCCAAACCGGTGAATCGGCCTACGGAAAACACCTGGTGGACGCACAACATCCGCACGATTTTCTGATGAGTATCGGAATGCACTACGCCCGCCCGCTGTCCGAGAACACAATGTTGCAGCTTTACTACGCGCCGGTCGGTGACCCTGCTCTGGGCCCGGTTGCTTTTCCTCACCGCGCTTCCGCCTTCGAACTGCCGCAGGCCACTCTGGGCCACCACTGGCAGGATGCCACCCATATCGCGAACAACGTGGCCACCGTGGCGTTGAAATACAAATGGCTGCGCTTGGAAACCAGTTCCTTCTACGGCACCGAGCCTAATGAGAACCGCTGGAACATCGATTGGGGTCCGATGAATTCGTACTCGGGACGAATCTCCGTTTTCCCGTCCAAGAACTGGATGGCGCAGTTCTCGGCGGGACGTATCGCCCTGCCGGAGGGACCAGGGGACGGGGATGTAGTGCGAACCACGGCGTCGGTTCATTACACTCGTCCGGCGTCGAACGGGAATGCCTGGTCCTCCAGCCTGATCTGGGGGCGGAATCACAACACGCTGAACAAGCGCAATCTGAACTCATACCTGGTGGAGACGCTCTACCCCCTGAGCCGGAAGAATTTCCTGACGGCGAGGGCGGAGTTGGTAGATAAAGATGAGTTGTTCGCAAACGACCACGAGTTGGAGCACCACCTCAGAAGCACCTTCCGCATCGGCGGCTATACGGCGGGCTACACCCGGGACATTGGTACCTTCAAGAACATCGAAACGGGAGTAGGAGCAAACATCACTGCGTACGCCGTGCCTGCCGCCATTCAACCGTACTACGGGGAGCACCCGATCGGCTTAAGCTTTTACATGAGGTTTCGCCTCAAACCCACTGAATAAAGGACACATCTATGAAATTTCTTACGATATTTTTCGTAGCACTATCGGCAATCGCAGGCGAGCCCCAAACCTTCTCCGGAATTATTACCGACACCATGTGCGGGAAGACCCATGGCATGGTCGCCGGTCAGCCGGACGACAAATGCGTGTCCGCTTGCGTGAAGGGCACCAGCAGCCAGTACGCGCTGTTTGACGGGAAGCAGATTTGGAAGCTCAGCGATCAGAAACGGCCGGCGAAACTCGCGGCGCAACATGTAAAGGTAACCGGGATACTCAACGAAAAGACAAAGACCATTCAGGTCGCTTCGATCCTACAGGATTAGTCCGAGGCGCCCGGCAGGTTCTGCCACGACAACCGCTGAACCGTAGGACCGTCGACCAACTGATAGGGAGTGTGAGCCGCCAACAGTCTTCGTGCGGCTCCATTCAGTTTTTCAAATTCCAACAGGCAAGTGCGCGATCCTTCCCTGCCCTCAAGACGCACAGTTTGCTCCCGCTGGCGGACACGATAGGCCATTTGTGCGCCGTGATGGGCCTGCAGAGTGTCAAGCGGCCAATCCGACTCAGCGATCAGGTGAAGCCCGCCCTCCTGCCCGATCAGGATCGTCATGTTCGAGAGTTCGTGGCCGCTCCGCGCTGCGGTTTCGGCCGCTTCAAAGATGTTTGCCGCGTTATCGGTGAACCGTCCCACAATTTTCTTATCGATACAAGATACGAAATTATGAGCGTCTATACTGGGCTAACACTCATGGGAAATCCGCACATCTTATACGTTGCACGCGCTTTCAACGGCGTAGCACTCCTGTTGGGGATTCCCTCACTTGCTGCCACCCTCTATTTTGGCTTCGCAGCGGTATCGCTCTATCTCTCCACGCCGGCCAAAGGAGCCACGCCGTCTGCTGTCTCCGCCAATAGCGCAATCGATCTTCTGACCATGGCAGCCCGCGCGGCAGGAGCCGTCTTCGGATTCCTCGGCTCGATGGGCGAGGCGGTGATTCGCGGACTGGCTGCGGCATCGCTTGCCGTGCTGATCTTCTCGTTGACTCTATTTTTCACCAGTCGCGGACTGCAGGCTCACGCCGGTTGGGCAAGAGGGACGGCGGGGGTGATCCTGACCCTAGTGTTCCTGGCGGCGATGCTGGCTCTGCTGTCCAGCGGCAGCAAGAGCCTGCTGGCTCTACTGCTGGCGTCCTGCAGCGGCTATGGACTGTGGGCTTTGTGGAAAGGCTTCGCCTGAATTCTCAAACATTCAGCTTGGACACATATTCGAAGCTCTCGCGGAGAGATTCCAGCGGATCGCCAGGAGTTTGATCCTGCTCCACAAAATAGTGCTTCACGCCTGCCTTCTCGGCTGCCTTCAGGACGGGCAGAATTTCGATCATTCCCTTCCCTACTTCGCGAAACGCGGTTCTCGGAATGTCCTCTTTATAGCGTTTCTCCGTGCCCTCGACCACGTTCTTCAGATGCATCAGCGGCACCCGGTTGCGATACTTTTGTAGCAGGCTGACCGGGTCGCCTCCGCCAACTTTCACCCACATGATGTCCATCTCCAGACCGACCAGTTTCGGATCGGTGGCTTTCATCAGCACATCCAGCAGCGTCCCGTCGCCGGATGGTTCGAACTCGAAAGCATGATTGTGATAGCAGAGATGCAAGCCGGCTTTCCGTGCCAAGTCTCCGGTGCGATTCAATACCGCCGCCAGTTTTTGCATCACATCCGCTCCGCCGCGATTCTCCGGAGCTATGTAGGGGCACACCACATACTCGAAACCATGCTCCTTCGCCTTCTCCAATGTTGCTGGAATTTTGCCCTGTTCCTTCATGAACACCGCGGTGGGAAGGTGAAGACTCACGGGCTTGAGTGAAGTCTGCTTCAGGCTCGGCCAGATCAAGTCCATGTTGTCGAAGGTAACTTCCACCTCGCGGTAGCCGATCTTCTCGATGGCGCGAAGGGTCTCCAGCGGCTCCTTCGGTAGAATGCCGCGAACGGTGTAAAGCTGTGCTCCAATCACCCGTAGCGGACGGGCCTGCGTGAGTACCGCGGACGCAGCGGCGAGAGTAAGGAAATCACGACGTTTCATTCCCATATGCTATACCCCCGCCCGCCGCTCTGTATCTCCGACGCTGTGATCAAACTATTTCCTTCACTCTGTTGAGAAGTCCGCAGCCGTGCAGCCACTGTACATGCAGAAGGGATGGGATGCGGACGAACTTGACTATTGCCAGTGGCTGCGTTGCTGCGTTGCCTGTGTCCAGGACACCGCAGGAAATCTTCTACCCCGAGAGCGCTTTTGGCGGTTTCACAGACATTGATGGAACCATAGCCTTTTACACCAGAGTGAATTCGCTGGTGCAACCCTCATTTCGAGTGATCGACCATGGATGCGGCCGTGGAGCGCACAGTGAAGACCCGATCCTGTGGCGCAGGAATCTTCGTGCTCTGAAGGGGAAAGCGAATCGCGTAATCGGGCTGGACGTGGACTCCGATGCGGCTTATGGCAACCCGAGCTTGGATGAATATCACCCTCTCTTGCCGGGCGGGAGGTTTCCGGTCGAGGACAGGTCTGCGAATCTCATCCTGTCTGACTGCGTTTTAGAACACCTTGCCGATCCTGGGCGCCTGTTCTCTGAAGCCGCAAGGGTCCTGCTGCCGGGAGGATATCTCTGTATTCGAACACCCAATCGTCTGAGCTATGTCGGTCTCGCGAGCATGGCGACGCCGAACCGGCTGCACGCCAAGGTTCTAAAAAAGGTGCAAGCGGAGCGGAAGCAAGAAGACGTATTCCCGACGCTCTATCGGTGTAATACGGTGTACGCCATCCGCAGACAGATGGCTGAGCACGGCTTCCGGGCTGCGGTCTACGGATACGAAGCGGAGCCCAGTTACCTGGAATTTTCCAGGCTTGCTTACTGGCTGGGAGTGCTGCACCAGAGATTCGCTCCTTCGTTTCTGAGGCCGGCCATTTTCGCATTTGGACGGTTGCGTTGAGGGATCGGGCTACAAGACTCGGACGGAGTAATGCAGATGGCTACTGCATATCCGTATCAGCAGTGAATGATACGGAGGGCGAGCAACCAACGAACCGTCGTAACTCGGCGCTCGGGATACTCACATCCAACGCGATTGCCACGTTCGTCGTATCAGTTCAGGCCCTGGTCCTTATGCCGTTCTATCTGCGATTTGTCGAACCTAAAACGTACGGCGCCTGGATCGCCTCTGGAGACTTGTTTTTTTACCTGAATGCACTTGAATTTGGCATTCCGAATTTAATGATTCAGCAAATTGGAGCTTCAGTTGCCAGACGCGACTTGCCGACCGCCGGGCGCTGCACCGCTTCAGGTTTGGCAATCCTGTCGGGAGCAGCCACTCTGCTTTTGGTCCTGTGCTCCAACCTGGCAGATCGGGTGCCAGGCTGGTTCCATGTGGTTGGAGATGACGCCGTAATCCTGGCCCGCTGCTTTCTCTTTGGAGGGATCGCGGCCTCGCTGAGCCTGATTAACCAGGCGTTCGTTGCGCTGGGGCGCGGATTACAGGACACGCGGTATCAAAATGTTTCCGCGGTAGTTTCAAGTTTGCTCGGATTCGGGGCCGCATTTGTGTCAATTCTCCACGGGGCGGGGCTTTACTCAATTCCAGTGAGCCTAATGGTGCGTGCCTTGTGTTCAGCAGCCTTCAGTTTCACCTTTTGGTTCCGTCGTGTACCGGTTCTAGTTCGAAGCAATTTCGTTCCAGATCGAAGAACGCTCAAAGCCTTCCTGCAACTCTCGCCCCTTACAGCACTGGGTTCCTTCAGTTACACGACAACTACTCAGAGCGAAAATCTGCTGGTTGGCCTGATTGTGGGAACTGATGCCGCAATTATTCTAAGTCTCACTCGCAGAGGCGCGGAGGTCCTGAGAAGTCTCATCGACATGATAATCCACGCCTCTTTTGGTGCTTTTTCGCACCTGGTGGTATCACCGGAGAAGCATAGGGCCGTAGCAGTGTTCGACGAGTTGACCGGTCTGCGCTTAAGTGTTGCTGTCATCGCCGCGGCTGGGTTCATGGCGTTGAACGAAATGTTTGTTCGCACCTGGGTCGGCAGTTCTTACTACGGGGGGTGGACCGTCACGGCCCTCATCGCTCTCAACCTGCTTTTTTCCGGTCAATCGTACCTGGTCAACAGTCTCTATCGTGCAACTGGTCACATCATCAACGGCTCACTGTTGCTAATAGGCGAGGCCCTGTTCCGCCTACCGATGGCCGCTGCCGGAACCGCGCTTTTTGGTTTAGCCGGCCTGCAAGCAGCGGCGGTATTGACCTCAATTGGAAGCCTTGCTGCGGGTCGTTTATTCTGCCGCCGCGCGTGGCAAAAGTTAAAGATCGAATCGTCCAAGAAGAGAGGGCCTTGTTTCGTGCCACACGCCTCCGTCTTCGCTTTAGGATTGGCGTGCTGTGTGGTTGCCGGGCGGGGAGAGGGAGGACTCGGGATTTCAATCCTGACTCGGACTCTGCTGTTGATGGCGTGTATCTACCTGGTCTATACAGATCCTTTTCTCCGCGATGTCCTGGCTTCTCTCGCGCCCCGGATGCGGATGAGACTCCGCATCTTATGACCACCCACGGCCAAGCACTCACATCTCACTTTCACGGGATTGCACTCCGCCTGGGAACTGCGGGACCAGCGCTGACGTGGTGGTCGCGAATGCTGCCTATGATCGTCATCCAGGCCTACCTCGCGTTGTCCGTGGTAGCGTTCGCCTTCGGACCATGGGACTATCCCCCCGTCAATTCGGCTCTGCTTTTCAGTTTTGTAGGAGTGGCTCACGTTTGCTTGCTATTAGGCTATCTAAGCGCCGCCTTCAAAGTGCCCGCGTGCTATGGCTGGCGTTTGCAACCGGCACGCTTGGCATTGGTGTCCGTCGTCATCACCCTCCTTTTAGCATTTCCGACATCCTACCTCCGGACAGGGCATCTATTCCCAGATGTCCTCAACGGCATCTCTAATCCGGGGCAAGCCTACAATCGCGCTTATACCTTTCGCCTGGAAGCGAGCCCCGTGGCGGAGTATTTTCGAATTGCTGGCGGCCCTTTTATCGGACTCTGCCTTCCGCTCCTAGTTGCCTACTGGAAGAGTCTGGGATACACCCTGCGCATACTAGGCGTGGCTACGGTGGGCCTCAACCTAAGTCTATACGTCGCCACAGGAACCAACAAGGCTTTGGCCGATGCCTTCCTGATAATTCCGGCAATTCTCCTGGTCCGCCACTTTGCGGGGGATTTCAAGATGAAATGGATCAACAAGGCGATCGCCGCCGTTGCGGTTCTTGTGTCAGGATTCCTGCTGTTTCAGTTTTTCTCGTCGGGTATGGGAAGCCGCGGAGGATCGTCGGTTGCGCATGGATATATACCGAGCGTCGGAGCGCGCGTTAACTATAGCCACCCGGTGCTCAACTTAGACGACGAAGGCCTCCGTACAGGCATCCTTGGCGTTGCCCTTTATACTTCGGGTGGTTACTACGGGCTGGCAATGGCGCTGGAGGAGCCATTCGTTCCCATGTTCGGTGTAGGAAATTCGAGGTTCCTTACGCGGCAAGCTGCGCGTCTTTTAGACGACGCCTCGATCCTCTACCGGTCTTATCCTGATCGCGTGCAGCAACAGACCGGCTGGAACGCCAACGGATTGTGGGCCACCATTTATCCCTGGATTGCTTCCGACGTTTCATTTCCCGGTGTCTTTGTAATCGTGTTTCTGGTGGGCCGGATTTTTGCGCAGTCCTGGTTGGACTCTCTCACGTTGCGGAATCCTTTCGCCATCGCCATGTACGCGCAACTGGTTATCATGCTTTTCTACTTTAACGCCAATAATCAATGTCTACAAGATGGAGAAGGGGTCTCCACGTTCCTGGTGATATTGATCCTCTGGCGATACTCTCGCACCAGTGGCTACCCGGAGATTGCCGCGATCACGAGTGGAGCCGCATGAGTCAGACTTTCAAACTGGCTTATGTCGGCTGTCTGGTGCCGGACGAGCCGCACTACCGAACCGCTGCATTCAGCCGGTCAGGGAATCTGTTTCAGATTCATGCCCTGAGAGCGTTGCGGCAGGCCGGATGCCCTCCGGAGTGTCTCTTGAGCTTTATTCCCGTGCCATCCTGGCCCCGAGGGCCGTTATGGGTCGGTGGCGCTGCGATCGAGGTGGAGCATCTGCCCGTCCGCCTGCTGGGTTTCCTCAACATCACACCAATTAAGCAGATTTGGCTCGGGGTAAGCGCCTTCGGCGCGCTACTGGCCTGGAGCATATGCGCGGGTTGGAATTGGCCGAAGGTAATCTGCTGCTACAACCTGACCGTACCGCCCGTGATTTTGTTGTGGATGGCCGCTAAATTGGGCCGGTCGCAATTGATTCCGATTGTGTGCGATATCAACATCCCGGGGGAAACTGTCCCTGACACAAAACCAAATCGCTTCGATTTTGCGCAACATAAATTCTGGCTTCCACGGATGGATAGGGTCGTCGCCGTAACCGATGCAATGATTCACGACTTTGCGCCGGATCTTCCTCACCTCATTCTCGAGGGCGGTCTGACCCTTGCCGATGAATCAGCAGCGGTCAAGACCGAGCCGCAGAATGGGCCGGGGCCGTTCACCGCGATAATGGCTGGGAGCCTCGATGAATGCAACGGAGTACGAATTGCCGTCGAGGCATTAAGGCTGGCGCCGGATTTGGAGATCCGCTTAGTGATCGCGGGAGACGGTCCACTCCGGGAGTTCGTCCAAACCGCAGCTCAGGCGGACGAGCGAATCTGCTATATGGGTTTTTTGAGCCATAAAGCGGTGTTAGATCTATATCGCCGGGCGGACTTGCTGCTCAATCTCCGAATCACTCGGCAGGTCCGTACTCCATATTTCTTTCCAGGCAAGCTGCTCGAGTACCTGTCGTCGGGAACAGCGGTTCTATCGACCGATTGTTCCCATGTGCGCAGACGTTATTCCGGGCTGCTTTATTTAACTTCCGGTGAGGACGCGCAGGCAATCGCAACGGATTTGCAAAACATCTCGGCACTGCCTGAAGCGGATCGTAGACTAGTTGCCGGCAGAGCCCAGGAATGGATGATGGCTCATATGACCTGGAACCAGCAAGGTCAACGGCTCGTGAAGTTTTTTGCTGGATGCAATTTCGGCGACAAGAGGAGACCCAACCCGTCTGAAGTCACTGCTCGTTGTACTTCTAAGGCGGCCGATCAGGCGACTACAGGTGCCACGCACACGGTGCTCGTCCTGGCGGATTACTATGTTCCCGGCTACAAGGCGGGGGGGCCGTTGCGCAGTATCTACAACATGATTGAGGCTTTAGGCAGCGAATTCAGATTTCGCGTAATGACGCGGGATAGAGATCTGGGTGACTCCGAACCCTACCCGCAGGTGCGTTACGGACAGTGGGTGCGCAATGGCAAGGGCGACATTCTCTATCTGGAACCGGGGCTGCGCGGGATATGGCGGTTGGTGCGGGAACTGCTGCATTCAAATGCGGATCTGATCTACCTTAATAGTTTCTTTTCGCGAAAGTTCTCAATCCTACCCTCGCTACTCTGGTTTTCGGGACTTGTAAAGGGGGTTCCGATGCTATTAGCGCCAAGGGGCGAGTTTTCGTTGGGCGCTTTAGAGTTGAAATCACGGCGCAAACGATGTTTCTTGCACGCGATGAACAGAGTAGGGCTATATCGCGAGTGTGTGTGGCATGCCTCTTCCCGTTTTGAAGCCGCTGATATCAACCGCGAGATTCGCCCGCAGCGAATTACCATCACGTCGATTTTAAGACGGTTCGGCGGTGTGCCGCGCAACTCTGTTTTTACCGCCACTCCTGTCGCCTTCGTCGCCTCAGACATGTCGAACGGAGAGGTTACCGGCCCACCCCTGCCGAGAATCCGAAGCAAACAAGCGGGTGGGGCTGAGTTCGCATTTCTATCTCGCATTGATCGAATGAAGAATCTGACCGGGGCAATAGGAATGTTGAAATCCCTAAGAGGGAACGCGGAGCTGCACGTTTACGGCCCATGTGACGATGTTCTCTACCTGGCTGAGTGTAAGGAAACTGAATCGACGCTACCCAAAAACGTCAGCGTGATTTGGCACGGTGGGATACCGCATGATGATGTAAACCGTTGTCTTTCTCAGCATCACTTCTTTCTCTTGCCGACAAAGGGAGAGAATTACGGGCACGTAATCCTGGAAGCACTGTCGGCGAGCTGTCCCGTGATTGTCAGTGACCAGACGCCATGGCGTCATTTGGATGAACTCGGCGTTGGCTGGGATTTGCCATTGAACTCCGCGCAGTTCACAGCGGTGCTCCAAGAGTGCGTCGACATGGAAGACGAGCGCTTTCAAGATCTCTCAGCGCGGGCTTATTCCTTCGGTCTGAATTGTCAGAATGCCCCGACGGCATTGGCCGATAACCGGAAAATGCTGATGACAATCTTGGCGCCGAGAAACGAATGGAAGGGTAAATGAGCAAACCGATATCAGCCCATCATTCCCGCGTGTTACACGAAGTCGAGTCGCACTCGGACGAAGGTATTCTCAGCAGTGCCTTGCGGAGCCTAATCAATGCCCGTTAAGATTCTGGTCCTGGGAGCGACCGGCATGCTGGGTCACAAGATTTTCCAGCGGCTTCATCCCGCCTTCCCCGGCACAATCGCAACCATGCGAACGCCGGCCGACTCCGCGGCGCTGCAGCGAATCGAACTGCTGCAGGGCGCCGATGTGTGGAATGGGGTCGATGCCACTGACTTCGACTCGCTGAGTGATGTCCTGACCCAAGCTTCGCCGGATTTCATCGTGAATTGTATCGGCGTCATCAAACAACGCGCCGCGGCAACCGATTCGATTTCCAACATCAACATTAACTCCCTTCTCCCGCACCGGTTGGCAGCGCTCGCGGCGGGATGGGGCGGTCGCGTCATCCACTTCTCCACGGACTGTGTATTCTCCGGCAGCCGCGGCGGCTATCGGGAGGAGGACGAGTCCGACGCCCGCGATTTGTACGGCCGCTCGAAATTCCTCGGAGAAACCCAAGCCCCGAATGCCCTGACGCTGAGAACTTCCATCATCGGAAGAGAACTGGCCCAGCACCGTTCTCTGCTCGATTGGTTTCTCGGTCAACGCGGAAAAACGATAGGCGGCTTCCAGCGCGTGATTTACTCCGGCGTCACCACGAACCACCTTGCCGATTTGGTGGCGGACATTATCCGGAATCACCCCGACCTCTCGGGCCTGTACCAGGTGGCGACCCGTCCCATTTCGAAGTACGACCTCTTGTACCTCCTGCGCGAGGCTTACTCGCTCGAGGTCGAAATCACGCCCGACGAGACCGAACGTTCCGACCGCAGCATGCTGGGCCAAAAGCTGTACCATGCGATTGGCTATACAGCCCCATCCTGGCCTGAACTTGTTCATCAATTGGCAACCGACAGCACTCCTTACAAAAGCTGGCTCTCTCAATGAAACCGTTACATGGCAAACGTATCTTAGTAACCGGTGGTACCGGTTCTCTCGGCAAGACGCTTGTAAAGCGGCTACTCACCGGAGAAATGGGATTCCCCTCCAAGATCATCATCTTCTCCCGGGATGAAGCGAAGCAATTCTTTATGCGGCTGGAGTTCCAAAAGCTCCGAGCGGCTACTGACGATCTGGTCTACCGGGACTTTGAACAGATTCTCGACTTCCGTATCGGCGATGTGCGCGACTCCGGAAGCGTCGCGTCCGTGCTGCGAGCCGCCGACGTGGTAATCAACGCCGCCGCTATGAAGCAGGTGCCGACCTGTGAGTATTTTCCATACGAAGCCGTTCGCACCAACGTCAATGGGGCGGAAAACATTGTGCGGGCAATTCAGGAACACACCCTCCTTGTCGAGACCGTCGTCGGCGTGTCCACTGACAAGGCCTGCAAGCCCGTCAACGCCATGGGCATGACAAAAGCGATTCAAGAGCGAATCTTCATTCAGGCGAATATGCGGTGTCCCGGTACACGCTTCGTCTGCGTCCGGTATGGAAATGTCCTGGCCTCACGCGGGTCGGTGGTTCCGTTCTTTCAGGACCAGATACGCCAGGGAGGGCCGGTCACCATTACTACACCCGATATGACTCGCTTTCTTCTGAGCCTGGACTCGGCGGTGGATACGGTCTTCGCTGCCATCCGCACCGGTTTTCCGGGCGAAATCTATGTGCCCCACGCGCCGTCGGCGCGGGTTGTCGACATTGCCGCCGCGCTGATTGGCGGCCGGCCGATTGAACAGGTCGTGACGGGAATCCGGCCGGGAGAGAAGATCCACGAAGCCCTCGTCAGCGAAGATGAAGCCGTTAGAACCGTGGAGCGCGGGCGGTGGTACGCGATCCGGCCAATGCTCGCTGAGATCAGCGGCCGCCTGGAACAAACGGGCTGCCTCAGCCGGGAGTATAGTTCCGGAGATCACGTAATGACGCCGGAAGAAACCGCTGCTTTGATGAAATCCAACGGCCTCCTGCTGCCTGACGGTGAATTGGTTGGTGCTCCGGGCCCTGCATTCGCCATGCAACTGCAACCGGAACTGCTCCGCTAGGAGATTGCTTTATGCGAATCATGACAATTCTGGGTACGCGCCCGGAAATCATCCGGCTCAGCCGGATCATCCCTATTCTCGATTCGCAGGGCGATCATGTTCTGGTGCATACGGGCCAGAACTACGATGACCGCCTGAGCAAGATTTTCTTCGATGACCTAGGCATCCGCAGGCCTGATGTCTACATGGGAGCTCGCGCGGAGAGCTTCGGCGGACAGGTTGGGCAAATTCTGGAGCATAGTGAGGAACTGTTCCGGACTTATCGTCCCGAACGGCTTCTGGTGCTGGGTGATACCAATAGCGGGTTGGCCGCGATTGTCGCCCGCCGTCTCGGGATCGCCGTTTACCATATGGAGGCGGGAAACCGTTGCTACGATGACCGCGTCCCGGAAGAAGTAAACCGGCGCATCATCGATCACTCGAGTAGCGTTCTGCTCCCCTATACGCAGCGCAGCCGCGAGAATCTCTTGTCGGAAGGCATTCCAGGCCGCCGCATCTACGTCACTGGCAATCCCATCAAAGAGGTCCTAGACCACTTCGCCGATCGAATCGAAGCCAGTCCCGCCCTCGACGAACTCGGCCTGCGGGCGGGCCGGTTCTTTCTGGTCACGCTGCACCGCAGCGAGAATGTCGACCGGGAGGACCGGCTGCGGAGCGTGATGCAGGCCCTGTCGGAGTTGAAGGACGAGTACGGCTATCCCGTGGTCTGTTGTCTGCACCCCCGAACCCGCTCGCGCGCCGAGGCATTCGGTCTGGATCTGGAGGGGACAGGCATCTGTTTCGTTCCACCATTCGGTTTCTTTGACTTCGTAAAGCTGGAACGGAGCGCCGCTTGCGTTCTCTCGGATAGCGGCACGGTTCAAGAGGAGGCTTGTATTTTCGGCGTCCCCAACGTCACTCTGCGCGATGTGACGGAGCGCCCCGAAACCATCGAATGCGGAGGCACTATCCTCTCCGGAGTGGAGCCCGAACTGATTGTTCGTGCCCTAAAATTTGTCATTGACCGCCCGAACGCCTGGAAACCTCCGCCCGAGTACCTGGAATCACGTGTCGCCGAAACCGTCTGCCGGCTGCTCCTAAGCTTCCGCCTGGCGGATTCCGCGGAAGCGGAGTGGAACACTCCTCCGGCCCAAGCGCTCACTTTGCAGAAGGTTTAGAACGCTGGCGCTATGAAACTTGTTGTCCTCACGGATCGATACATACCGGAAGCGCGCGCCGCGGCCTATCTGTGCCGAGGGCTGGCTGAAGGACTGGTGAGTCGGGGACATGAAGTGCTGGTACTGACGCGGTATCCCACAAAGTTTGTGCCCGGGGACGGCCGGACTGCGCTACCCAAAGAAGAGTCCATCAAGGGCGTCAAGGTAGTAAGAGTCGCCAGCCTCTTTGGCGGTTCCTGGCCGGTGCTGCGCGGATTAGATCAGGTAGCGGTCAGCATGCGGATCGCGATGCGGTTACTGCGCGCTACAAATCCCGACGCCGTACTCGTATCGTCGCCGCCGTTGCCGCTGACAATTGCTGCAATCCTTGCCAAGAAGCTGCGCGGTACGCCCTACGTCATCCATCTCCACGACCTCTATCCCCAAACAGCAATTGACTTGGGAATTCTGAAGAATAGATGGCTGATCGGACTGATGCGTTGGATCGAAAGTGCCGCCTACCGCAACTCGGGAAGAATCGTAGCGGCAGCTCCGGCAACGCTGAACATCTTGCGATCTCACTCTTTCCTGGCTGCGAACCGTGCTTCCTTCGTCAGTAACTTCGTAGATCTACGTCACTGCGACGCTGCCGGGCCAGGCACAGCCTTCTGCGACGACAGGAAGACCGGGAAGGGTTTTGTCATACTTTACGCGGGGCTCATGGGGCATGCGCAGGACATGAGCGTCATCCTAGCGTGCGCCCGGCGTGCCGGAACCGAGCGGCCGGATTGGCAATTCGTTCTCGCTGGGGATGGCCCACGATCGGAAGAGGTCCGCCTGGCCGCCACCGGATTGGTCAACGTGCGGTTTCTCGGCTGTTTGTCGAACGAAGAGTACTTCGCGGCGCTACAGGCCTGTGACGTAGCTTTGATCACACTCCATCCGGCGCTGAACGTTCCGGCGGTTCCCGGCAAAGTCCCAACGATTATGGCTTCCGGAAGACCCTTCATTGCTTCCGTTCCGGAGGGTAACGATACGCGGCAGGTGGCCGCCCGGTCTGGTGGGGGGCTTGTGGTGAACGCCGGAAGTCCGGACGAGCTTTCGCGCGCTCTTGGCATTCTCTACGAAGACCCGGGTCTCCGCACCAGCATGGGGGAAAAGGGCAAGGCGTTCGCTTCTGAGCACTACTCACTGGAAAGCGCGTTGCTGAAATTCGAGCGGGAGCTTACACTCGCCGCCAGCAGTAACGGCAGGCTGCCTGTTGAGGACGCGACCGGGGCGGAGTTGTAATGCGAACACCCGCTAGCTGTCTCCTACTTCTTGTGATGCTGTCCCGCACAGAGGCCGCCGGCGTCATCGAATTCAAGACAGACAGCCTGGTTTACGGGATTGGTAGTGACGGCTTGAATCATTCGCTTCGGGATCGTCTAGGGAATCGCGATTATTTGAAATCGACATCGGCATTTATGTCCATCGAGAAGGACGGCCGGCGAACAGGCTCAAATTCGGTCAGCCTGCACCGCGGCGTTTTGAGTGTGAAGTTCGGCGATACCGGTATCGAGGCCAAAGTCCGCGTAAAAGTATCGCCATCCTTTCTGACATTTGAACTGGCTTCCCTCAGCGACCACTCCGTATCCATAGTGGAGTTGGCGAATCTGCCCCTTACGCTCGACAAGTATGTCAGCAAAACGCTTGCATCGGCCCGGAATGATGAGTATGCCATCGCGGTCGTCCCGCTAAACATGAAGACGCACTCGAAGGCAGCCAGGGCGGTACTGACCGTCGAAGGCGACAGCCGGGTGCTTCTCGAGGGAACCGGATTCGCCCTTGTCGGCTGTCCCACTCCGAAGTTACTCGATCGCATCGAGCGGATCGAACTCGATTATGGCCTGCCTCATCCGACCCTCAATGGCATCTGGGCACGCCGGTCTCCGGAACAGGAACGGTCATATCTGTTTTGCGATTTGAAGGAGTCCACCGCCGATGCCATGATCAATTATGCAAAAGTTGGCGGCTTCGGCTCCGTTGTCGTCTATGGCGGGACATGGAACGCCACGCATGGATCCTACGGCGTCAATCTGTTGAATTTCCCTGGCGGAGAACGGGGGCTGAAAGAAGTTTCCCGAAAGATCCACACCGCGGGCCTTAAATTCGGCATGCACAACCTCGAAATGTTAGTGGACAAAACCGACCCGTTGGTGTCCCCAGTGCCTGCTACTGGATTCATGATGTACCCGGACAGGCGCAGAATATTAGGCGCAGACGTAAGCCCTGGGGACACCTTCCTTCCAACCACCACCTCGCCCCTAGGACTTCTTGGGAAGAATGACAAATCCCGTTTTCATTGCCGTGACCTCCGCATTGGAGATGAAATCATCACGTACGACGATCTGAAAACGTCGCCGCCTTATGGATTCACCGCCTGCCTCCGAGGAGCGCACGGTACCAGGGCCGCGTCGCACCCCGCGGGTTCTCCAATCGAGAATTTCTCGGAATTCGTAGGTTCATACCGCCCCGACGTCACGAGTGATCTCTATGACCGCGTGGCTCGCTCCGAAGCCGCTTCATTGGATAAGTATGGCTTTGACTACATCTATCCGGACGGCACGGGAGAGAATCTCGGTTATTGGCCCACTGGACCTGAGTGGTACATCTACAATCTGCAAATTTCAAAACTGTTCGGATACACCAAACGTGAGGTTCTCTGGGCTCATGCTCCCATCACGGATTACTCGTGGCATATCTTTAGCCGCGGAAACACTACGGACACCGTTCATACGGGGATGATCCAGCATTTCGATCGCGTGAGCGTAGCAGGAGCGAAAGCATCCTTCGCCGATTTGCAGCCGTTCGAATTTGGTTGGTTCGGCTACTTCGCTGCCGCCCTGGATGCTCAGGCGACGCGTCCTCGCGAGATGGTATATGCCTGGTCGAAGGCGCTGGCGTACCGTGCCGCAATGTCTCTCGAAACGGATAAGGCCGCTCTTGACGGGAACGGACGGACGCGCGAGATATTTTCCCGGATCGCCAACTGGGAGGCTCTGAAGCAAAAGGCCTATTTCCCGCCGCGGATCCGCGACCAACTCAAGGCGGCGGGAGCGGAGTTTGAACTCGAGCGCACCGGGAATGGGCGATGGCAGATTTTGCCCGTAACTTACTTCCCTGAGAAGTATGTAGCAGGCGAAGATGAATGGACTCTCGAAAATGGAAACCCGGATCAGCCTCTGCGGATCACGATCGACGCTATGCCGTCGTTGGCTCCATTTGGCGACCGCGGAAATATTTCCTTATTGGACCCGCAACAGGAGTTGGATCGTAATACTTCCGGAAACGGTCCGTTGGGCAGTCCCTCGCGGCAGACTGAGGGGCTTTCCTTCGATCTGAAATCGGAGGAGGACGGATTCCATGTGATGGCGTCCAATAAGGGTTCCAATCCCTCGGGGTGGGGATGTGCGGAATTGATCCTCGATGGCCCAAGGGACCTGCGCGAGAATCGCGCCCTAGGCACGTGGGTCACCGGGGACGGGTCGGGCGCGTTCCTGCACTTCGTTATCGAGGATTCTTCCCGCTGGCCGGTCCGCGATTATTACGTGCGCCTGGATTTCAAGGGCCGGCGCTACGTTGAGATGCGCGAGGCGGCGAAGGGCGAGATCTATGATTTCGTGTTTCCCTTTAACAACTACTGGGCTATCCGCAACATCGATATCAAAACTATTTCCCGCGTGTATGTATTTCTAACCGGGGTTCCGTCCGGCGCGGCCGTGGACGCACGGTTCAGCCGTTTAGAAGCGCTTCGAGAGCAAGCCCGCCCCGTCAAAGATGCGAACCTCACGATAAACGGCAAGTCTGTTTCCTTCCCGGCGAACCTCCAGACCGGATGGTATCTGGAATACCTGGGATCCGGCGAAGCCCGCGTGTTCAATGCCAATGGATTTGAACAGCCAGGGGCCGGAATCCACGGGACAACTCCGGTCATGCGCCATGGATCTAACAAAATACACTTTCAATGCGGCGGCTGCGGTCCGGCTAAACTCACCATCTCCACCCGTGGCGAGCCGCTGCGCTGAAGATCACGCCTACCAGATCCGGCACGCCTTTCCGGCAGGGCGTACCATCGCATCGCCCTCCTTGCACCCGAACGCCTTCTGGAATTCCGGCATGTTCGAGAGCGGCCCGATCACCCTGAACTTAGCGGTCGGGTGAGGGTCGGTGATCACCATGAGCCTTTGCTGCTCAATGCGGATGGAATCGCCGCGGGCCTGCCCCCAACTGAGGAAGAATCGCTGTTCCGGAGTGAAACCGGCGGTGACCGGTGGCCGCTTCTTACCTTCCAGCGATTTCCTGTACGCAAGATAGGCAATCCGTGCGCCCGCCAGATCGCCAATGGATTCTCCCAGCACCAGCCTTCCGTTGTGACCCACTCCAGGCTCAATGAAGTAGTGCGCGAACTGATCGACTACGCATTCCGTACGCTCTGTGAAGCGTCTGCGGTCTTCCGCGGTCCACCAGCTTTTCAGCCGGCCATCGGCGTCATATTGAGAACCTTGATCGTCAAACCCATGGCTGATCTCGTGGCCAATCACCACGCCGATGGCCCCGTAGTTCACCGCGTCTTCGGCATCGGCGCTGAACATCGGGGGAACTAGAATACCGGCGGGAAAAACAATTTCATTCAACAGCGGGTTGTAGTAGGCGTTCGAAGTTGGCGTCGTCATTCGCCATAGGGTACGGTCGACCGGCTTCCCGATCTGGGCCAGTTCGAAGTTTTGATTCAGCCGCTGCGCATTCCGGACGCTGCCAAAATAATCCCGGCGTGAAACGTCAAGCCCGGCATAAGATCTCCATTTATCCGGGTAACCAACCTTGGGATCGATGCTGGCCAGCTTAGCCAGCGCCTTTTGCTTCGTCTCATCGCTCATCCAGTCCAGGCCGAGGATGCTGTCCTTCAGCGCGGCCATGATGAATTTCGCCATCTCCTGCATCTTCGCTTTGGCTGCCGGCGGAAACACCCGCTCGACGTAGATCTTTCCCAGCGCCTCGCCAAGCAGGGAGTCCGTGCGCTCCACGCAATACTTCCAGCGCGGCGCCTGCTCATGCTGCCCGCCCAGGAAGTGATCGTGAAACTCATATGCCTCCTGGCGGAACGGAGCCGAAAGATCGCTGGCGCTCGCCCGGATCACATTCCAGGTCAGCAGCAGCCGCCAATCCTCCAGGCTGGTCTCCTCCAACTGCCGGTTCAATTCCTTGATGTATTTCGGATCCACCACATTGGCTGTGCCTTCAAACCGGATTCCGACGGTTCGGTGGTAAAGCGGCCAGTCGAAGTGCGGCATCAGCCCTTCCAGCGTTCGCGAGGTCAAGTGGGTGTTCGTTTTGTAAGGATCGCGGCGCTCCACGCGCGAAAGCTGTTCCCGCGCGAAACTGGTTTCCATTGCAATAATCCGGTCCGGAGCATCGCTTGTGAAGACTCCCGCTGACGTCAGCAGGGTCTGAATATGCTGCCGGTAACGTTCCCGAGTTGCCTTCGACTTCGCGTCTTCTTTCAGATAGTAGTCGCGGTCCGGCAGACCCAGCGGCGCGGGCACAATCTGAGCAATTACCTGGCGCGGGTCGTCGCTATCGGGCCGCGACGTAAACCGGAAACCGGCGGACACATAGGGAGCCTCGCGATGCAGATTCACGATCTCCAACTGCAATCCGCGCCGGTCTGCGATATCCGCAATTCGCTTCAGCGAGGGAGCGATGGGCTTGACGCCCAAGGCGTCAATCGCGCTGAGGTCCATGCACGATCCGTAAAAGTCGCCAACCAGGCGCTCGTTGGTACCCGGCTTGAAGTCCCCCGCCACAAGTTCCTCGGTGATCCCCTTCAAGACATCCAGGTTGCCGTCAGCCCCGGCCCATCGCTTTCCCCAGCGCGTCTGGTTGGCCGGAATTGGATGCGCGGCGAACCACTTACCCATTGCAAACTGGTAAAAGTCGTCACATGGTTTGCAGGAAGAATCAATTGCCTCCAGGTCCATATTCTTCAGGTTGAGAGGTGTCTCAGCAAGAAGAAAGGCGCCGCCCAGAAACAGCACCACGCCAATGTGAGTAGTTCGCATATTCGCGAACAAGCATAGCAAACTACATGTACTCGGGGACCGAGATTCCCAACACGCCGAGTGTACGTTCCAGCTGTTGCCGGAAATATTGCGTCATCCACAACAGAAACACTTTCTTCTCCGGGTCTTCCTCGGCCAGAACAGGGTACTCGTGATAAAAAGTGTTAAACGCCTGGGCCAATTGGAAGGCGTACTTGGCTACATGGGCAGGCTCGCCGGAAGCGATGGCCCGCGCGATGGCAACGTCGGTGTGCGAGGCTTGCAGCAGTAACTGCCAGCACCCCTCATCGGCCAGTTGCCGGCCCATAGCGGCCGCATCCAGTTCGTTCGGGAAATCCGGGATGCGCTGCCCCCGCTCTTCCAGTTTGCGCCAGATGTTGCCCGCGCGAACTGCCGCGTATTGCACATAAGGGCCGGTCTCGCCCTCGAAGCTCAAAGCCTCACGCAAATCAAAGGCGATGATCGAATTGCGCGTGAACTTCAGCATAAAGAAACGGAGCGCGCCGATGGCGATCTCAGAAGCTACGCGCCGGTTTACTTCGGCTGTCGCTTCCGGATGCCGCGAATCCACTTCCTCGGCAGCCTTTGCAATCAATGTGTCGATCAAATCATCCGCTTTGACGCCCAGGCCCTTCCGGCCGGAAACTTCCACGTAGGCGCGCCGTTTGTCTTCTTCGGAAAGCTCGATACCAAGGTCAACACAAGTACCCGGCGTCAGCGCTACCATCTCGTAGGAAAAATGCACCGACGCCGCAGCTTGCTTCTCGTATCCCAATGCCTTTAAGCCTGCCACCACCACATCCTGCAAATACGACTGCCGTGAATCGATCACGTTGAAGACGCGCGTTCCCTTCCCAAATGCCGGCGACACCTCGTTGACGGGGTGATCCGTGGTGACCCAGAGTTCGTAGCCCCCGGGATGCGGGAAGCGGCGATAGTAAAAGTCTTTCCCGAGGAGCCCGAATTTCCAGAGTTGATAGGCGATGTCCTTGCCTACGTAGGTGACGATGCCGTTGGACCGGACAATCACCTTGCTGTCTTCGTCCTCTTTAAAGTCGGAGAACGCGCTGCCGGGCATCACCCAGCAACCGTTGTTCTTGCCCTCCGTCTCGAAATAAATCGCTCTCCGCTCTTTCAACTGTTCGAAGGCGGTCGCCCAGAATTTCAGGTGCAGAATCTCGCTCTCCCGCGGGAGCACGTCGTAATCGACGTTCAGCCGGAGCATCGTCGCGATGTGCGCCTGGACAATGGCGTCCGCCACCAGGTGTCCGAGTTCCGCCTGGATTCCTGTCCCGGCCTCAATCGAGTGCAGAGTCTCGCTCCGCCAGGCGAGCGATTCCGGATTGTCTTTGTAGTAGCCCGCCATCCGCGCGTAGAGATCCCAGCACAGATAATCGAACTTACCGGCATCGATCAGTTCCTGAACCTCGGCGGGAGATTTCCTCTCGAGATAATGAAACCCCACCACTACGTCGGCTACCTGCACGCCGGTGTTATCGATGTAGTTCTGCACCTCCACGCGGTTCCCGGCAATCCGTAGCATCCGCACGAAGGTGTCGCCGAGAATGGCATTCCGCAGATGCCCGATGTGCGCGGCTTTGTTCGGGTTGATGTTGGTGTGTTCGACAACCGTCTTGCCGGGCGTAAGGTCCGGCACTGCCTGCGCTGAGTTCAGAATCCCATGAGCGTAGGCGGACCGGTCCAGCCGGACATTCAGGTAACCGTTGCCCGCCACCTCCAGCGACGCGACGCCCTCAATCGAGCCGATCTCGTCAGCCAGTTCCGTAGCGATGGCCTTCGGAGCCTTCTTCAACTGCCGCGCAAGCTGGAACGCAACCGGTAGGGCAAGTTCGCCAAAATCGCTTTGTTTGGGTTGTTCCAGCGCCACTGGCGCGTCGGAACCATACCGCACTCTTACGTGATCGGAAACGGCCTTTTGGATACGTTTTTCAAGGAGATGAAACACAAGAATGCAAGTATAGCAGGAGGGTATAATGAAGTAGTGCCGAAAGTTACGATATTGCCAGAGGGAAAGACCGTGGAGTTCGAAAAGGGCAAGTTGCCCTATGCGGAACACGGAAAACCGGAATCCCTGCTGGATATTTGCCTGAATAACGGCATCCATCTGGAACACGCGTGCGGGGGTAACAACGCCTGCACAACCTGCCACGTGATCGTGAAGAACGGCGGCGACAATCAACTCTCTGAAATGGACGATGACGAAGCCGACCGCCTGGAAATGGCCCCTGGCCTCACGCTCCATTCCAGACTAGGTTGCCAGTGCGTGGTGGAAGGCGACGTAACGTTTGAGATCCCCTCCTGGAACAGAAACTACGTCAGCGAAGGTGGCGGCTCCATGAACCTAGGAAACGCGATTCCGCCCCCCAAAAAACCGGAGCCCGTCCCGGCCTAACCTTGTTGCGAGTGGAAGAATGGCGGACGCCCGCGTCCGCGCGCGAGCCCCATCTCGCGCTGCTCGTCGCTCAAGCCAAAGCCTCTAAAAGCGTCTCCATTTTTTCCATCCCCACATAGAAATGGGGTGACGCTCGCACCCAGCCTTGCCGGGGCGCGGCCATAATGCCCTTTGCCTTCAAGTCACGGACAATCACCCGTGCATCCAAGCCCGGCTTCCGGAAACTGACAATCCCGGCCCCAGTTGCCGCCGTCCGTTCGCCCAGAACCTCATAGCCCTTGGCGGCAACGCCCTCCGCAATCCGGTCTCCCAGCGCCTGCACCGCAGGGCCGATCCGTTCCACGCCCACATCGAGAATAAAGTCCAGCGCCGCCCGCAGCCCGAAGCACCCGATCGTATTTAACGTCCCGCATTCATATCGCCCAGCGTCGGTCCGCAATGCCATGTCCCGCGAGGAATAGTCAGCGTATCCTGCCACATTCGTCCAGCCAAATTCTACCGGCTCAATGGAATCCTGCATGTCTTTGCGAATGTAAAGCACGCCGCAGCCTTCCGGGCCCATCATCCACTTATGCCCATCGGCCGCCAGCGCATGAATCCGGCATTTCCGGACGTCGAGTGGAAAAGCGCCCATGCCCTGAATAGCATCCACAAAGAAGAAACACCCGCGCCGTGCGCAGATCTCGCCAATTGCCTCCAGGTCAGCCCGGTAGCCGCTGAGGTATTGCACGTAGCTGATTGCCAGCAGCCGGGCACCTTTGGCGGCCTCGTCAATCCGGTCCAGCGAATCGTGAATCGAAAGCCATATAACCTCAATGCCCCGGGCCTCCAGGCGCTTCCAGGGATAGAAGTTCGCCGGGAACTCTTCCTGAAACGCCACCACCTTGTCGCCGGCCCGCCAGTCGATCCCCATCGCAACCGTCGCGATCCCCTCGGAAGTATTTTTCACGATGGCAATCTCCGGCCACTCCGCGCCAATCAATCGCGCCGCCGCAACCCTCAACCCTTCGTAAGCGTCCATCCATTGGTCGTAGTGAAGCGATCCATAAACACAAGCGTCATCCGCAAGTTGCTTCATGGCCTCTGAGGCAGGCCTGCAAAGCGGCGAAACGCCGGCGTGGTTTAGGTACACCAGCTTCTCGGTAACCGGAAACTGCTGCTTGTATTGATCCGCCAGACTCTGCGTCTCTGCCGCCGAATAGTTGGAACCCATCTTTCCGACTATACGTTAAACAAATAGCAACCCGCATTCGGCCAGACCTCTCGGGGTATATACTAGATGCAGGATCATCTCTGGCAGT